>CAZMRK010000797.1:0-10325 GCA_964568355.1 uncultured Solibacteraceae bacterium | reverse complement strand
GGCCGGCGAGGCCGCCCTGGCGTATCAGCTATCCGCCGCGCTGTTCGAAGAAGGTGTGCTGGCAACTGGAATCGGCTTCCCGACCGTGCCCAAGGGTAAGGCCCGCGTCCGCACCATCGTGACCGCCACCCACACGCAAGAGCAGCTAGACCAAGCTCTACGAGCGTTCCAAGCCGCGGCCAAGAAGGTAGGAATCCTGAAATAACCGCTCCCTCACGGTCGCGGCTCGGTAACTTACTGAGCCGCGACCGTGAGGGAGCGGTGTATTAGTGCGCCGGGACGGTCTCGCCGGCGGAAACCAGCATGTCTACCAGGTTGCCGCTGGCGTCGAATTCCATCGGCCGCGGATCTCCCACGATTTCCAGGATCGGATTCTTGCGGATCTGGGGCAGCAGGTTTTCGCTCAGCAGGATCGGGGTCAACTCCATAGTGTTGCGGATCCAGCCGAGCGTCACTTCCTTTGGATCGAACTTGCCCACGGTGGGATAGACGCGCTCCAGGCATTCGCGATCGGTGGGGAAATGCATCGGCGTTCGAATGGCCGCCGGCGTGGACGCGGTCAGGGAGTTGATGCGGGTCGGCACCCAGTCGACACGGTTCACCAGGCGATCGGTCACTACATCGGCCATGCCCAGCCCGACGGCGTTGTTGTAGCTCAGGTCGCTCAGGTCCCGCACGAAGATGCGTTCGAACTTGGGTGTATTGGGCCAGGGATTGTAGGCGCCGTGGACGCTACGGTTGGCCACCTTGGTATCCATACCCGCGCCGCTGATGTTCTTGCCGATCTGGTCCAGGATCAGGACGTCCAGGTCCATGGGGACCTTCCCCATCCAGGATTTCACCAGGGCCAGATTCTCTTCCTCGCGCTGCTCCATCACTTCCACCGGCACTGCATCCAGCTTGGCGGTGTTGTGATAGGCGTCCTCCAGGATGGCCAGTCCGCCTAGAATCTTTCCGGATTTCAACACCTGCCGCCCGATGCTGCGGATCACATGCTCCAGGCCAAGCTTATAAGCGTAGGTGTGATAGTGCTGCGCGCCGGCGAACTTCCCCAGTCCGATGGCCATCATCTTGAACAGGCCGCTTTCGATCTTGCCCGCGAAATCGGTGTGCCACTTCACCCGGCCCACCAGCATAACGCCGTCGCTCCCGAAGGCATTGCGGTCCATGAAGGCCTCGATGCCCTCCGGCGTCTTGCCCACTGACACCACTTCCAGCGAACTGATGACCGGGCAGCCCATGGTCTCCTGCACGATACCGTAATGTGCCAGCACATCCGCCTGGCCTTCCGCGGTAGCCGCGCCGTGGCTTCCCATGGCCGGGAAGATGAAGGGCTGCATGCCCAGCGACTTCCAGTACTCCACCACGGAGCGCACGATGGTCGCGATGTTGTGAATGCCGCGCGAGCCCACGCCAATCGCGACGCGCGAGCCGGGCTTGAGACGGGAAGCGAACGGCGAGGCCGTGAGCTGCTTTTTCACCTCTCCGGCGACATCGGCAATGCGGCGATCCGGAAAGTTCTGACGGACCAGGTACAGGCGGGGAAATTCCATAGTCACCTCAATGTTACTCCATTAGCGCCTTTTGGCGAGCAGTACCTTAGCTTCCACCGGGCTGTCTCCGCGCATGACTTTCACCAGCACCTCGTCGCCAGGTTTCTTGGCTCGCAGCGCGTACGTGAAATCATACAGGTTGCCGATCGGCTTGCCGTCGAACTCCACCAGGATATCGCCGGCCTTGAGGCCCACCTTTTCGGCCGGAGAACCGGGCTGGACATCGGCGAACTTTACGCCCTTGGTGCCTTCCCCGAAGTCCGGGATGCTGCCGAACCACGGCCCGTATCCCGAGCCACCGCCGGAAGCCGATCCGGCGACCGCGCCCCCGTGCGGCGCAGGCTCGCGCACGCGTACGAACATCGGCCGTTCGGCGTTCTCGCGCAACTGGTCGCTGATGTCGGCCACCAGCGAGAGCAACTGGGTGGCGGAGGGCGCATCGATCTTGTCCCAGGTGTCGCTGGGCTTGTGATAGTCGCTGTGCAGCCCAGAGAAGAAGAACAGTACCGGAATCTGCTTGGTGGTGAAAGAGGTATGGTCGCTCGATCCGTAGCCGGTGGTATCGGAGAAATCGATGTTCAGGGAGGAATGCGCCGCCAGTTTCTGCACCATCTCTTTCATGTGGGTGCCGGTCGCCACGCCGCCGATATAGACCTTATGCTCGCGGATCCGGCCGATCATATCCATGTTGATCATGGCCACCGCCTTTTCCAGAGGGAAGGTCGGATGATTCACGTAGTAACTGGAGCCCAGCAGCCCCAGTTCCTCGCCGGCGAAGCTCAGGAACAGGATGCCGCGTTTCTGCCTGGGCTGTTTGCTGAACCAGCGCGCCAGTTCGATTACCCCCGCCGTGCCGGAGGCGTTATCGTCCGCGCCCGGATGGACGGTGCCGGCCAGAGACGGCGCCATGGAGAACTGTTCGCCGAGGCCCAGATGGTCGTAGTGAGCGCCGATGACGATGTATTCATCGCTGGCGCCGGGCAGATATCCGGCTACGTTGTGCACGGTCTTGACCAGCCGTTCGATATCCAGCCGGGCTTGAATGTGCACGCTGTCGGGAAAGGCGAAGGATTGCGGCTTGAGATCCTTGTCGACCGCGGCGGCGATCTGGTCCAGGTTCCTGCCCGCCGCGGAAAACCAGTTCTCGACCGTATCGGCCTTGACCTGGACGAACGGGATGCCGGCGTTATCCGGCCCTACCTTGGCGGCGAAGCTCTCCAGCTCATCGGATTCCCCGCGATGGTTGGCACGGTCGTTGATCAGAATGACGCCGATCGCGCCGTGCATCTTGGCGTTGCTGGCTTTGCTGAAAAACTGGGCATGCTCGGTGTAGATCTTGCCGGAGAAGACGCTCTTCTCGTCAAATTCCTGCGGCTCGTGCCGCAGCAGGAGCACGATCTTGCCCTTGACGTCGATGCCGGCGTAGTCGTCGTAGTTATACTCCGGTGCCGTGATGCCGTATCCGGCGAAGACCACGCTGCCGGCCAGCGGGCCAGCGGCGGAGAAATTAAACGGCGTGAACTCTTCGCGGAATTTCAAGGCGTGCTTCTCGCCGTTCACCACGGCTTCGAAGTGATTGGTGTCGCCCAGCTTGGCGTTGGTGGTCACCTGGAAGGCCTGCAGGTAGCTCTTGCCGTCGATGGGCTGGAGCCCGAACTCGCGGAAGTGGCGGGCGATGTAAGCCGCCGCTTTCTCCAGTTCCGGCGATCCCGACGCCCGGCCTTTCATGTTCTTCGACGCCAGAAACTTGATGTCGTCCAGGTATTGCTCGGGACTGATGGTGGCGCTGAGAGCAAATGCCTGGATTCCCCACAACGCGCCCAGCGCCAGGCTGGCGATCCTGCGAAACGTGCCCTTCATGGTTTACTACCCCTTCGGAGTGCGAAAAAAGCAAATCACTGCAGGCCGGGTGTCGGAATCTTCAGCTCACAACCGCAGTCTTCCCCGGCATTCTTGGCTGTCTTTTGATACTCGATCTCGTAGTCGATGATACTGCGCAGCGTGGGCCAGTCCGAGCGGCCCACCACCCGACGGCCGTTGATAAACAAGGTCGGCGTCGAGGTTACGTTCAGAGACTTGCCCTGGGCGATGGCTTTGTCGACGGCTGCCTCGGTGGACTTAGTGTCCATGCAGCGGGTGAGCTGCAATGCGTCAATCTCTTTACCCTTGGCGAAATCCAGAATCTTGGATTTCAGGTTCTCGGGGTTGATCTCGCCCTGATGCTCAAAGATCCAGTCGTGGTAATCCCAGAAAGCGTTCGGATTCTGCTGGAAGATGCACTGCCCGGCGATAGCGGCTGCCTTGGCCCAGGGATGGATCGTGGACAGCGGGTAATCCATGAAATACAGCCGCACCTGCTTGGGATAGGCGGTCTTCACGTTCTCGCGCAGGAGCTTGGCTTCTTCTTTGCAGAAGGGACACTCGAAGTCGGTAAACTCCACCAGCACCACTGGTGCGCCGGGAGTTCCGAAGCTGGGACGCAGGTCGGTCTTCAGCTTATCCAGGTCCGGTTTGAAGGGATTCTGGGCGACGTTGTAGACATTGCCCTGGACAATGTGCTGCCCATCCTTCGAGATATACAGCGGAAAGTCCTGGCTGGCGTTGCCCGCCGAGGCGTGCACCACCACCTCGACGAAGCCCGGCATGGGAGCGGGCTTGGGCGTGCCGATCTCCACGTGGATCTGGGGACCCCAGACGAACAGGTGCCGCACATAGGCTTCGAGCGTGGGTTTGTCGAGCGCCGTAGGTTTGGCGGCTGGGCCGGGGGCGGATAGCAAGGCCGCGGCCAGCAGAACGATCAACAAGGAAGCAATCAGTGCAAGTCGTGACATGTATCTCTATTCCAGGGCAGCGGCCCGAACGGCCATCGTTACATCACCGGCCCGATGCGCCATGGCACAAACTCCTGATGGCCCAGCCTCTCGGCGCAGGTCTTCTCTCCCGATGCCACTCGCAGCAGGATCTCGAAAATCTCCTGGCCGGCCTGCTGGAGTGTCTTTTCGCCGTCGGCGATGGCGCCGCCGTTGTAGTCCATGTTGTCCTGCATGCGCCGATACGTGGCGCTGTTGCTGGCGATTTTGATGACCGGAATGTTGGGGAAACCGATGGCGCTGCCGCGTCCGGTGGTAAACGCGATGAGGTTGCAGCCGCCCGCGGCCAGCCCGGTCAGCGATACCGGGTCGTAGCCCGGGGTGTTCATAAAGACAAAACCGGGAGTATGGACGGGCTCGGCATAGTCGACTACGTCGGTCATCGGAGAACTGCCGGCCTTGGCCACCGCTCCCAGGGACTTCTCCAGGATGTTGGTGAGGCCGCCTTCCTTATTCCCCGGCGAGGGGTTATCGTTGAAATTACCGCCGAATCGCCGCAGGTAGGCTTTGTAGCCCTCGACAAAATAGAGCAGGCGCTCTCCCACCTGGCGATTGCGGGCGCGCTTGACCAGCAGGTGCTCGGCGCCGAAGATTTCGGGCGTCTCGGCCAGAACCGCCGTGCCGCCGTGTTGCGCGAGAATGTCCGAACAAACGCCAAGCGCGGGATTGGCCGTAATGCCGGAAAAGGAATCCGAGCCGCCGCAGTTGAGCCCGAGGGTGATCTTGGAGGCCGGGATCTCCACGCGCTGCTCCGCCGATGCCTGCTCCATGAGGCGCGCGATCTCGCGATGCGCGGCCTCGACGGTAGCACGCGTTCCCCCGCTCGATTGCAGGGTCATGCCGACCAGGCGGCTACTGCGCGGGGCGTTCGGACCGAGGTAATGATCGATCTGGTTTACTTCGCATCCCAGCCCGAGAATAACGGCCGCCGAGACGTTCGGGTGAGCCAATACGCCGGCCAGGGTGCGCCTCAACTGGTCCGTATCCGGTCCGATCGAGTGGCCGCAGCCTTCGCCGTGCGGGAAGGCCACCACGCCGTCCACGTTGGGAGGCAGCGTCTCACCCTCAAAGCTGTGCGCAATCAGTTCCGCGGTGTGCGCGGCGCAGTTGCTGGCCGCCACCACGGCAATGTAGTTGCGTGTGCCGGCCCGGCCGTCTTCCCGCAAATATCCGCGGAAGGTGGGGACGTTTTGGGGCTCGGGGAAAGGGATCTCGCCGGCTGGGAATTCGTATGCGAAGGCGATCTCTTCGTAAGACAGGTTGTGCGTGTGCACGTGACGTCCGGGCTCGATGGCCACCTTGGCACGTCCGATGGATTGGCCGTAGCGGTGGACTGTCTCTCCGGCCGCGATCGGCTGGAGCGAGACTTTATGTCCCGCGGGCACAGCATCCCGCACCGTAACGGTCTGGCCGGCGATGCGCAGTTCGGTACCGGCGGAGAGGGGGACCCGGGCGACGGCAATATTGTCGGCCGGATTCAAATGGATCGCCGAATTTTCGGCGGTTGGCAGTTTCGCGATTTCCAGCAGCATCAGATTTGTCTTACCTTAGCAGTACCGTCTCGGTGATGATCTCCCCTGTGTGCACGTGCAGTTTCCCGCCGGCCGGATGGACCCATAGTCCGCTGGCGTCCGGGGGAGCGGGAATCTGGGCGGGCCCGTCCACGACGATAAAGTTCGGCGTTTCCACCCCGTCCAGCAGCTTTCCGATATGGATGTGCATGTGGCACTGGGTGCGGCTTTCATCGCCGTTGACGGCCAGGCCCCACTGGTCGCCCCAGAGCGATTTGGCTTTCTCGATGGCGGCGGACCAGAGCACCAGGCGATCCTCGGCGCTCATATCGAACAGGTCATGGGGGCCTTTAAGATGGCCGCGGGGCAGGACCAGCATACGATTGGGCTTGCGGGGATTGATGTCTTTCAGGAAGAAGATGGCTGGGCTGACCGGCTGTTTTTCCGCCTCACGGCAGAGCCCGCACTCCCGAGCGGCCATGGTTTCCGGCTTGCCGATGTCGCAGGCACACTGGCTCACATCCGCAACGCCCAGACGCCCCGCCAGGAGCAAGCCCGCGGCCATCATTCCCAATCTGCCCATTAGAACCATTATAAGTTTGAATCCTGGTCCGATACACCATCATAATGAAGGCGGGTGCGGCAAAACCGCTCCCTTACGGTCGCGGCTCGGTAAAGACGGCTGGTGTGCGCGGTATGGAGCGGTGGACGGCGTACCGCTCCCTCACGGTCGCGGCTCGGTAACGGTTGGCAAAGATCGGTAAAGAAGGGAGCGTGAGATACTTCATCACGTTTGCGTGCTATGGCGGGCACCTGCACGGAGATGCATCGGGTTCCGTCGACCGGCAGCATAATCTGCCGGGGAGCAGACTGCTAGAGGCGAACCCGCAACGGGCTTCGGCGGAGTGTCAACGGATGAAGGAGGCGTCGTATTGGCTGGGCCAGGATGACCGGACAGCCGTTCTGAAGGCCCTGCGGGAGGTCTGCTTGCACCGCGGCTGGTGTCTGCTGGCTGCGCATGTGCGAACGAATCATGTGCATGCCGTCGTGGAGGCCGAGGTCCCGCCCGAGAAAGTCATGAGCGATTTTAAGTCGTATGCCAGCCGGGGCTTGAACCGCCTGGGGCGCGATGGAGCCGGGCGAAGGCGCTGGGCGCGCCATGGGAGCACGCGATGGCTGTGGAAGGATGAGGAGGTGCGGAATGCGATCCGGTACGTTGTCGAGGAGCAGGGCGAACCGATGGCGGTGTTTCTCGGGGATGCGGTTTGAGGTTGAGCGGACCGCTCCCTCACGGTCGCGGCTCGGTAAGAGGCAGATTGGTAATGGGCGGACGAGCAAGACGTGGGCCGGTCGATGAAGCGGGCGTTTGCAGGGGCGGATGGTAGCTCAAATTAGTCGTTCATGAAGAGCACAATAGGGCGGCGAACTCCGTGGATTTGGCTGGCGGTGGTTCCTGCTCTCTTTTTTCTTTATTTTTATGGGCTGGATGGGGCGGGTTTGCTGGGGCCGGACGAGCCTCGGTATGCGGCGATCGGGCGGGAGATGGCTCGTTCCGGCGATTGGATTACCCCGCGCCTGTGGGGTGACGCGTGGTTTGAAAAGCCGGCGCTGCTGTACTGGATGACGGCCGGCGCCTTCCGGGCCGGGTTGGGGGAGGATCTGGCTCCGCGCTTGCCGGTGGCTTTGGTTTCGGTGGCGTTCCTGGTGTTCTATCAGCGCCTGCTGGAACGCCGGTTTGGCGCTGCGGCGGGCTGGTTCGCGGCTGTCATGCTGGGCACCAGCGCCGGATGGCTGGCTTATAGCCACATCGGCGTCACCGATCTTCCCATGGCCGCGGCATTCAGCGTAGCCATGTTGCTCGCACTCGACTGGGTGGAGCGAGGCGAGACGCGAGTGCTTCCGTGGGTCTCCGGCTGGCTGGGGGTCGCCGTACTGGCCAAGGGGTTGGTTCCGCTGGTCCTGGCCGCGCCTCTGCTCTGGTTCGGCCGGCGCCGCCTGCTCGACTGGCTACGACCGCAAGCGGCGGCGCCGTTTTTCCTGATTGCGCTGCCGTGGTATCTGCTGTGCTATCTCCGCAACGGCCCCGTCTTCCTGCAGAAGTTCTTCTGGGAACACCATTTCGAGCGCTTCGCGACGGATTCGCTGCAACATCAGCAGCCATTTTGGTTCTATGTGCCGGTTCTGGTGGGAGCGCTGCTCCCGTGGTCGCCGGTGCTCGTGCTGCTGGTTCGCCGGTCGTTCTATCGGGACGCGGCGCGGCGTTTTCTGGCGCTCTGGGTGGTTTTCGGCTTCCTGTTTTTTTCGCTCTCCACGAACAAGCTGCCGGGATACCTGCTTCCTCTACTGCCCGGAGCGGCGGCCCTCATGGGCCTGGCGCTGGCGGAAGCGGTGCGGGCGCGGGCGCTGCTGGCCGCGGGCGCTCTGAGCCTGGCCGCGATCCCTTTTGCCGTTGCGATGCTGCCCCGCATATTGGCCGTGGGTCTTTCGCGCGCGGGAAGTCCGGCGTTCGACTGGACCTGGGCCCTGCCGCCGGCCGTTGGGGCGGCCGTGTGGTGGCTGGAGAGCCGCCGGCATCGCGGCGTGGCCGTGGCGGTGATGGGACTCGCCGTCACCGCGGGAGTGGCAGAGCTGCAGGTCCGAACCATTCCCGTGCTGGACCGGACTGTTTCCGCGCAGCCTCTCTGGCGCGAGATTGCGGACCGGCGCGACGAGGTCTGTATGGAGCCGGTGCATCGCAACATTCGCTACGGCCTCAACTACTACGCCGTGACGCCTCTTCCGGACTGCCGGGATTCTCCTAGGCCGTTGGTTGTACGGCAGTCCCCAGGCCATCCGCCGACGCTGGCCCGTCGCCTTGACCCGTCCTAGGACAACGTTGTACGCTCACACTTCGTAGTGGAACGTTCATGATTCTGCCCCAAAGTTATCTCGCGGCCCTCGTTCTGATGCTCCTGAGCATGCTTTGCTGGGGATCATGGGCCAATACGTACAAGATGGCCGGTAAGTGGCGCTTCGAGCTGTTTTACTTCGATTACTCGTTCGGGGTGCTCGCCGCCGCGCTTTTGTACGCGTTCACCGCGGGCAATCTGGGCTTCGACGGATTTTCCTTTCTGGACGATCTGTCTCACGCCAGCAGGCACTCCGTCGCCTATGGTTTCGGCGCGGGCGTGATCTTCAACCTAGCCAATATGCTGCTGGTGGCGGCCATCGCGGTGGCGGGCCTGGCGGTGGCATTCCCGGTTTCCATCGGCCTGGCGCTGATCATCGGCGTGGTGTGGAATTACTTTATCAAGCCGCAGGGCAACCCGATCCTGCTGTTCACCGGCTGCGCCATTATCGTGGCGGCGATTGTGCTGGACGCGCTTGCGTATCGCAGCCTGGCGCTGATCCGCCTGGAGCAGGAGGCACGCGCGGGGAGAGCCCGCTCGACGCGCATGGAGGTTTCGCTGAAGGGCGTCATTCTGAGCCTGGTGAGCGGGGTGCTGATGGGATCGTTCTATCCGCTGGTGGAACAGGGCAAGCAGGGGGATTTCGGTCTCGGGCCCTATGCGATCGGCTTCGTATTCACGGTGGGAGTGTTCACGTCCACGTTTGTATTCAACCTGTTCTTCATGAACTTGCCGGTGGAGGGGCAACCGGTGGAGTTCCTGGACTACTTCCGCGGCAGCATCCGCCAGCACCTGCTGGGATTCCTGGGCGGCATCATCTGGTGCACCGGGACGATTGCCAATTTTGTAGCGGCGAGCACGCCACCGGAGGTGCAGGTGGGACCGGCGATCAGCTACGCGATCGGACAGGGCGCCACGATGGTGAGCGCGCTGTGGGGGATCCTGGTGTGGAAGGAGTTCGCCGGGGCGGATACCAAGGTGAAAGCGCTGGCCACCGCGATGCTCGGCCTGTTTCTGTGCGGCCTGGCTTTGGTGTCGATCGCTCCGCTGTTTGTAACGGTCCGGTAACAGACTCGGATGCGTTACGATGGCGGCGTGGACGAATTCCGGCGCATTACGATAGTTCCCGAGGTCATGGGCGGCAAGGCCTGTATTCGGGGTATGCGTGTGACGGTAGGCATGATCGTCGAAGCACTTGCAGCCGGCCGAGCGATCGAACAACTTCTCGCCGACTTTCCGTATCTCGAAGAGCCGGATATTCGCGAGGCGCTGGCCTCCGCCGCCCGTCTGGCACACGGATACGAAATTCGTCTGGCGAGTTGATGCGCATCCTCATCGACATGAACCTGACGCCGCGCTGGGTGGCGCGCGCGGTTCCGAACAGCGGCGTCGACGAGAGCGTCGACGCGGCCCGATGAATCGGGCGCTACGGGTTAGTTTTGGACCCGGCTGTGCTTGCGGCCGTAGGTGAAGTAGATGGCCAGGCCGAGGATGAGCCAGATG
>CAZMRK010000796.1:0-27159 GCA_964568355.1 uncultured Solibacteraceae bacterium | reverse complement strand
GGTTCAAACGGTCGCGGGGACCGATGGAACGGACGACCGGCATATCGTAACCGGCGCTAAAAGTGGGCGGGCCATAGTTGCGCGGGTCGGTCGATACGCCCGGAATGCCAAGCTGATTGGCGATATCGTACTTGGAATTGCCCGTGGTTCCGAAAAACTCGTGCTCGAAAAAGCGATCCCATCCTACACGCACTTCGTTAATGATGGTGGGGCTGAACACGTGTACCTCGGCAAGGCTGAGATTCTGCGCCCGGGCGCGATTCCCGCGCGTATCGAAGCCGAAGATCGGGGTGGTATCGTCCGCCTGTATGTTGTACATGTAGCTGCCGTTCATCGTGTCCCGCGGGGAGAACACATGATCGATACGGCTCACGTACTGGTCCTGCGTGATGGGAGCCGAAGCAGGCACGCCGCGGAAGTTGATTCCCGCTTCATTGGTATTCGGCTGCGGCACCCAGTCGCTCAGAAACTTGCTGGCATAGCTGGCGATGCGCGTGGTCGGAATCACGTTGTTGGGGAATGGCTGCTTGGTCAGCGGATCGTAGATGGTGGCCGCTCCTGCAAAGTTGCCCGTGCGCAGAGCGGCGGGAGGCACGTAAGCCTGCCCGCCAAAGGATCCGGAAACCTGGCGCCCGGACTCCCAGTTGAAGAAGAAAAATGTCTTGTCTTTTCCGTTGTAGAGCTTAGGCAGCAGAACGGGACCGCCCAGGTTGGCGCCAAACTGATTGCGGTTCAGCCGCGGCGGCTTGGCCCCGGGCGTGCGGGGCTGAAATCCGTTCAACGCGGTGAACGCGTCGTTGCGATTGAACTCCCACAGCGTCCCGTGAAACAGGTTGCTCCCGCTCTTGGTGGTGAGATTGACCTGGCCTCCCGGTGAGCCGCCCACTTCGGCCGAGTACGTGCTGCTCTGCACCTTGAACTCGTTGATGGCGTCGATCGAAGGCGAAAAGCTGAAGCTGTAGCTGTCCAGATCCATCGCCTCGATGCCGTCGTAGTAGAAGCGGTTTTGCGTATCGCGGGCTCCGTTGGCGGACATACCTACCGCCTGCCCCACCGATCCACGCAAGCGCCGCACCGTGATACTGCCAGGGGTTCCGGGATTTACCCCAGGGGTGAGCAGCGCAAGCTGCACGAACGATCGGCCGTTCAGGGGCAGTTCGACTACTTTCTTGCTGTCGATGACCGTGCCCACTGTAGCGTCCTCGGTCTGCAGCAGCACGGCGCCGGCCTGTACTTCCACGGTTTCCGCGGCCTGCCCCACGCTCAGCTTCACGTCCACGCGTGCGACCTGATCTACGTTGAGCTGGAAGGAACTCACTTCCGCGCGCTGGAATCCAACCGCTTCGACACTCAATGTATAAGAGCCGATAGGCAGAAACGTAAACTCATAGCTCCCCAGGTTGTCAGTCGTACCAGTACGAACCTGATTCGTTTGCTGGTTGCGAATGGTGACCTTGGCGCCTTGAATGATGGCTCCGGAAGGATCGGTCACGATACCGACCGCCTTTGCCGTTACCGACTGCGAAAAAGAGGGTACCGGCGCGCATAGCGACACCAGTGCACACAATACCGCTAGGAATCTGAATTTCATTTGGACCTCACCTCTTAACTGGATGGGGGAGATGGTATCGCGCCCGGCCGTGTGAAGTCAATGTATAGAGCGATTCCCCACTTCTAGTACGCCGATGCTAACGTAGGTAACAGTCCTCGGGGAGGAAGGGATATGCCGGATGGGGATTCGGTCCTTCTGAAAGCTTCCGAACACGGCACGGTAGGGGAACATGCCGCGCAGGATCTGGTAACCCTGCGGGTAGCTCCGGCTACAGGCGAGGAATTCAACGTGATCAGCATCGATCTGGTGTCGATCGCGTGCCTGAGCCTCACCGATGTTGTCTTCGAGTTCGATTCTTCTTTCGTCAATCCTAACGCCGCTGCAGTTCTGAGCGAATTGCCCGCACTCCGCCTCAAACGCGCCAATCCGAACAGCGATCTTCCCCCGCTTGCTGTGTTCGGACATGCCGATCCCGTAGGCGACGACGAATATAACAAGCAGCTCAGCGGACGCCGTGCCCGTGCCGTCTACGGACTGCTGATTCATAAAGCGGCCATTTGGGAGGCCCTGATCGACTCTCCGTTCGGCGGAGACGACTGGAATGCGGACGGCGCCGTAGCCAAAATGCGGAAAACTCTGGGACCCGGCGCGCCCGCCAAACGCCATGATCTGATCGAGAGCTACATGAACTTGCTGTGTCCGTCCGCGCTCTCGCCTGAGGACTTCATCGGGCGCGGTGCCGATGCGAAACTTCGCGGGGATGTACAGGGCTGCAGTGAGTTCAATCCCTTGCGCCTGCTTTCCACCGACGAAAACAACGGCCTTCCCAAGGAAGATCGCAATGCCCTCAACCTGGTGAACCGGCGCGTCGTGATCTACCTGTTCCGGCCCACGAGCAAGGCCAATCCGGAACTATGGCCCTGCCCGGCATCGGCCGAGGGAGGTGCGAAATGCCGCCGGCGTTTCTTTGCCGACGGCGACCAGCGCCGGCAGCCAGGCGAAACCCGGCGCGAGCATCAGCCCTCCACCGGACCGCGGGATCGCCTGGAAGATCGCACGGACGACACCTTCGCCTGCCGCTTCTACGCCCGTATGGCTAACTCTTCGCCCTGCGAGCGGATTCTCAAGATGTACATGATCCGGCTGTTCGACCGCTCCGCTACGCCCCTGCCCGGCGCTCCCTGGGTGCTTACCGATGGTGTGACGACCCGTGCCGGCTTCGCCGATCCCGAAACTGCTTTCCTGACCGTCCATGATCTGCACGTCCCGGCGCAGTGCACGGTCAAGTGGAACCGGCCTGGCGCAGCCGAAGACTCTTCGTCTGCACCTTCTCTGCCGGACCCCAATGGCCGCTTCGAGTTTGAGATGAATGTGTTCGTGGACCTCCCGGGCTCTACGGACGACCAGACCACGCTCGCTCGCCTGCACAACCTGGGCTACGTCGGAGGTGCAACTGAGGAAGACGACGTCCGCGAATTTCAGGAGGACTATCAGGACCATTTTCCCGATCTGCCGCTCGAGCCAAGCGGCAAACTGGATAGCAACACGCGCACTGCCATCCAGCGGGTCAATGACGGCTGCGATCCCGTCGTCAAGGAACCCGAAGAGCAGGACGGGCAGGATCAGGCGCCCGAGGAAACGCCGTCGCCGCAATAGGCCCCTGGAGCGTTGATGCTGACGGACACGATTCTCAAGGCTCCGGCTATTCCTCCCCCCGTACCCCAGTTGATTGTGGAATGGGGATCCCGCTCGCGTTCGCAGCAAACACGCATCAGACAGATCCGGGCTGCGCGCAAGCCTCCGGAATCGGTTCCGGCTGGAGACAATTTCATGCTGGTATCGCCCGGCGCAGGGCCGGTCAGCCTTGGATGGGTGGCCGCGGGCGATCTGTCGACCTGGGATAGCGCCACCACCACACCGCTCGCGATCAAACGCGCCGGCAACAGCCTGGAGGTCTCCGCGCCTTTCGTCCCCCCTTCGAACCCGGCCAACCTGCGGATGGATTTTTCCTTGAGCGCCAGTGCGGGTGGAAAAACGGCCGTCGTCCTGGCCTTCCGACAATTGTTCCAGACCGACGACAAAGGTCTGGTCACTGCCACCCGGTGCGCCATCGATACCGTCACCTTGACGGCAACCTCTACCACGGTGAGCCTCTCTCGCGGCGCCCGGCGGCGCTTTACCGGACAGCATCCGCTGGTGACCATCGCTCCCCTGAAGATCTCCATCAACGCGGAATTTGTAGACCTGACCGAGCTATGGTGGGCCATCCGCAGCGACAAAGTCGGTTGGTACCTGAACTCCGCGCTCGGGGGCCGTCCCACCCACCTGCGCGTCCTGGGCTGGACCACCAACGGTTATCCCATGATCTGGTTCGCCTGCATCCCTGATGCCGCGGAGCTGTCCATTACCGGTGCGGCCCCGCCGACCAAGCCCGGCGCCCCCCCGATTCCGGCTCCCGGAGGCGGCGATGCGGACCTCGTTTTCCTGCGGCCACAAGCGGGCATCAATACCTTCGGGCACTCCACCGATGCCAAGGGGCTCGCCGATACGCAGCATGATCACACCACCATGTGGCTGCTGGCGCGCTATCTCCTCAGCCCCATTCCTTCCAGTTCCTTTGCCGGCATCAAGAGCGCGGGGACCGTCCCCACGGTCACTATTACCATGTCCAGCAAGCAGTCGATAACCTTAGCCGTGGATCAGCTCGCAGATCGGATCCAGCCTTCCGGCTCTCCTGCGCCGGCAGATCCCATGGATCAGGGACGCGGGTTGCCCGATGCCTTCCGCCCCGTCGGCATGGAGGCCGCCTTTAACCGGGCCGGGCGCAGCCGCGTAATGCTGGTTCCGGTCGGGGTGGATACCAACTCGGCCTACGAAGGAGTGGGGATGAGTGGCCTGCGAACCACGGTCCGCAGCGCCCTGGGCGTGCTCTGGAGCGGAGACGCCGTGGACCGGAGGGGGACCGGTATTCCGGATCTGAGCAATCGCGAGTTGTGGGCCGGTGCGCATAGCGGGGCCAACCTCTCCATGTTCGAATGCGTCCGCCGCAATGCCGCCGATATCGCCCGCATCATCACCTTCGACGCCGCACCCCGCGCCCGGCTGATGAGCGGCATCTCTACGTTCCTGGTCGTGAATAATGCTCGTAAAGCCGCTGGGAAAAAGCTGGAGATCTTTGCGATCGTCTCGCCGAACCTCACACAGGATGGCGCTCCCGGGCTCTCCAGCCCTTTTCAAGGCTTGGACGATGCTGTCGATCTGGCGCTCCGGCGCACGGGTGCGGTGATCACCGAACTGCCGGACTATCCCGAGCGTGTCAGCTTCTGGACACCATCTCCGGCCGCCACTCCGAAGACGTTCGTGCAATATGTCGTCTCGAACTGGAGCGATGCGCAGGTAACCGCCAGTGCCGCCAATCCAGGCAAGTGGCGGTTCCTGTTTTTCCATGAGCTCGCTGTATACGGCGGGCACCTGGTGCCGCCGCCCTCCAGTGCCCCAGCCGGGACCTCGCCGAGTTTCCGAACGTTTTTCGAAGATGCCTTGGGCGCACCCAACCCGCGGCCCGCACCTCCCTAAGCCTTTTCTCCGTGGGTTTGATACAACAGACAATCGATTATGCGTATCCGTGCGATTGTCCCGCTCCTGGCGTTGCCTGCGTTGCTGGCGGCGCAGCCGGCAGAACCGGCGAAGTGGAACAAGGAGTGCTTCCCCATCCGCGTTCCCTTCCTCGAAAGATCCCCGCAAATCGACGGCGACCTGAGCGAGTGGAAGTATCGCGCCTTCACCGACGGAGTATGGGATCTGCTGCGCGTACGCCAGGCGCCCTGGTATGATCCTTCGCGCAACCGGCTGACCGATCACGGCAATGAACCGCCTCCGGAAAACGACCTACAGGCGCGTTATTACCTCGCCTGGGATCATCGCTATCTCTATTTCGGAGCCGAAGTACACGACAACGTCAACGATGTCTCCGACCCGCAGCACGAGCCCAAGCGCTGGTACTACAAAGATGCCATCTGCTGGTTCCTCGAAGCTCCCCGCGACAATCGGCCGGAACAGTTCGGGCAGGGGGATAATGCCTTCTGTTTCGTTGCCGATGAGCGCAAGCCGTCCTACGGGGCCTGGTGGCGTCACGGCGATCCCAGCCGCACGTATGTCGAAGAACCTATTCCAAAAAAGGCGGTGGATTACGCCATCCGCATGAATCCCTGGAAGCAGAGCCAAGGCGATTTCATTCTCGAAGCGCGAGTGGAAATGGCCGCGACCCTCGGCAAAAGCGATCCAGCCTGGCGTCCGCCAAAGCAGGGAGACGAGTACAGCTTGGAGATCGTCCACACCGATCCGGACGGCGGAGACTACGGCGGCCACCTGATCGTCTACGGCACCGGCGACGATGACGCCACCTGGGGCATCATGCGGCTAACCGGGCCGCTCCAGGCTCCCGAGCGCAAGCCGAAGTAGTACGCTGATGCGCTACTGCCAGCGGACGGCCTTCCCCTGGAACTCGATGGCGCGGATATCCGCGCTATCTCCGGTCAACACATGAACCTGGTTCGAGTCCACCGCCAGTTCCAGGAAGTCCACGGGCTGATTCAGTTCCACGTGAAGGCCGCCGGCGCGCAGCGAACGGGCTTTGGCCAGGGCAAGATGAGTGATCCGGCCACTCCGGTCGCGCCGCACCCAGGCCATCTCACCGGCCAGTTGCACCTCCGCGGATTTCACTACCAGCACATGATCGGAGGCCAGCGAGGGATGCTGCCCCAGCGGATTCTCCACATCGGCGGCCACCAGGAGATCCGTTCGGCCGGTCGCAAGATGCAATTCGAGCGCTACGTTGGCGTCCGGATAAGCGGCGCCCGACGGCGTTTCCAGCCGCAGCCGCCGGATCGCGCCCAGCAGGGGAGAGCCTTCATAAGGATCGAAAACGCCGACAAACGTGGAAGCGAGCGGTCCGGTCGCCGCCTGGCGGCGGGTCATCACCGTGGGAATCCAGTACTCCTCCGTAGAGGTCGCACTGCGCACCGTCCAACTCTCGCAGGTATAGGCCTTGGCGCCGCTCGTCAAATCGGTGTAGCGCAAATGCACATTGGCATCCGCGGGCAGATAGTGATAGCGATCCTCCGCTTTCCAATCGACGCTCCAGCCCGGCCGCGGATCCGGGTCCACGCGGAAGTGCCGCATCAGCGTGCCTTGTCCGAAATCGGGCGCCGCCTCCAGCCGCAGTCCTTCCGGCGTCAGAGTGGAGAAGGTGCCGTGCGTGAACTTGGCATGGTCTGTGCCGCCCACCACGCGAAAGATATCGACCACGTAAAAGTCTTGCTCCGAGGTATTGACCATCGCCAGGCTGCGCTCATATTGCCGGCCCTGATATTGGCCGGGTGAGCTGGCGCGCATCGCCCGGAACTGCCGGCCGTCCGCCCATAGAGTGGTCTTGCCATCCCCGCCCTGCTGGTTCTTGCCGTCCACTACAACGGTATTGTGGGCCGCGGTTTGCTTGTGCCAGAGCGCCTGCGGAGTATGCCAGCTTCCGAACTGGACGGCGGGATAGCCGAACTCCGGCAACAGGTCGAGACCTTTGTAGAGCCCCAGGTTCAGCGCGTCGAAGTGATAGTGACTCTTCAGTCTGGAGCCGGGGACGGAATCGTAATCCATCCAGACAGCGCCGGCGTCCGGATTACGGCGCGAGCGCAGGACAGCCAGCTTCCATTCCTGCTTGTCCACGCTGCCGATCTTAGGAAAAGACCCCAGGCGCGCCACCGTGCTTTCGACCGCCTTCTGCATTCCTTCCGGATCAGCGGAGAAGATGTCGTGCGGAAGATCTCGCACGCTGTTGGAATTGGCCTTGTAGGCGATTTGCAGGTACACCGGATCGTTCGTCGCGCGATAAAGATTCAACAGGTAGGTGTAGGCGGACACGGGAGGGGAGACATCCATCCCGCCCGTGCTTTCATGCAGGCGCAGAGCCGGATACTCGGTATTCCGTTGCGCAAACGGGCTGCCGTCGCCGGTATTGGGGAAATATTGCTGGCCGGCGCTCCACATCTCGACATAGAAGCGGTATGTTTCGCGCAGCTTCGGATGACGCTCCACCAGCGTCTTCAGAAGCCCCGGATCGAAGCGCGCATATAGACCCAGGAAGTCTCCGAGATAGCGGGGAGCGATGGTGGCATAGCCGTTCAGACCTTTTTCACCGCTCAGGCCATCGACCGCCGTGCTGGCCGCTACAATCTCGTCCACCGCGGACATCACTTCGGCACGATTCGCCGGCCAGTCGAGAATCGTCTGGAAAATCGCGAGCGTGCCTTCGACGCCCGGAAAGTTGGTGCGAATTTTCAGTGGATGGCCGATCACGTCGCGCAGGATCCGGTCTTCGATATTCGCCTGTATGTCGGCGAACGATTGCTTGCGATTCTCCAGGTGATAACGCCGCGCCTGACCTCCGAGGAACTCGACCAGCGAACGATCCTGGCGAATCGCGTCGAAGATCTCGTCGTAAGCCATGCCCAGGCGCCGCGCCTCATAGGCGGAATCGATCGAATAGGAGACATAGCCGGAAGCGCCGCCGCCGTAGCGCCGCAACTCATAGAGGATGCCCTGCGTCGCAAAGTCGAAGGTGGGCCAGACGTCGGCCACGCGGTCCAGCAGGATCGCGGCCTTATGCGCGTAGCCGGGATCCCCGGTCACCGTATAGGCCGCCGCCAGCTTCGTAATGCCGTCCAGCACGAGTTGGCGAAACTGTCCGTATTGCAAATAGGCGCCGATGAATCGCCAGCGATGGCCGCCTTCGACGTATCCCTCGCCATCATCCACGCCGAAGGAATGCAGCGGATCGGAGGCCGAAGGGTGCTCGGCATGAAACAGCAGCGACCGGTCGGCGCGCTGCGGATCGAACACGCCGTGTTCGTCGATCCCGCTCTGATAGAAGCGGTGAAAATCGTTCTTCGGAAAGGACTCGTTGCAGTGCGGGCAGCGGACCTTCCATGGCTCCCGTAGGGCATCTATCTTCCAGTCATACATGGGGACCGGCCGCCGGCACGCGGGACAATAGCCCGACGACCAGACCATGTGCGAGCGGGTGATGCCCGGCCCGAACATGAAGCTCCACAGTTGTTCATCGGAAAACTTTAGCCACGGCTGCGCCGCTTCGACGAGGCGCCGCTCCATATTCGCTGCCCACGGATATTTCTGCGCGTTGGCTTTTGCGGTCTCGATCAGATGGGGTGGAAAAAAAGAGCTGTGTTGTTTGGCTGCGGCACAACAGGAGGCGCTCGTGAAGAGGACGACCAGCAGGCGCGCGGATGTTCGCAGTCGCATCTCCCCGATTCTGACATAGGCCGAAACGGAACCGCGCGCCAGCAGGCGGACGAACCGCATCACCCCGCCGCAGTACTTGGGATAAGATGGTCGGCATTCGGGAGGTCCGACGATGCGATGGGTTTGGATGGGGCTACTGTTGGCAGCGCCGGCGTGGGCAGCTTCCTGGCGAGTGCAGTTTTCCGCGTGGGACGGAGATGCCGATGGACGCCCGGCAGGGTGGTCGGTCTGGGCGCCTCGGCCCGAAATCGCTCCGCGAACATTTGTGGACCGGGCGCACTATCGCGGAAAACCCGGGTCCCTGGCGGTCTCCGGCAACAGCAACCCCGCGGTCTTCGGCGGCTGGGAACACGCGGTCCCCGGCATCACAGCGGGTACCTGGTATCGCTTCGTGGCTCACTATCGCACGGAAGGCATTCGCTACGAATCCTCGCAGGTGCTGGCCCGGCTGTTGTGGATGGATGATGCAGGAAAGCGCATCGGGCATCCGGATTTCCCCTACGCCGTCGAGCGTCTGGGGGATTGGATGCGCCTTTCGCTGGATGCTCCGGCCCCGGAGGGAGCCTCCACCCTGCGAGTGCAGCTTTTATTAGCCAACGCGCCCGCGGGAACCGTGTGGTGGGACGACCTCTCGCTGGAAGCGATCCCGGCGCCCCGTCCCCGGCGCGTCACCATCGCCAGCATCAAGTTCATGCCTCACGGCACCACGTCTGCCGCCGAAAGTGTCGAGCGCTTTGTTGAGACAGTGAATCGCACCGTCACCAGCCCGGTGGACGTGATTCTATTGCCGGAAGGCATCACCGTAGCGGGAACCGGCAAGTCTTACGTGGATGTGGCCGAATCCGTACCGGGGCCGACTACCGCCAGGCTGGGAGAGTTGGCGCGCAGCAAGCGGGCCTATGTGGCAGCCGGCATCTACGAGCGCGAAGGGAGGGCGGTATACAACACGGCGGTGTTGATCGGGCGTTCGGGCGAGGTGGTCGGAAAATACCGCAAGGTCCACCTGCCCTACACCGAGATCGAAGCCGGGCTGACGCCTGGAGACGCCTACCCCGTCTTTCGAACCGACTTCGGCAAGGTAGGCATGATGATCTGCTGGGATTCGGAATTCGCGGAACCGTCGCGGGCCCTCGCGCTTCAGGGCGCCGAGCTCATTTTGCTGCCCATCTGGGGAGCCACCGAGCCGCTGGTAAAGGCCCGTGCCCTCGAAAATCGCGTCTTCCTGGCCCAATCCTGTTACAGCAATCCGTCCTTCATTGTCGATCCGAGAGGTGAAGTCCAGGCCATCGCCACCGAAGGCGGCACCGTGGCCATGGCAACCATCGACTTGAACCAGCGCTACTCCTGGCCCGGCCTGGGAGTGATGCGAGAACGCATCCCGAAGGAACTGCGCCTCGACGTCCCCATGCCGCGCCCGGGCTTTGTGGAATAGTGCAAATATGGCGTCCCCAGGGGGATTCGAACCCCCGTTACCGCCGTGAAAGGGCGATGTCCTAGGCCGGGCTAGACGATGGGGACCATTGGCCGGATGGCAAGATGAACTCTTTTTACTCTATCGTCCCCCCACCCCCACCGTCAACTCAGCGCCGCCGCACGCTTTCCCCCCCGGCGAAGCGAAGCGCCCCCGGCGCGTAGCGCCAAGGTAGAATTTTCGGTGAGGAAAATTCATGAAACGTAAAGCCCTGCTCTGCTCCGTCTGCCTGGCGATGGTGCTCCTGGCCGGCTGGCTGTTTGCCCAGCCCTCTGGCGACCCCTTGATCGAAGGATTTCGCCTCGTCGAAGTCTCTTCCGTCGCCGACGCCATGGAACAGCTCTACGGCGGCCAGCGCGCCCACATGTCCCACCACATGCGCCCGCTGTTCACCACCAAATTCGCCGGTCCTGCCGTCACCGTCCTGATGAAGAAGGAAGAGCACAAAGATGGGTCCGCCGCCTCCTCCGGGATGCTCAACGCCATTGATGCCGGAGCCCCCGGCTCCGTCTATGTCATGGTGATGCCGGATGGCGCCGATATCGCCGGAATCGGAGGCCTCATGGCCACCGCCATGAAAGTCCGCGGTTTTGCCGGAGCCGTCATTGACGCCGCCATCCGCGACGTACCGCAGATCAAGAAGCTGCAATTCCCCGTCTTCAGCCTGGGCGTCTCGCCCGCCACTTCCGTCAACCACTACCGCTTCGTGGGCATGAACGTGCCCGTCACCTGTGCCGGAGTTCCGGTCAATCCCAACGACATCATCGTCGCCGACGAGGACGGCGTCGCCGTCGTCCCGCGCGCCAAGGCCGCCGACGTGCTCAAACGCGCCCAGGAGCTCGACAACACCGAGCACGGCATGTATCCCTTCATCGAAAAGTTCAAGTCCATCAAGGAAGCCGTCGCCAAATTCGGCCGCATCTGATTGCGCCCGCCCCATCGCCAGAAACGCATCGGAAACTCCGATATAATGGAGTTTCCGGTGTGGGGGGCTGGAGTCGTTTGTATCCCATCCTGATCAGGCAACAGTTCGGGCCGAGTACATTTTTGTGGGAAGTCGCGGCGCCCGATGTGGCCCGCGCCGCCCGTCCGGGTCATTTCATCATGGCCCGCATCGACGAGCGCGGCGAGCGCATTCCCCTGACCGTCGCCGATTACGATGCCGCGCGCGGCACCGTGACCGTCGTTATCCAGGCCGTAGGCAAAACCACCTGGGAGATGTTCGGACTCCGCCAGGGCGAGTATATCCTCGATTTCATCGGCCCGCTTGGCCTGCCCAGCGCCATCCATCCGCACGATGGCACCGTCGTCCTGGTCGGCGGCGGGCTCGGTGTCGCGCCCATCTTCCCGCAGCTCCGCGAATATAAGCGTCAGGGAAATCGCACTGCCGCCATTATCGGATTTCGCACCCGCGATCTGGTCTTCTGGGAGGACCGCTTCCGCGAATGGTGCGACGACCTCATCGTCACCACCGACGACGGCAGCTACGGCCGCCAGGGCCTGGTCACCGCCGCGCTCTCGGACCTCCTGGCCGCCCGTCCCGATATCCGGGAAGTAGTCGCCATCGGCCCCATCCCCATGATGAAGGCCTGCGCCGAGGTCACCCGCCCGGCCGCCATTCCCACCATCGTCAGCCTCAACTCCATCATGGTCGATGGCACCGGCATGTGCGGCTCCTGCCGCGTCACCGTGGGCGGTAAAATGCAATTCGCCTGCGTCGACGGCGCCGATTTCGACGGCCACCTGGTGAACTTCGATGAGCTCGCGCTGCGCCAGCGCCGCTTCGCCCGCGAAGAACAGCTCGCCCTCGAGCGCTTTCGCAACGAGAGCGCGGCCCTCGCCGCTCTGCCCCGCGCCGGCAACGGCACCCGCGCTGCCGCGCCCTGCGAGTTGGCCCCCGCGCCCGATCCGCTGCCGCGTCCGCCCGGCCCGCTGCTTCCCAAGAACATCCGCAATATCCCGCCCGAGCGCGCGCCCATGCCCCACCAGCCCGCCGCCCAGCGCGCCCACAATTTCCAGGAGGTCAACCTCGGCCTCACGCTCGAAGGCGCGCTGCTCGAAGCCGATCGCTGCCTGCGCTGCAAAAAGCCGCGCTGCGTGCCCGGCTGCCCGGTCGAAATCGATATCCCCGGCTTCATCGCCTCGCTCGCCCACCGCGACCTCAAGGGCGCCTACCAGATCCTCAAGCAGTCCAACGCGCTGCCCGCGGTCTGTGGCCGCGTTTGTCCGCAGGAATCGCAGTGCGAAGCCTCCTGCGTCGTCGGCAACAAGTTCGCGCCCGTGGCCGTCGGCCGCCTGGAGCGCTTTGTCGCCGATTTTGCCATCGGCCGCGGCTGGGATGAAGTGCCCGGCCCGTCCGCTGGGCCGGCTCTCCGCGCCGCGATCATCGGCTCCGGACCCGCCGGCCTCGCTTGTGCCGGAGACCTGGCCAAACACGGCGTCACAGTGACCATCTTTGAAGCCCTTCACGTCGCCGGAGGCGTCCTGAAATACGGCATCCCCGAGTTCCGCCTCCCCGACCTCGTCATCGATACCGAAATCGAAAACCTGCGCCGCCTCGGCGTCGAAATCCGTCTCGATACGGTCATCGGCAAGATCTTCACCATCCCCCGCCTGCTCTCCGAGATGGGCTATCACGCCGTCTTCATCGCCACCGGCGCCGGTTCGCCCAAGTTCATGGGTATCCCCGGCGAGGCCTGCAACGGCGTCTTCTCCGCCAACGAATTTCTCACCCGCGTCAATCTGATGCGCGGCCACCAGCAGCCCCTTTACGATACCCCCGTCGGCATGGGCCGCCGCGTCGCCGTCGTCGGCGCCGGCAATACCGCCATGGATTCCGCCCGCGTGGCCCTGCGCATGGGAGCCGAATCGGTGAACATCGTCTACCGGCGCTCCCGCCGCGAATCGCCCGCGCGCGCCGAAGAGCTGGAGCACGCCATCGAAGAGGGCGTCCAGTTCCACTGGCTCACCAATCCGGTCGCCATCCTCGGCAACTCCGCCGGCTGGGTTACCGGACTCCGCTGCGAAAAAATGGAGCTCGGCGAGCCCGACGCCTCCGGCCGCCGCCGCCCCGTCCCGGTCGCCGGCTCCGAGTTCGAAATCGACGTCGACACCGTGATCTACGCCCTGGGCACCACGGCCAACCCCATCATTGCCCAGACCACTCCCGGCCTGAAGACCAACCGCTGGGGCTATCTCGAAATCGATGAACGCACCGGCATGACCAGCTTGCCGGGCGTATTTGCCGGAGGCGATATCGTCACCGGAGCCGCTACGGTAATCCTGGCCATGGGTGCCGGCCGCCGCGCCGCCCGCGGCATGCTGGAATACCTCGCCGGGATAAATGGGAGGAACGTCTGATGCCGTCATCCTGTCCCAAGTGCCACCGGGTCCTCGAAGAGGACGAAATCTGCTGCGCCCAGGTCCGCTATACCTGGAAGTGCACCGCCTGCCACAAGCTATCGAGCGGTTTCGCCATTCCTTACGGCAAGTGCCACCTCTGCGGCGGCAAGCTGTCCGTAGTCGAAAGCCGCGAGTTGGGCGACCCCATGCGGCTCCGCGCCATCCGCGATGCCGTCCAGTTCGAGCTGAACTCCTTTTACTTCTATAAGCTCGCCCGCGAGCGCGCGAGCCTGCCGGAGCATCGCCTGCTTTTCGAGCATCTCTATGAAGCCGAGCTCGATCACCTCCACGAGCTGGAGGAGAAATACCACGCCCATCTCGATCGCGAGACGCTCGATCTCACGCCGGCCGCCGAAAAGCTCCTGGCCGAAAGTCTCTTCCAGGATCTCTCCCTCCCCGGCACCGCTACGCTCACCGGCCTTTACCAGGCCGCCATCGAAATGGAGCGCCGCACCCGCGATCACTTCCGCACCTTCGCCGCCCAGCTCCCCGACGGCCTCGAAAAAGACCTCTGCCTGGAACTGGCCTCCGAAGAAGACGAACACATCGCCATGCTCGAAACCGAAATGGACCAGTTGTAGCGCACGCACTCCTGCGTGCCGCGTCGCGACTCTTCGCGACGCATTCACAAAAGTATTTTGCCTCACAAATCCGCGAAATTCTGATTGATTCCACCCCCTCCCTGAAATAAGATAGCCTCCACCAGAGGAGGGGCCTCCCCGTGAATCGCTCGTCAGATCAGAGGAAATTCCTGCGAAATAGCATCCTAGCTCTAGCCTTTTTACTGGCTCTTGTTCCTGGAGCCCGTGCCCAGCGCACCACCGCTTCCATAGCCGGCTCCGTCACCGATGACTCCCAGGCCGCCATTCCCAACGCGAAAGTCCTGGTGCGTAATCTTGCCACCGGCGGAGAACGCATCGTGACCTCCAATGAGCTGGGCTACTACGTCGTCACCGCTCTTCCCTCCGGCCCCTATTCGCTCACCGTCAATCGCGACGGTTTCCAGACCCAGACCGTGCCTCGGTTGGTTCTCCAGGTGGATCAGAACGCCACCATCAACATCGTTCTGAAGGTTGGCGCCGTTACCGAGACCGTCAACGTCAATGCCGACGCGGCTACCGTCGATACCCGTACCGCCACGCTCAACACCGTAGTCAACCAGGAGCAGATCCGCGACCTTCCGCTCAACGGCCGCAACGTGCTGCAATTGACGCGCCTCACTCCCGGCACGCTGATCGGCACCGGCACCTATAACCAGGGCGCCACCCGGCCCGAATCCGGCTCCCAGCTCATCTCCGCCAGCGGCGGGCGCGGCAACTCCACGACCTTCGTGCTCGATGGCGGCATCAACGAGGACCCCTACACCGAGGTCGCCAACGTCGCGCCCAATCCCGACGCCATCCAGGAGTTCAGCTTCGAAACCAATAACTACGGCGCTAAGTTCTCCGGCCGCGGCGGTGGTGTGGTCAATATGGTTACCCGCGCCGGCACCAACGCATTCCACGGTTCGCTGTTTGAGTACATACGCAATTACAAGCTGAACGCGCGCAATTTCTTCGCCTCCACCGACGACGGCCTCAAGCGCAACCAGTACGGCTTCTCCTTCGGCGGTCCTGTCATCAAGAACAAGACCTTCTTCTTCGGATCCTGGCAGGGCACCCAGATCCGCCAGCGCCCCACCACCTCGGTTACCGTGGTTCCCACCGCCGCCCAGCGCGCCGGCAACTTCTCCAGCTTCTCCGGCCAACTCGTTGACCCCCTGACCAGCCAGCCTTTTCCCGGCAATATCATCCCCACGTCACGCCTCGACGCGGCCTCTCTCAAGGTGCTGGAAACCATCCCCACCGCCACATCCTCCAACGGGCTGCTCCAGTATTCGCAAGGCTCCAGCCAGACCGACTATCAGTACGTCTTCCGCATCGACCACCAGATCAATGAGCGGCAGCACATCTCCGGGCGCTACTTCTACGATGGCCTCGACAACCCCGCCATCATCGATATGTCCAACCGCCTGACCGCCGTTCCCGATAAGCGCTGGCAAAGTCAGAACGTGAGCCTCTCCTACACTTACACCGTTACGCCGACTCTGCTGACCAACACGACCGTAAGTTACAGCCGGGCTTCTAACATCCAGATAGGTCCTGACTACCCGGGGAATAAGGATGTCGGCCTCAATGTACCGATCCTGTCGAAAGGCGATACCCTCCGCGTCTCCGTCAGCAACTACTTCGGCTTCAGTTACAACGCGCTCTACCGCGTGCCCCGCAACCAGTACAACCTCCAGCACTCCTGGACCTGGGTCAAAGGCCGCCACGAAATCGATTTCGGCTTCGACGTCCTGCGCGAGCAAAGCATCCTTGACCAGGACTTCCTCTCCGACGGCAGCACCACCTTCGGCGCCCGCTTCTCCGGCGACAACCTCGCCGATTTCATGCTCGGCAAGCCCAGCACTTTTTCGCAGATCTCGCCGCTCTATACCAATCTCCTGCGCAATCTCTACGGCTCCTTCATCCAGGACAAGTTCAAAGTGAACCGCCGCCTCACCCTCAACCTCGGCCTGCGCTGGAACCCCATTCTCCAGTTCACCGACGTGCCCAGCCATCAGATCTCGGTCTTCGACCAGGCTGCCTATGCCGCCGGCACGCGCTCGCAGCGCTTCCCCAATCTCCCGCCCGGCCAGTTCGCCGGAGGCGATCCCGGAGTCCCCGATTCCGGCACCTCCGCCCGCTACGGCATCTTCGATCCGCGCCTCGGCTTCGCGTTCGACGTCTTCGGGAACGGCAAAACCAGCATCCGCGGCGGATATGGCCGCTTTCACGATCAGACCGTGGCCCTCAGCTACAATCGCCAGCTCACCTCGCCGCCCAATTCCGTGCGCGTCGATATCACCGCGCCTTACAGCTTTGAGGACCCCTACCGCGGCGTCACCAACCCCTTCCCCGTCTCCCGGCCCATCGCCTCCAGCCAGCAGTTCCCCATGCCCTTCCTGCTGGTCGCCTACGACCCCAACTTCGGCTATCCATCCATCCACCAGTGGAACTTCACCATCGAGCAGGCCCTGCCCCAGAGCACCATCCTGCGCGTCACCTATCAGGGCTCCGCGGGCCGCGGTCTTTTTCACGCCGCCGACCTCAACGCCGCCGTCTATGGACCCGGCGCCAATCTCACCAATACCGATAAGCGCCGTCCCCGTCCCGAGTTCACCCAGCTCAGCTTCGGAGGCACTTACGGCTGGTCCAACTATGACGCCCTGGTCATCAGCGTGGAGCGCCGCTTCATCAGCGGCCTGACCTTCCTGGCCGGTTATAGCTGGCAGAAATCGCTCGATGTGACTTCCAGCACCGCGCTGGAAGCCAACAACAATGCCCATCCCTACGGCAGCGTCGGCCAGGATTACGGTCTCTCCGACTTCAGCCGTACCGGACGCTTCACCGGCTCCTTCAACTATCAGTTGCCCGGCTTCCACCGCCGCGGGGCCCTCCAGTATGCGCTCGGAGGCTGGCAGGTCAACGGCATTCTCTCCTTCCAGACCGGACCGCCGTTAAACATCGCTACCGGCTTCGACAATTCCTTCAGCGGCATTGGCCAGGATCGTGTCGATATCATCGGCAACCCCGCCCTCCCCGGAGGCCGTTCCCGCGGCGAGCAGATCGCCAAATGGTTCAATACCGCCGCCTTCCAGCCCAATGCGCCCGGTACCTTCGGTACCCTCGGCCGCAATACCCTGGTCGGCCCGGGCCTGTCCAATGTCGACTTTTCGCTATTCAAAGAATTCCCGATGCCCTGGCGGGAAACTCACAAGCTGGGCTTCCGGGCGGAATTCTTCAACGCCCTCAACCGGGTAAACCTGAACGCCCCCACCACCACCTATAACTCCGCCCTCTTCGGCCGCATCACCTCCGCCGCCGACCCAAGAATCCTCCAGCTAGGCCTCCGCTATGCCTTCTAACGAATCGTGGGCGCCAAGCGCCCACCACCCCCAACCCCAGACCCCCCTGGGGTGCGAAGCGCTTCAGCCCTGCTATAATTGCTTCCAGAGAAACCAGGCAGAGCACGGGGAGGCCAGGTCTGAAACAGTTTCCCCCCTTTGGTGCCGTTGGGATGCCGCGCGGCACAGGTGAAAGGTGTATGGTAAGGAGGCACGCCATTCACGGCGGTGGTCCGAGGTGTGCATACTTGCCTACGATTTTCAGGGGTGTTAAGCTGTTGTTTCTCAATTTGACGCTCTTGTAGTCTCTCCAGTTGAATCCACATGGAAAAGACTTTGCACGATTTGTGCGGACTTCTGCTGAAAGCCCTGCCCACTTTTTTCCTGGTGGCGTTGCTCCACTATTATCTGAAGTACATGTTTTTCCGCCCCCTGGAAAAGGTGCTGCGCCAGCGCTATGAAGCCACAGAGGGAGCCCGCCAGCGTGCCGAAGAAAGTCTGGCAAAAGCCGATGCGAAAGCCGCCGAGTACGACGCCGCCATTCGCGCCGCCCGCGCGGAGATCTACCAGTCGCAGGAACAGCTTCATCAGCAGTTGCAGCGCGAGCGCGATGCCGAAGTGAGCGCCGCCCGCGACCGTGTGGATGCCTCCGTCAAAGAGGCGCGCTCCCTGCTGGAGTCCGATGTGACCCAGGCCAAACAGAACCTGGCCGGGGACAGCGAAATTCTGGCCGAGCAGATCGTGGCCTCCATCCTGAATGGAAGGGCCGCATGAAATCTGCGTTACGTGTGCCGCGTCTGGCTGGTTGGATCTTCCTCCTGACCCTGGCCGCGGTCCCCCCCGTCCTGTTGGCGCAGCCCGAATCCGAAGCCGCTCATCACACCGGCGGAGCCGCCGGCGAAGACGAAGAATCCGGCCATTTGGAGATCTGGAAGTGGGTCAACTTCCTGCTGCTCGCCGGGGCGCTCGGCTATCTGGGCGCGAAAAATCTCGGACCTTTCTTCGTCAATCGGTCCATCCAGATTCGCAAGGGCATGATCGATGCCGAAGAGGCGCGCGCCAAGGCCGATGCCCGCGTCTCCGCGGTGGAAGCCAGGCTGGCGAATCTCTCCGCTGAAATTGAAGCCCTGCGCCGGGACGCCCAGGCCGAAGCCGCCGCCGAAACCGAGCGCCTCCGCCAGGAGACCGCCGCCGAGTTGGCCAAAATGGAAGAGCGTGCCCGCCAGGAGATCGCTTCGCTGGGCAAGTCCGCGCGCCTGGAGTTGAAGCGCTATAGCGCCGGGCTGGCCATCCAGCTCGCCGCGCAGAAGCTCCAAAGCCGCATAAGCCCGGAAAGCCAGGAGATGCTGGTGCGCAATTTCATCCGGGACCTGGACGTCCCCGCGCAACCGCATAGCTGAAGCCCATGACTTCTTCTGCAATCGCTCACCGATATGCCGGCGCCCTGGTCGACGTCGTCGCAGGGCAGGCTGCCAGGCTGGACCCCCAGCAGGTTACTCGCGAATTAAGAGACTTTGAAAGTACGCTGGCGGAGTCGGCGGAGCTGCGCCATGCGCTGTCCTCGCCGTCGGTGCCCGGCTCGCGCAAGAAGGCCGTCGTAGGCAAGATCGCCGATCAGCTCTCGCTCTCCCGCGTCTCCCGCAATTTCCTGTTCGTCCTGATCGATCACCGGCGTATCGCTGCCCTCCCGGAAATTCTGCACGCCTTCGAAATCGAGCTGGATGAACGCCTCGGATTCGCCCGCGCGGAAGTGACCGCCGCCCGCGACCTGGATCAGAACCAGCGGGAAGCGCTGGCGCGGGACCTGGAAAAGCTGACCAGCAAGCGTGTGCGTATGAATTTTTCGGTCGACCCGGCTCTCATCGGCGGTGTGGTAGCCCGCATCGGCTCCACCGTCTACGATGGCTCGGTCCGCCGGCAGTTGGAAACCCTGGAACGGCGCCTGACTGCGGAATAGGAAAATAGGGCATTGATATAGGAAGCGTTTCCGAGCCACGACCGTAAGGCAGCGGTCTTGGGTGCGCCAGATATAGAAATGCTTCAGGTAGAGGTTTTATGGCTCAGATTCGAGCGGACGAAATCACGAATATTCTCCGCCAGGAGATCGAGAATTACGAAGGAGCGATCGACGTCTCCGAAACCGGTTCGGTTATTTCGGTAGGCGACGGAATTGCGCGTATCCATGGTCTGGAACGGGTCATGGCCGGGGAATTGATCGAGTTCCCTCACAACGTCGCGGGCATCGCCATGAACCTGGAAGAAGACCAGGTCGGCTCCGTGCTTCTCGGCGATCCCACCGAAATCAAGGAAGGCGATGAGGTGCGCCGCACCGGCCGCATCATGTCCGTCCCGGTTGGCGAAGCGCTGATCGGCCGCGTTGTCGATGCCTTGGGCCGGCCGATCGACGGCAAGGGCCCCATCCACACCACCGAGTTCAACCCCGTCGAACGCATCGCTCCCGGCGTCATCGATCGCCAACCCGTCAAAGAGCCCATGCAAACCGGGATCAAGGCCATCGACGCCATGATCCCCATCGGTCGCGGCCAGCGCGAGCTGGTCATCGGCGATCGCCAGACCGGCAAGACCGCCATCGCCCTCGACACCATCATCAATCAGAAGGGCGGCGACGTGGTCTGCATCTACGTCGCCATCGGCCAGAAGCGCTCCACCGTGGCCCAGGTCGTCAAGACGCTCGAAGACTTCGGCGCCATGGAATACACCATCGTGGTCTCGGCTTCGGCGTCCGATCCCGCTCCCATGCAGTACCTGGCGCCCTATTCCGGCTGCGCCATGGGCGAGTATTTCCGCGATAAGGGCGGCCACGCCCTCTGCATCTACGACGACCTCTCCAAGCACGCCGCGGCCTATCGTGAGATTTCCCTGCTGCTGCGCCGCCCCCCCGGGCGCGAGGCCTTCCCCGGCGACGTCTTCTATCTCCACAGCCGCCTGCTGGAGCGCGCCGCCAAGCTCAGCAAGGAGAACGGCGGCGGCTCTCTGACCGCTCTGCCCTTTATCGAAACCCAGGCCGGCGACGTCTCCGCGTATATTCCGACCAACGTCATCTCCATCACCGACGGCCAGATCTATCTCGAAGCGGACCTGTTCAACTCCAACGTGCGCCCCGCCATCAACGTCGGCCTATCGGTGAGCCGCGTCGGCGGCAGCGCCCAGGTCAAGGCCATGCGGCAGATCGCCGGAACGCTCCGCCTGGACCTGGCGCAATACCGCGAGTTGGCCGCCTTCGCCCAGTTCGGCTCCGATCTCGATAAGGCCTCCACCGCCCAGCTCAATCGTGGCCGCCACCTCGTCGAAATCCTCAAACAGGGCCAATACCAGCCGCTTCCCGTCGAAAGGCAAATCGTCATCATCTTCGCCGGTACCAACGGGTATCTCGACGATCTCCCTGTGGACCAGTGCCGCAAGTTTGAAGACGACCTCTACCGCTTCGTCGACAACGCGCATCGCGCCCTGTGGGCCAAAATTAAGGAGAAGCGCGTCCTGGACGACGATCTGCGCAGCGAACTGCACTCCGTCATCAAGGAATTCAAACAACGCTTCACCTCGGAGCAGCCAGCGGTAAGCGCACATGCCTAGCCTGATTGACATCCGGCGGCGCATCCGCTCGGTCAAGAACACCCAGCAGATCACCAAGGCCATGAAGATGGTCTCGGCGGCCAAGCTGCGCCGTGCTCAGGACCGTGTGATCGCCGCGCGCCCGTACACCGCGCTGCTGCGCACGGTGCTGGGCAACGTGGCTGCTGCCGTGGCCGGCGACGAGCATCTGGCCTCCGATCCTCTGCTCGCCCAGCGCCCCGAAAAACGGATCCAGCTCGTGCTCACCACCGGCGATAAGGGCCTGGCCGGCGCCTTCAATACCAACGTCATCAAGGGCGGCCAGCACTTCGCTCAGGAACATCCCGGCGCCACGGTGGAGTGGGAGCTGATCGGCAGGAAAGGCCGCGATTTCTTCCGCAAGCAGCAGGTCTCCATTACCGGCGAATACGCAGGCCTCCCCAGCAAGCCCGTCTACGAAGAGACTGCCGCCATCGCCAAGAAGTTGATCGAACGTTTCCGCAACGAAGAGATCGATAGCGTCTACGTCCTCTATAACGAGTTCAAGACGGTGCTGTCGCAGAAACTGACCCTGGTGCGCGTACTGCCTGTGGAAGTTCCGGTCCAGGCGCAGCCGGTCGATTACATCTTCGAGCAGCCCCCCGGCGAAATGCTGTCCGCCCTGCTGCCGCGCTACGTGGAAACCGAATTGTTCCGCTCCGTGCTCGAATCCGCGGCCGCCGAGCACGCCGCGCGCATGACCGCGATGGATGCGGCCACCCGCAACGCGTCGGACATGATCGGCAGACTGACTTTATATATGAACCGCGTCCGCCAGGCCAGCATCACCAAGGAGATCATTGAGGTGGTGAGCGGTGCGGCTGCAGCGGAGTAATTGAGGAATTTTTTATGGCAACGAATAACGGCGAAGTAGTGGGAAAAGTGGTGCAGGTCGCCGGACCGGCCGTCGACTGCGAGTTTCCGGAAGGCCATATCCCGCTGATTCACACCGCCATCCACATCACCAGCGAGGGCTTCGACGTCCCGGAGCCCATCGACATCATCTGTGAAGCGGAGCAGCACATCGGCGAGGGCCGCGTTCGGACCATCGCCCTTCAGCCCACCGAGGGAATGGTGCGCGGCATGAAGGCCGTCAGCCTGGGGCACCCCGTCACGGTGCCGGTCGGCAAGGAGACGCTCGGACGCGTGCTCAATGTGATCGGCCAGCCTGTCGACAAGATGGGTCCCGTCAACGCCGCCAAGCGATACCCCATTCACCGGCCCGCTCCGGCGTTTGAGGACCAGTCCACCCGCCTGGAGATGTTCGAAACCGGCATCAAGGTCATCGACCTGCTGGAGCCTTACCTCCGCGGCGGCAAGATCGGCCTGTTCGGCGGCGCCGGCGTGGGCAAGACCGTCATCATCATGGAGCTGATCAACAACATCGCCATGAAGCACGGCGGTGTCTCGGTCTTCTCCGGAGTGGGCGAGCGCACTCGCGAGGGCAACGACCTCTGGCTCGAAATGCAGGAGTCCGGCGTCATCAACCCCCACGACTACACCAAGTCCAAATGCGCCCTGGTCTATGGCCAGATGACCGAGCCGCCCGGAGCCCGCCTCCGCGTCGGTCTCACCGGCCTCACCGTCGCCGAGTACTTCCGCGACGAAGAAGGCCAGGACGTGCTGCTCTTCATCGATAATATTTTCCGGTTCACCCAGGCCGGTTCGGAAGTATCGGCGCTGCTCGGCCGTATGCCCTCCGCCGTCGGTTACCAGCCCAACCTGGCCACCGAAATGGGCGAGCTCCAGGAGCGCATCACCTCCACCAAGTCCGGCTCCATCACTTCCGTGCAGGCCATCTACGTGCCCGCCGACGACTATACCGATCCGGCGCCGGCCACCGCCTTCGCTCACCTGGACGCCACCACCAACCTCTCCCGCGCCATCTCCGAGTTAGGCATTTATCCGGCCGTCGATCCGCTGGCCTCCACTTCGCGCATTCTCGATCCGCGCATCATCGGCGATGAGCACTACCAGGTGGCGCAGAAGGTGAAAGGCATTCTGCAGCGCTATAAAGACCTGCAGGACATCATCGCCATCCTCGGAATCGATGAGCTCTCCGACGAGGACAAGCTCACCGTAGCCCGCGCCCGCAAGGTCCAGCGCTTCCTTTCCCAGCCCTTCCACGTCGCCGAGCAGTTCACCGGCCTCGCCGGCAAGTACGTCAAACTGGCCGATACCATTCGCGGCTTCAAAGAGGTGGTCGAAGGCAAGCACGACGAGATCCCCGAGCAGGCGTTCTATTTGCAGGGCACGATTGAAGACGTGCAGGAGCGCGCCGAGGCCATGAAGAAGGCCTGACAGCCATGGCGGAAGAGATCCAACTCGAAGTCGTCACGCCGGAGCGCAGCCTGATCCACGCCAACGTGGAAGAGGTGCAGATTCCGGCGAAAAACGGCTACCTGGGCGTGCTGCCCGGCCACGCCCCGCTGCTCGCCGAGCTCTCCACGGGCTTTCTCTGGTACGCCGCCGGCGGCCGCAAACGCTATCTCGCCATACACGGTGGCTTCCTCGAGGTCCTGCCCGACAAAGTCCGGGTCCTCGCCGACGCCGCCGAAAAAGCCGAAGAAGTCGATGTCGACCGCGCCCGCCGGGCCCTCGATCGGGCCCAGCAGCAGCTCATCAACGCCTCTCTCGGAGTCGACCCGGCCATAGCCCTGGCCGCCATCCGACGGGCCGAAGCCCGCATCGAAGCCGCCGCCCACAAATAAGCCGTAGCGCCCGCTTCAGGGGGCCGCGTCGACTTCAGTCGACGCCCGGCTCTCCAGGTTCGGCAAAAACCCCGCCAGCAATCCGATCGCGGGCAGGTACGCGCACACGTGGTACACAAACCCGATGCTGGTCCAATCCGCCAGCTTCCCCAATAGCGCCGCGCCAATGCCGCCCATTCCGAACGCAAATCCAAAGAACAGCCCGGAAATCATGCCCACGCCACCTGGCACCAGCTCCTGCGCGTACACCAGAATCGCCGAGAACGCCGAAGCCAGAATCATGCCGATGATCACGCTCAGCACGCCGGTCCAGAACAAATTGGCATAGGGCAGCGCCATCGTAAACGGAAGCACGCCCAGAATCGAGCACCAGATCACGTACTTCCGGCCTACGCGGTCCCCAATCGGCCCGCCAATGATCGTCCCTGCCGCCACCGCTCCCAGAAACGCGAATAAGTGAACCTGCGCGCTCTGTACGGAAACGTGAAACTTACTCATCAGATAAAACGTGTAGTAACTGGTCAGGCTGACCAGATAGAAGTATTTCGAAAAAATCAGAGCCAGCAGAATCAAAACCGCCGAGATCACCTTGCCTCGCGACAGATGCGCGTGGATCCGCCGTTCCGCCGCCCGCTTGCGCTGTGCCTCGTGGTGCCGCTTATACCAGCCGCCGATCCCTACGAGCACCAGCATCGCCAGAAGCGCCGCCAGCGAGAACCATGCGATGCTTCTCTGTCCTCTGGGCAGCACGATGAAGGCCGCCAGCAGCGGCCCTACCGACGATCCCGCATTCCCTCCCACCTGAAACAGCGATTGCGCCAGCCCATGTTGTCCTCCCGAAGCCATGCGGGCCACGCGCGACGATTCCGGGTGAAACACCGCCGACCCCATACCCACCATCGCGGAAGCCGCCAGAATCATCGGAAAGCTCGTCGCCGTCGAAAGAAACAGCAGCCCCACCAGTGTGGACCCCATTCCCACCGTCAGCGAGTAAGGCTGCGGCCGGCGGTCCGTGTAGAGCCCTACGGCCGGTTGCAGCAGCGATGCCGTCATCTGGTACGTGAGAGTAATCAGTCCGATCTGGGTGAAGTCCAGGTGAAAGGAGCTCTTTAGTAGCGGATAAACCGCGGGAATCAGCGACTGCACCATGTCGTTCAACAGATGGCAGAAACTGATCGCTCCCAGGACCGTAAAGACAGCCCGTCCCCTCGCGCTTTCGCGCTCTAGCGTGGCTTGCATACCGATTTCAGCGGCCGTGAATGCCCCTCTATCTTAGGTTAGCGAATTCCCGCGCTGAATATTGGCTCACCGGGCTACCGCCGAACCGGATACCACTCGCTCACGCTCGTGGCTCAGTAACCGTTTCCGAGCCACGACCGTCAGGGAGTGGTCTTGGGCGCGTCAAGTACTCTAATATTGGCTCACCGAAAAATATGCCGCTGTGCCCGATCCCGTCGTGCTCACTCCCACGCCGAGTTGCGTGGGCGCCACGTGCGGTACGCGTAGGTCGACCTGTTGCAAGCCTACCAGTCCCGGCGCCATTCCCGCGAAGAGCACGTCGACGGCTACCGGGAAATTGGTCGGCAAGCTCCCCTGCCAGAATACATGGATCGGCACCGCCAGCCTCGAAAGAGGGTCCGCCGGCGAGGCCTGCCCCGTCGCGACCACCGGCGTCACAGGACCTAGCCCGGTCAGGAAGAGGTGCAGAACTTCGTCCGGACGGGCCGGATCCCGATCCGACACCAGACCGCGAAAATCCTCGTGCGCAATCGCCGGATAGCCGTCGGCGGAATACCAGAACTGCGGCGCCGAATCCTGGATCAGCAATTCCCGCGATAGCACCTCCTCGAATGGCGATTCCGCGCCCGCGAGCGTCAGCATGTGCCTGCCCTGCATCTCCCAGGGCACCTGAAACACGATCTCCGCAGGCGAAACCGAGACCAGCGGAAGCGTGCCCGCTCCGGCCCGGTTCGCGTCTACCAGCACGCGCACGCCGCCCAGCGAATCGGTCAGCGGCAGTCCGGATGCTGCCGCCTGTGACGCCAGCCCTCTGCCGGCCAGCCGCGCCAGGGCGCCCGGCGCCGTGGTCAAAGGAAACGAGAGCAGATCCTGATCGATTACGACGGTCTGCGGAACGATCTCCTGCGCCGTCTCCGTGCTGCGATCGATCCGGAGGATCCGTCCCGCCAGCGTCGCCGCCCACAACACCTGCCCGTCGCCGGAGAGCGTAGCTTCCGCAATGCCCGCCGCGTCGTGCGTCGCTGCCTTCACGGCCTTGGAAGCAACATCTAGGGTCCACGCCTGCATCAGGCCCGCTGCGTTGCTGCCGTCGAAATTGGCGGTGGAAAGAAACAGCACTGTCGTCCCGTCTGCCGAGAGCGTCTGCAAACTGCAAGGCCGGTCCGACGTCACCACCGCCGCCGCTTGCGCCGTGCTCGATGGGCTGGTCAGGTCGATCTCGCAGGTGTTCGTCGTGGCCTGGTACACCACGTTCCGTCCGGCATCGTCTACCGTCGCGCTCGGAAGATACAGGAAGAAAGGAGACCTCACCGGCGCTGGGAGATTTGCCGTAGGCACCACCTGCGTGCTGCCGTCCATCCGCGCCAGCCACAACTGCCCGTCCGCATAGATCAGCGCGCTTCCATCCGCCGTCACTCTTCGTCCGGCCAGCGAGTTCCAATCCGCCACCGCGATCGGCTGCCGCCGGTTCGCCGTCACGTCGATCAGTTCCACCTGCCCGGTGGGGCCGAAGTAGGTGTATCCCTCGCGCAGCAGGTAGCGCCCGTTGCGGCTCATGTGGATCGTGCCCACTTCCACCCGCCTCACGCCTTTGAGGCCGACGATTCCGTGGTGGTATTCATCGACGCGGCACACCGTCTGGACCGGGCAGTTGTACCCTGCCTGGTAGGCCAGCACGGTGCCGTCTGAAGAGACTTCCGGAGCCGTCAGCAAAGAGTACGGATCACCGGCCGGGGCCTCTGCCGCCAACTGGACCGTGCCATGCGCATCGGCCGTAAAGATCTTGGGAGTTGTTGCCTGCGTCGTTGCCCCGCGCTGCCGCAGCGCCGAGGAGAACCATACCCGGCTGCCCGTGTCATCGGTGGCCAGACCGGAAAACTGCGCTGCTGCCGGCAACGCGGCAAGCAACAGCGAGAGAAAGGTCCGCATA
>CAZMRK010000795.1:0-16376 GCA_964568355.1 uncultured Solibacteraceae bacterium | reverse complement strand
GCCACGCGGGCGCCATAAAACGTGGCCAGCGCGGGAATGAATCGGTGCAGTTCGCCGTACAGGTTGACGTCTTTGAGGACCTCGGCGCGGTAGGCCTTGAAAGTGGTGCCGAAATCCCGCAGGTCCAGGCCGGAGGCCTTGGACATCAGCCAGTTGGCGATTCGCGATGGAATCTTGCGGGTGATCGGATTATCGACGCGCTGCTTGCGCCACCCGCTGGCGATGTCGTAGCCTTCATCGATCTTGGAGAGCAGGGCCGGAATATCTTCCGGGGCGTGCTGCAGATCGCCGTCCATGGCAATGATCACGTCCCCTTTGGCCTCGTGAAAGCCGGCGGAAAGGGCCGCCGTTTGCCCGAAATTGCGGCGCAGCCGGATGACCTTCAGATGGCTATCCGTCTCCACCAGATTGGCCAGCAGCTCAAAACTGCGGTCGGTGGAGGCATCGTCCACGAACAGGATTTCGTAGGGTCGGGCGAGCTTTTCTAGAACAGCAGTGAGGCGATCATAGAGGGGCAGCAGCGAGTGCTCCTCGTTGTGAATCGGGATAACAACGGACAGCATGGGCTGAACTTTCAGTTTAACAGGATTCCCCGCAACCGCCGCGGGTTTCGCACCTTAGCGGAATATTCCCGTATGCCCTAGGGAGTACCGGCCGGGCTGGGGATATACGCATAGGCCGTGCGGTCCTTTGGCCACCCGGACGCGCGCCACCAGGTGCCCGTCGCCGGTATCGATAGCATAAACCTCCCGGTCGTACCGGCCGCTCAGCCAGAGAATCTTCCCGTCCGCCGATACGCCTCCCATGTCCGGGCTTCCGCCCTTTGGAATCTGCCACTTCTGAACCTGCTTGCGGGTCTCCAGGTCCACCACCGAAACCGATCCCTCGCCGCGGTTGGACACGTAGAGGTACTTGGAATCCCGGCTCACGTAAAGGCCGTGGGCTCCCTTGCCGGTCGCCAGGAAGCCGATAATCTGCATGGATTCGCCGTCGATCAGGTAAACACCGTCGGCCATCATATCGGCCACGTAGAAGATCCGGCCGTCGGGCGAGAGCTTCACGTCCTGCGGCATCCCGCCCGCCTTCAGGGCGACATGGCCCACCACCTTCTGGGCCGCCGTATCCACCTTGACCACCTGGGCGTCGAACTCGCAGCTTGCCAGCAGATAGCGCCCGTTAGCCGAAAAGTCCAGGTGATCGATGCCGCGGTACGGGATCTCCACCGAGTTCTTCAGCTTCATGGTCTTGGCGTCCAGGAAGTTGAGCCGCCGGATGCGCTCGGCACAGACCACGGCGTATTGCCCGTCGGGCGTGTAGTACATGTTGTAAGGATCTTTGACGAAAATGCTGCGGCCTTCCTTGCCCGTGGCCGGATCCACCTCCACCAGCCGATCGTTCAAGTCGCACAGCACCCACAGCGTCTTCATGTCATAAGACGGCGTCACGTGCTGGGGCTGTTTTCCCACCCGAAAGCTGCGGATCACCCGAAATGTATGCGGATCAATCACATCCACGCGATTGGCCCCGGAGGCCGGCACATAGACCAGAGAGCGGAAATGCCGCACCGCCGGGCTGAGCACTCCCGGCCGGTCGGCAGCGTAGATGTCCCGCATGTCCAAAATGGGCGGCATGCCCGGCAGCGGGTTGGCCATCGGATCAACGGGAATGGAAGCGAGTGCAGAGGAAGAATCGTGGCTCGGCGAGCAGCCGGCCCAGACCAGACCGGCCAGCAGAACCACCCACAACGTCAAAGAGGCGCGCATGATACTTTGCTTCTCAGCATACCTGAGATTGAAGCGGCTAAGATTGATCTGTGGAGCGCCTTCCGTTCCAGGCCACGCAAGCGGGCGCGGCCTATGACCACCTTGCCGCAATGCCGGTAGCCGTCCTGCTCGATAACGTCCGCAGCCTTTACAACGTCGGCGCTTTCTTTCGCACGGCGGACGCGGCCGGCGCGGAAAAACTATACCTCTGCGGGATTACCGGCCATCCACCCAAGCCGGCTCTCTCGAAAACAGCCCTGGGCGCGGACGAAACCGTCGCCTGGGAGCACTCCTGGGAGCCGATGGCCGCCCTCGCCGCACTGCGGGAGCGTGGCTACGAACTCGCCGCAATCGAAACTACCGCACACGCCGTGGACCTGTTCGACTGGCAGCCGCGCTTTCCTGTCTGCGTGATCTTCGGACATGAAGTAGATGGAATCCGGCCCGAAATCTCCGAATTCTGCGACACCCACGTGCGCATTCCCATGCTGGGGACCAAGCACTCCCTCAACGTGGCCACCGCCGGCGGCGTAGTGCTTTACGAACTGCTGCGCAAATACCGCGGCCTGGCCGGTTAGCTGCGGCGCCGCAGCCCGTCGAGCGCCAGTTGACCCGGCCCGGTCAAGCCCAGCGCTACCAGCGCCACCAGCATCGTCAGGGCGTACTCGAAGCCGGTCGGCAGGAAGAAGCCATTGCGCAGATGCACGTGGAAGATAGCCACCAGCATGGTCACGATCAGCGGGATAATCGCCAGGCGGGTGAACAGCCCCACCAGCAGTGCCGCGCCGCACAGGAACTCCGAAAGCGAAGCCACCGTGGCGGAGACCATCGGCATCGGGATCCCGGCCTGACCGAAAAACGCGGCGGTCCCACCGATCCCGAAGACGAATAACTTCTGCCCTCCGTGCATGACGAAGACCAGGCCGATCATGATGCGTATCAAAGCCACGCCCCAGCTTCGCAGGTCCTTTTCATTCATGTTCTGCCTCCAAGTGGTAGTTGTCTCAACGATTTGTGGAGAAAATCAGCCGGCTTTTTCCCGCGCCAGCTCCAGCAGATCGATGAAGCTCCGGAGCTGCTCCTCGGAAAGCCGTCCCAGGTGCTCGCGGCTGAAGGCCTCCAGGGCCGGTTGCATGTCGTCCAGGATGCGCAAGCCTTCGTCGGTGATGCGTACCGTGATCACGCGCCGGTCCTTGCGGTCGCGCGCGCGGGTGACCAGGCCGCGCGCCTCCATGCGATCCAGAAGCCGGGTAATATCCGGATCGCGGGTGATCAGGCGCTCGCCCACCTCGCCGCAGCACAAACCGTCCGGACCGGACCCCCGCAGGATCCGCAAGACGTTGTATTGCGTGGGCGAAAGGTCCCAGCCCTTCATCAGTTGGGCCTGCGCCGACATGAGGCGGTCCGCCGTGCGGATGAGATTGACGAAGGCCTCCTCCTCCAACCGGGCGAACGGCTTGGCCTGCTTGATCTCAGCCTGAAGTTTTCCACTCATCTGTTTTGCAATATAACTGTTTTGACGACTTTCGTCAAGAGGATATACGAAATATCCGGTTATTCGCTCGTCACCGGGCCTTCACCCTGAGTGAGTTCCGCGACGATCGCCTCCCGGCGCCGCAGCGCCGCTTCGGCGGCCGAATCGAGCGCAATCCGGTAAAAGGCCGCACCGATTGCCGCCGCCACCGCCAGCAGGAGATAGAACACTGTTTCGCTCTCGAAAACCTCCCGCCCTACATAAGCGAGAAAAACCGGCAAAAGGGTCAGCGGAAAGAGAAACGCGACCAGCGCCTGAAAGCGTCCGCCGGCCGGCCCCTGCGAGACCCGCTCCGGATTCATGGCGCGCGGATAATGGATGGAGCTCAGATTGCCCATCGCCAGCAGGTAGAGCGAGGAGATCACGGTTACCAGAAACGCCTCGGCGATCTTCACGGCGGGAATGGGGATCTGCACCAGCCGGCAGGTAGCGGCCACCAGCGCGACATCGGCCAGAATGAGGGCAGCCGCGGCCAGGTTCTTGCCCTTCAGGATCTGGGCCATGGAGGCGGGAAGGCAGAAATAGAGCTGGGCCGCCGCCCGATCAAAGCCCAGCGCGTTCCAGTAGGAAGCCTGGCCCAGCAGAACCAGCGCGTAGACGCTCACCACGGTCAGAAAATTCCGGGCCACGGGCGAGTGCATATCCCTCTGTCCCCCGATGGTCATGGGCAGCCAGATCAGGACTCCGAAAGAAAACCCCATGAAAAAAACCATGCGGAAGCGCGGCGTACGGCTGAGGGCGCGCATTTCTTTTTCCACGATGGCGGCCAGCGGATCGCGCAGCAGCATCCCGGGCAGGCGGTACAGCCATTCCAGGCGGGATGCCGATTCGGGCCGCCCTTGCGCGGTGCCGGCCTGGGCCGCGCGAGCGTCGAAGCGGAGACTCCGCTCGAACTGGCGGCGGGCAAAGATCCAGGCGGCCGCCATCCAGGCCAGCAGCACCGCAGCCGCCAGCAGCCAGCGCTCGCCGCTGATCCAGAGGGCCGTGGCGGTCCAGGGCCAGCCGGGCCGGTCGAGCCCCGCGAAAATCGCGGAGAGCCGCGAAAAGGAAGTGCCTTTGGCGACCAGCAGCCGCGGAGCCGCGGTGACCAGCACCAGCAGCAGCACCAACACCTCGCGCACATGCTTGCGGGCCAGCAGCCGTTCGATCAGGTTGCGCAGCCCGGCGGCCAGCAGCAGGTTGAATCCCACAAAAGCCAGGAAGCCCGCGGCCAGCCGGGGCGCCGCCGGCCACCCGCCCAGGGCGCTGTTTCGCAAAAGCCCGATGGCGCCGCCGCCCAGCACCAGCAGCATCTCGGCGGCCGAGGTCAGCCGCAGCAGCACCTCCACCTGGAACAGCAGACGATGCGGCACCGGATAGACCAGCAGCTTGCGCAGGTCGAGCGAGGCCCCCAGGCTGGCCGAGACTAGCGGAGCCAGTTGCCAGTACAGAAAAATGAACAGTAGGCCCTGCGGAATCGCCGGACCGGCGTGAGCCCCGGAGGCTGCCAGCAGTTCCTCCAGCGCGATGCTCAGCATGGCCCAGAATCCGTACCACACGAACGCCAGACCCATGGACAAAGCGGCGGTGCGCCGGCCCGACCCCAGCCGGAAGCTCCTCATGCTGAGCCACTGCGCGCGCAGGATCGCGGCAATCATGGTTCGCTACAACCAGTCCAGACGTTCGAAGGCGCGTTCCGCCCCTACCACGCGCACGAACACATCTTCCAGCGATTCGCTGCCCGCGCGCAGCTCTTCGATCGCCCCTTCGGTGACGATGCGGCCCTCGTGGATGATGGCGATGCGGTCGCACAGCCGCTCCACCACTTCCAGCACATGCGAGGTCAGAAAGATGGTGGCGCCCCGCTGCACCTGGTCGAGCAGGATGTCCTTCATGAGCCGCGCGCCCACCGCATCCACCCCCTCGAACGGCTCGTCCATCAGAAACAGGTCGGGATGGTGAATCAGGGCAGCGGCCATAGCGACCCGCTTGCGCATCCCCTTGGAATATTCGGCGATCAGCTTGCGCGGCTCGTTGAGCTGGAACAGCTCGAGCAGGGCGCGCGCCCGATCCTGGGCCACCGGGCGGGTGAGCCCATACATCCGGCCCACGAACTCCAGGAACTCCCCGCCGGTCAGGCGGTCGAACAGCAGCGATTCGTCGAGCACCAGGCCGATGCGACGCTTGATCTCGATCTCCTGCTGCGGCATGCGCAGTCCCAGCAGTTCGATCTCGCCCGAAGTGGGCGGGACCAGTCCGGTCAACATACGGATCGTGGTGGATTTTCCCGCACCGTTCGGCCCCAGGAAACCGAAAAAGCAGCCGCGCGGTACGGTCAGATCCAGGCCATCCACCGCCGCCTTGCTGCCGTAAACCTTTTGCAGATTGCGGAGCCGAATGGCCGGGGACGAGTCGCTCATCCATGACCATGTTACTCCACGTGTGATATAAAGACGCCCGAACGGTCACTAACCGTACAGTTATGAGCAGACTTCTCTTCTCCTCGGGCGCACGCGGCGGAATCATCGAACAGATTCAGCAACGCCTGAACGCCGCCGGGCTCAGCGCCGGCATGGCGGACGGACGCTACGGAACCAACACGATCACAGCAGTCACGGCTTTCCAGTCGGCCCACGGATTGACCGCCACCGGCCAGATCGACGTGGATACCTGGAGCAGCCTGATGCAGATGGATATCCCTGCTGTGCGCGACCGCGCGCTGCAATTGACCGCCGCCTTCGAAGGGCACGGCTTCACGCTCGCCCTCGGTAATTTCGACGGCGCGGGCCTCACCTGGGGAATCATCGGCTTCACCTTGCGATCCGGCAGCCTGAAGAACGTATTCGAGCGGGTGCTGGCGCAGAATCCGGACCTGGTGCGCCAGGCTTTCGGCGCCAACACGGACCAATGGTTGGGCATCCTCACCGCACCCCCTTCGCAACAAATGGCTTTCGCTGACAGCATCAGCCAGGACTCCGACAAACGCAGACTTCCGGCCGACTGGCTGGCCGCTTTTCGCACGTTCGGGTCGATGCCCGCGGTGCAGGCCGTGCAAGTGCAGGTAGCCGACCGCAGCTATTTCCAACCGGCGCTCCAGACCGCCGCCCGCTATGCGCTCACTACAGAACTGGGCCTGGCGCTGTGCTTCGATATCCACGTCCAGAACGGCGGCGTCTCGGCCGCGGCCGACAGCCAGATCCGGGCCAAACTGGCCGCTCAGCCGGGAGCCAGCCAGCAGGACCGGCGAGAGATCATCGCCAACGCCGTAGCCGACAACGCCAATCCCACCTTCCGTGAGAACGTGCGGCGCAGAAAGCTCACGCTGGCGACCGGCGCCGGTATGGTCAACGGCGAGCCGGTCACCGTCCGCAACTGGGGCCTGGACGATCTCGCGGTGTAAGCGCCCCGGTTAACACTCGCGCCCCGCCCTCCGTCTCTCTTGCAGAAATTCCAGAAACCACCCAGGAGGGAAATATGCAACGCACACTCGCAACCATACCCGTCGCGGCGATGCTGACGCTGGCGGGTCAACTGTTCGCAGGCGGATTCTGGCTGCAACTGGGCAACCCGGAGGCTAGCGGCGATGCGCGCGCCAAGAACGCGGTGCTCACCGTCAAAGCAGTGGGATGTCATAACCCGGAAGCAGCGAGCGTGACCGCCACGGCCATCGGAGGATCGAACGGGGAGCGCCGCTCGATTCCCCTGCGCCTGGAGCGCCTTTCCGAGCCGGGCCTGTTCGCGCTCACCCGGCAATGGCCCGCCACCGGCCGCTGGGTCGTGCAACTGGTGGGCCGCAATACGGTTGAGAAAAACACGGAGATCTTCACCTATGCCCTGGTCGGCGATGGACCGGGAGGCGTGGACCGGAGCAAGGCTAAGTTCAGCGCTCATGCGTTCCAGGATGCGGACATTGACGCCATGCTGGCAGGAGCCAAGGTGCTGGCCGCCGGCAAGTAGACCTTCGCCGGGCGCTATCATCATGCCAGCGGTGCTCGTGACTAGGGAGCCCTCCACCACCACAGATGACGCCTTGGTTCGCGCGGCGGCGGAGGGCGACCGCCGCGCTTTCGGCGAGTTGTATGTGCGCTACGCGCGCATGGTGCACGGGATCCTGCTGGCGCGGGTACCGCCTGGCGATGCCGAGGACTTAGTGCAGGATGTCTTTCTCGCGGCCATGAAGCAACTGGGCGACCTGCGCTCGGCGGCGGCATTTCGCGGGTGGCTTGGCGCCATTGCGCGCTCCCGCGCCATCGATTATTTCCGGAGCCGCGGACGGCAGCCCATCACAGAGACGCCCCCCAACACGGCGCACTCCACCGGAGGGCGGCAGGAAGCCTTCGAGATTCTGGACCTGATCCGCAGGCTGCCCGAAGCCTATCGCGAGACGCTCATCCTGCGGCTGGTGGAAGGCTTGACCGGGCCGGAAATCGCGCGGCAGACCGGCCTGACGCCCGAATCGGTGCGAGTGAACCTGTGCCGCGGCATGAAGATGCTGCGCCAGCGATGGGAAGGAGGAGAAAGCAAGTGAACGACGACTATCTCTGGGACCGCTCCGGCGCCCCCGACCCGGAGATCGAGCACCTGGAACAGGCTCTCTCCGCGCTGCGCTACCGCCATCGCGCCGGTCTGGCCGGGCAGACCATCGAAAGGCCGCGCCGCTGGCGGGCCATTGCCGCCGCGGCAGCTTTGGTGCTGGCCGCTGCCGGACTTTCCCGCCTGCCCGCGCCCGCTTCCCCCGCTACCGCCTGGCGCGTGGACTCCCTGGCCGGCGAAGCGCGCCTCGGCACCCGGGAAGCGGCTGTTGCCATGCCGCTGGGAGCCGGGCAACTGCTCGCCACCGGCAGCGATGCCGCGGTGACGCTCTCCTCCAGCAGCATCGGCCGTATCGAACTGGGTCCGGACTCCGAACTGCGCGCCGCCACCGACCGCCGGGTGCGCCTGCGCCGCGGCCAACTTCGCGCCCTCATCTGGGCCCCGCCGCGCGAGTTCATCCTGGACACTCCTTCCGCCCGCGCCATCGATCTGGGTTGCGAATACACCATCACGATGAACGAATCCGGCGATGGACTGCTGCGCGTCCACATGGGCTGGGTGGCCTTTCGCTCCGGAGGCCGCGAGTCCTTCATCCCCGCGGGCGCGCAATGCGCCACCAGCCGCCGCGGAGGTCCGGGTATCCCCTATTACGGCGACGCCCCGGCGGCTCTGACGCAGGAGCTTGGCGCTTTGGAACGCGGCGAAACCGGCGCGCTCCCAAGCCTGCTGGTCGCGGCCCGTCCGCGCGATGGGCTCACCCTGTGGCACCTGCTCAGCCGCGTGCCGCCCCAGGGCCGCGCGGTGGTTTACGATCGCCTGGCCCAACTGGTGCCGCTGCCGCGGGAAGTCTCGCGCGCCGGCATCGAGCGGGGCGACGCACGCATGCTGGACCTCTGCTGGAACGCGCTCAACCTGGAAAATACCGAGTGGTGGCGTGGCTGGGAGCGGCGCTGGGAATAAAGCTCAGCGCCGGAAGATCCACGCCACGAACGAGAGCAGCAGGCTCAGCAGGATGCAGGTAGCCAGCGGAAAGTAAAACGCCGAGTTCTTACCGCGAATCACGATATCGCCCGGCAGCCGCCCGATGCGGAACGGCAGGCGGCCGCCCAGGCTCACCAGCAGCCCGATCAGGATCAGAATCGCGCCGAGAGTAATGAGCATCCGGCCCATACGACCATTATGGTATCGTGCCTCGTGACGCAGGCAGCGCCGGAACGGAACCGCGTGCGTCGGCAAGCGGACGAACCGCTCAGATGTAATAGCTTCGGCCGCGATGCAGGCCCAGCAGGATCTGCACCAGGCGGTGGGCGATCAGCTCGTGCAAGGTCAGCAGTTCGCGATTGGAAGCGGTCACAGCCTCCGCGTCACGGGTATCCACCGGGCCTCCACCCGCCTTCAAGGCTTCCGTAGCCTCCTGAATAATCGGATCGGTTAGCACCTCGCCGGCCATCTCCCACAGCGTGATGAAGCGGTCCACCGCCGTGGGGAAGCTGACGGCGAAGACGCCGTAGCTGCTGGTGGTGCGCGGCGGCTTGTAGTCCAGATTGAAAGGCCCGTTGTAGCCGTGGCTGCGCAGCAGGACCAGGACGTTGAGCCAGTCCAGCGGATTCACCAACCCCACGGCGATATCCACGTCATGCTTGAGCCGGTAGCCGTCGTTGATATCGAAGTGCCACAATTTGCCGCACACCAGCGCCCGGGCCAGCGCAGCCCGCGGCGCGGCGCCCCACATCAGCTCGTGCAGATATTCCGGGTTCAGCCCCACCATCTCGGGATGCTCCAGCAGACCGGACGAAATGAAGGCCAGCATGGCATCGCTGGTGGGCAGCAGGATCTCCGCCTGGGGCTCGAAGGGCTTGGCCTCCAGACAATGTTTGAGGGTGGGACAGCTTTTTTTCTTAGCCACCTCGATATCGCGCGCGCAGGCGGCATTGAGCGCGCCCGCATACCACTTCAGCGTCTCGGTCTCCTCGATGGCGCCCTGCACGTAGTATCCCAGCGACCCCGGCCAGTAGACCGCGAACTGCGCGCCCAGCTCATGCCCGATCTCGACCGTGTTCGATACGCGAAAGGCAGCGTAATCGCGCACGTTGGCGGACTCGGCGGCCGGGCTGGCGGCCCAGACGGCGTGATAGAACGTCTCGGTGGTCACCATGGAGCATTTCAGGCCGCTTTCCGCCAGGGCCTTGCCGATTCGCTCCACGATCCGCCATTGTTCGTCCCGGCCCAGCGCCGCGGTCGGAATCACGTCGGTATCGTGCGTGGTCCAATAGCCGATGCCGATCTCCGCATACTTGCGGATCACCTCTTCGAACCCCACGGGTTCGCGGGTGGGGGCATGGAAGAGTCCCTGGCCCTGATAGGACGCCGCCCATTGCGGGCCGGTGATGAAGTACTTTCGCCGGGTTTCCGGACTGTAGGCGCCGCCGCAAGCCTGCGTGAGTCGCGCCACCAGCGCCTGTTGTTGATTCGGGGGAACGGGCTTCATGGTTGCTCCGAAGAGCCATCATAGTCCAGCGCGTGCGAGTCCGGGACCGCTCCCGCTAAACTTGTCAGAAGATGGCCACCTCTTCCGCACCCAGGGTTCTGTTGATCCACATCACCGGCCGTGACCGCGTCGGCGTCACGCACTCGCTTACCGAAATCCTCGCGCGCACGCAGGCTCGCGTCCTCGATATCGGCCAGGCCGTGATTCACGACGCGCTGGCTTTGGGAATCCTGGTGGAGTTGACCGGAGAGATGATGGCCTCCAGCCTGCTCAGCGATCTGCTGCTCGAAGCCCACGACTTGGGTGTTCAGATCCACTTCTCGCGGATCTCCGAGAGCGAGTACCAGGCCTGGGTGGAGAGCCAGAGCAAGCGCCGCTTCCTGATCACCGTGCTGGGCCGCTCGATCACCGCGGTTCACCTGGCCGCGGTCAGCGGAATCATCGCCCGTGTGGGGTTGAACATCGACCGCATCGACCGGCTCTCGGCGCGCGCGTCGCTCGAACCGGTGCCCGGTCCGGCCCGCATGTGCGTAGAGCTGGCCGCTTCCGGAGAGAACGCCGGCGAAGACGAACTGCGCGCGGAGCTGTTGCGGCTCACCGAAGAGCACGAGATCGATATCGCCTTCCAGCACGATAATGTGTACCGGCGCACCCGCCGCCTGGTGGCCTTCGACATGGATTCCACGCTGATCCAGACCGAGGTGATCGATGAGCTGGCCAGGCTGGCAGGAGTCGGCGAGCAGGTCCAGCAGATCACGGCATCGGCCATGCGCGGCGAACTGGATTTCCAGGCCAGCTTTCGCCGGCGCGTGTCGCTGCTGAAGGGCCTGCCCGAGGCCGCGCTCTGGCGGGTTCGCGACCACGTTCCGCTGATGGACGGTGCCGAGCGTCTGATCGCCACGCTGCGCCGCCTGGGCTACAAAACCGCCATCCTGTCCGGAGGCTTCACCTTTGTCGGCCGCGAATTGCAACGCCGTCTGGGTATCGATTACCTGCACGCCAACGAACTGGAGATCCGCGACGGCGCGGTCACCGGCGAAGTGACCACGGAGATCGTGGACGGAGCGCGCAAAGCGGCCCTGCTCCAGCAGATCGCCTGCGCCGAACATCTGAACCTGGAGCAGGTGATCGCGGTCGGCGACGGCGCCAATGACCTCCCCATGCTGCGCATCGCCGGGCTGGGTATCGCCTTCCACGCCAAACCCATCGTGCGCCAGAGCGCCCGCCAGTCCATCTCCACCATGGGGCTGGACGGCATTCTCTATCTCCTGGGCGTGCGCGATCGCGAGGCCATGCTCTGAATCCACCCGTCTTTTGACGATGCTTCCGGCTCTGGGTTATATTCCATAGTGTTCGAAGAAAAAGCGTTCGAAGAAAATCCCTGGGATCCAAATCTTTCCTGAGTAAAACGTTTCCAAAAGGAGCAATCAGAATGAGTCACGCCACCCTCAGCGGGGCGGAATTTAAGAGTAAACTGCGCGCGGGTGAGCCCAAGATGGGCCTGTTTCTCAACTCGCACAGCCCCACGGTTGCCGAACAACTGGCCCATAGCGGTTACGACTGGCTGCTGATCGATACGCAGCACGGTCCGATGGGCGCCGAGAAGCTTTCCGGGATGCTGTGCGGAGTCTCAAACGGCGGCGCGAAATCCATGGTCCGCGTGGCCGGTTATCACGATCGCGGCGGGATCCAACAGGCGCTCGACCTGGGCGCCGACGGCGTGCTGGTCCCCTATATCAACAACGCGCGGGAAGCTCGCGAGGCCGTAAGCTGCGCCCGCTATCCCACCGCCGGCACCCGCTCGGTCTATTTCCCGCAACGCAGCATGAACAAGGGCGGCCTGCTGGGATATGCCGGCAATGCCAACGCCAACGTCATCGTCGCCCTGCAGGTGGAGACCGCGTCCTGCATCGAAAATATCGAAGAGATCGCCGCCGTGCCCGGAGTCGACATCCTGTTCCTGGGCCAGAACGATCTGTGCATGTCCATGGGCCTGTACGAGAAGTACGAGTTCCCGCACATGTACACTTCGCCGGAATTGGGCGCGGCGACCACGCGGCTGATCGAAGCCGCGCGCAAAAATAACGTGATCTTAGGCCTGTTCCTGTTCGGCACCGGCCGGGTGGGCGAGTTCCTGGAGAAAGGCTTCACCTTCATCAGCATCGGCAACGATCTGCACCACATCCTCACCCAGGCCGGCGCCTACGTGCAGGACATGGAAAAGATCGCCAAGGACAAAGGCAAGACCTGGGCGCGCCGCCCGACGGCATTGTTCTAGCACCACGCGGTTCATCCGCTTGCTGGCGCGCGGTTCCGTTCATTCGCCGGCTATGCGGCTACAGCGGGCAGGTGGCGGCTTACGCCCGCCGCCTGCTCGAAGGCGTGGCCCATCTGCAACAGCCCCCAGTCGTCCCGATGCCGCCCGACGATCTGAATGCCCACCGGCAGCCCCTCCGCCGTGAATCCGCATGGCACCGAGAGCGCCGGATTCCCCACCGTCGAGATGTAATAGCAGGACTTCATCCAATCGACATACGTACCCATCTTGACGCCCTCGATCTCGGTCACGTAGGGCTGATGGATATCGAAAGGCGGCACCTGGCTGACCGGGAGCACAAAATACTCGTAGCGCTCCAGAAACTGGCGCACGCGCTGGTAGAGTTCGGTGTGGCGCACTTCGGCGCGGCCCACTTCCATGGCCGTGAGCTTCTCGCCGCGATCCACCTCCCACAGGATCGAATCCTTCACCAGCTCGCGATGCTGCTTCACCAGATCCGACATACGCAGGGTGAAGGCCCAGGAACGCAGCACCTTGAAGGTTTCATCCGTGCCGGTGAAATCCGGCTCCGCCTCTTCCACAATGCAGCCCAGGGACTCGAAAACGCGGCGCTGCGCGTTGACCAACTGCTTGACGCGCGCGTCCACCGGAATTCCTCCCAGATCTTTCCACCAGGCCACGCGCACGCCTTTGAAGTTGCGTTCGAGCGGCCGCGCAAACACGCTGCCCGGCTCGCTGAGCGAGAGCGGTGCCCGGGGATCCGGTCCGGCGATGGCGGAAAGGAAGAAGGCCACGTCCGCCACGCTGCGCCCCATGGGCCCTTCCACGCTGAGCGGAAACCAGGCCATTCCGACCGGCCAGGCCGGCACGCGCCCCGGCGAGGTCCGCAGCCCCACCACGCCGCAGAAGTTCGCCGGATTGCGCAGCGATCCGCCCATATCGCTGCCATCGGCCAGGGGCAACATGCGGCAGGCCAGCGACACTGCCGCGCCCCCGCTGCTGCCGCCGCAGGTCTTGGTGAGATCGTAGGGGTTATGGGTGGCGCCGAAGACCTCGTTGAAGGTCTGCGAGCCGGCGCCGAACTCGGGCGTATTGGTTTTGCCCAGCGTCACGGCGCCCGCGCGCCGGATACGGTCGATCAAAAGCGAGTCTTCGGTGGGAACGAAATCTTGATAGATGCGCGACCCGAAGGTGGTGCGAATCCCCTTGGTAGGCTGCAGGTCTTTATGAGCGATCGGCATCCCGTGCAGCGGCCCGAGAGCGTGGCCCCGCGCCAGGGCTTCGTCGGCTTGCCGCGCGCGGTCGGCAGCCTGATCCGCCACCAGCGTGACGATGGCATTGACCTTGGGATTCACGCGTTCGATCTGCTTCAGGTGAGCCGCCAGCGCATCGCGCGCCGAAAGCTGTTTCCCGCGCAGCCGCCGCGCCATCTCGACCGCGCTCATCTGGCAGATCTCGGGAGTAGCGGCAGCCGCCGAAACCGCCGCCAGCCCGGCGCCAACCAACTTCCCGGCCTCGCGGCGGGTCAAAGCAGGGCCATCCATCGGGGATTTTTCCATGTTCTAGAGAATACCTGAAGACTGACGGTTCCGCGCTACCAGCCGATCCGCTTCAGCTTCGGCACACTATCAAAATGCCGGTCGCGGCTGATCAGAGGCAGGGCGTGCTCCCGCGCAAGAGCCGCGATCCAAAGGTCGTTCCCTGGGATCGGCCGCCCGCTGCGCTTCAGTTCGTCGCGAACCTGCGCATAGTGTTGGGCTGTTCCTTCCCCCACCACCAGCACTCGAGAGGCTGAGACCACTTCCGCCAGCCACCGTTCATAGCGGGCGCGATATCGCGATTGCAGGATGCCATATCGGTACTCGCCCAACACGATTACGGGCAGCGCAAGTTCGTCCGCCTGACGCAGGATCGGCTCCAGCTTCGAATCACCATCCGCCAGAGCCGACAGTGCGTTCGTATCCAGGATCACTGCCAATCCTCGGGATCAATCCGGCCGAACTCTTCTTCGACGATGTGGCTGATCCGTGCGGTCTCCTTACGCAGGCCGCGCAGCTTGCCGAACGTCTTCAGCCACGGTTTCTCGCCGTCTCCGCACCCGCGTAATTTGTCCGCCAGCGCCTCGGTAACCAGTTCCCGCAGGGGAATTCCTTGCTCAGCCGCAGCCGACTTCGCGCGGCGAAAGAGGTTATCGGGAATTTCGAGAGTCGTCTTCACCGCTCTCCATTTTCCCATATTTATGGGAGGCCGCCAGGGAAGCCACATCCGACGCAGTGGATTTTGATCTGCGTGAATCGGCGTGAATCTGCGGTTGCTCTTCTTCCAATCAGCCCGCCGGTGGAACCGCGACAAAGCGATAACCCACCCCGCGCACGGTCAGCAGGTGCCGCGGACGGGTCGGGTCGTCTTCGATATAGCGGCGCAGGCGCACGATGAAATTGTCGATGGCGCGTGTATCGGTGTCTTCGTGCAGTCCCCAGACCTCTTCGAGCATGGACTTGCGCGACACCGGTTTGCCTTCGTGCTGGATGAGGTAGCGAAGAACGTTCGCCTCCATGAGCGTCAGCGGGAAGACCTGGCCGCGCACACGGAGTTCCAGCAGGTCGAAATTGACGGATTTTTCTCCGAACGTGAAGGCATCGCCGGGTTCGGGCGGCGTGGTGTGATTGAGGGGCTGACTGTGGTGGCCGGCTCCCAGGCCGGCCCGCAGCCACTCGCGCCGCCGCAGCAGGCCGCGAATGCGGGCGATGAGAATGGCCAGTTCAAAAGGCTTGGTCAGATAATCGTCGGCGCCGGCGGCGAAGCCTTTCAGCACGTCGTCGGGATGGCCGCGCGCGGTCAGCATCAGGGTGGGGACGAAGTGTCCGGTACGGCGCATCTCGGAAATGACCGTGAAGCCGTCCTTGCCGGGCAGCATCACGTCCAGCACCACCGCGTCGAAATCGGGCATACCCGCGAACAGTTCCAGCGCGGCTTCTCCCGTCTCCACCACCTGCACCTGGTAGCCTTCGGCCTCCAGATTAAAGCGCAGCCCCTCCGCCAGGTGCTGCTCATCTTCCACCACCAGAATCCGGCTCATTGCACAATGGGCAACTGCAACACGAATGTGCTCCCGTGGCCCGGACCCTCGCTTTCCGCCCAAGCCCGTCCGCCGTGCCGCTTGGCCACCGACCGCACGATATACAGGCCCAGACCGGTGCCTTTCACATGCTTGGCCATGGGACCCGGCGCGCGGTAAAAGCGTTTGAAGATCTGCTTCAGCTCCGATTTGGGGATTCCCATGCCGCGGTCGCGGACACGCACCGCCACATACTTCCCGTCCACGCTGGCGGTCTCCACGGTCACCTGAATCTGCTTTCCCGAATACTTCACCGCGTTGTCGATCAGGTTCGAGACGGCGGCGCGCACATCGTCGGGATCCGCCATCACCGTAACCGGCGGGCCCGGCCGATATTCCAGGGCCTCGGCCGGCGCGTGATACAGCTTGCGGGCGCGCGCCAGGCACTCCTCCACGACGCCGCCCAGGTCCAGCCGCTCCAGGTTCAGTTTGCGGCTCGACGCGCCCATACGGCCAGTACGCAGCACCTGCTCGATGGTCGAAAGCAGGCGCTCGCTGTCGTCCAGCATGATGCGGTAGAACTCCTTGCGCCGGGCCTCGTCGACCGGCCGGGTTTGCAGAGTCTCCAGGTACAGCCGGATGGAGGCGACCGGCGTTTTCAGTTCATGGGTGACGGCATTGATGAATGCGTCGTGCTGAGCATTGCGCCGGATCTCGCGTACCAGAAAAATGGTGTTCAGCAC
>CAZMRK010000794.1:0-3720 GCA_964568355.1 uncultured Solibacteraceae bacterium | reverse complement strand
AGCTCGCGATAGTAAATGCGCTGGAACAGCAGCAGCGTCAGGTCCCACGGCTTTTCGCCTTCCAGGGCATACGCCAGGAAGCCGGTCAACAACTCCAGCAGGTAGAACGCCACGTAAAACGCCAGCACGATCGGCCAGTTGCCCGCGAACAGCGCCACTACCATCGCCAGCTCGGCCAGAGGCGAGAGCGCCGAGAGCATCACCTGAAATACCCAGATGCTGGGCAGCGCCACAAAGCCCAGCGACCCGTACTTCGGAACGAACAAGGCGTCACGATGCTTCCATGCCGCCTGAAGCGTCCCGAAAGCCCAGCGAAAGCGCTGCTTGGCCAGGCTGCGCGTGTCCTCCGGCGCTTCCGTATAAGCCACCGCTTCCTCTTCGTAGCGGATGGTATAGCCGCGCCGCCGGATAGCGAGCGTCAGGTCCGTATCTTCGGCCAGCGTATCGTGCACGAAGCCGCCCGCCTCCGCCACCAGTTCCCTCCGCCATGCTCCCACCGCGCCTGGCACCACCGTAATCGCATTCAGCAGATCCAGCGCCCGGCGATCCAGATTGAAGCCGTAGATATACTCGATCGATTGAAAGCGAGTGATCCACTTCCCCCGGTTGCCCACCTTGGCATTTCCCGAAACCGCCCCGATGCGCGGGTCCCGAAAGTGCCGCACCAGCTTTTCGATCGTGCCGCGGCGGAAGATCGTATCGGCATCGAGTGCGATCAGGATCTCCCGCGAGCTGTGCGCAATCGCGTGATTCAAGGCCGCGGACTTGCCGCCATTCGGCTGGGTCAGAATCCGCGCGCGCCGATCGTCTCCGAAATTCTCGCGCAGTACCGCCAGCGTGCCGTCGGTCGAGCCGTCGTCCACCACCACCACTTCCAGGTCCGCGTAACCGTTGTCGAGAATTGAGTGGACCGTCCGCAGAATCACCTTCTCCTCGTTGTACGCCGCGATGATCACCGAGACCGGCGGCCGGTAATCGGCGTCAAAGTGGCGGCGCCGCGCCTTCCTTTTCTGGAAGACCGCCAGCGTCCCGAAGACCAGCGAGCGCAGCAGCGTCAGGTAGATCGCCCACAGAAACAGCACCCCGATCAGATTCTTGAAGCTGCTCTGCGCGCCGAACGCCTGGCCTTCGATCCTTGCCAGGCGCATCTCGCCCGCGTCCGGCACCGGCATCACCTCGTCCCGCGTTTTGCCCATCAGCGCGCTCACGGCCACGAAGCGATAGCCCATTGCCTTCAAATCGTCGATGATGCGCGGCAGAGCCTCCACCGTCGCCGTGCGATCGCCTCCGGCGTCATGCAGCAGGATGATATTCCCGCTGTCGCGCTCGCTTTCCACTTCCTCCACAATCTTCTGCGCAGTCATATCCCGATCCCAGTCGCGCGGGTCGATGCGCTCCCCCACGGTCAGATAGCCGGCCTGCTGCGCCCGGTAGATCGGAATGATCTCCCCTGGAGTCTGCGGCTCGCTGTCGGCGTTGTAGGGCGGCCGGAACAGCATCGTGGCGTGCCCCACGGCGTTCTCGACGATGCGCAGCGTCGTGCTCAGCTCCAGCCGGTTGCGTTCCTCCGAAACCAGCGCGATGTTGGGATGCGAGTACGTGTGATTGCCGATCTCGTGCCCTTCGGCATACGCCCGCCGGATCAACTCCGGATAGCGCTCCGCATTCACTCCCACCACGAAGAACGTCCCGGGTACCTGGCGGCTCTTCAGAATATCCAGGATCTTCGGAGTGAAGCGCCCGTCCGGCCCGTCATCGAAGCTCAGCGCCAGCGTTTTCGGCACCCGGTGGGTGTTCTCCATCACGTAGTAGGAAGGCAGCGCCTCGTATCGTTCCTCGTAGTCGCCGTCGCTATTGCGCGTCACCGTGCGGCGTCCGTCGCTGGGTGTTCTGGTGATCCGCAGGAGATCGCCCTCGCCCGTCCGGATCACCGAGCGCGTCGCGGTCAACAGGCTCAGCAGGTTGGGATCGAAGTCGTCGTCCGGCCAGGCGCCCGGCTTCAGCACGCTCCAAAGCCCCGGATCTTCCGCGCCCAGCCGCCACAGGCCGATCCCGCGAAATCCCGCGTCGGATACATCGATGGTGTGGTTCAGCCCGGTGACCGCGTCCAGAAACCACACCTCGTGCTGGCCCGCGCCGTCGCGATAGCGCAGCACCGGGTTCACCGCGTCGCGGTCGAACTCGATCGTCCCCTGATGCAGCAGCGCCGCGCTCATCACGTCGCCGTACACCGTCTCGGCGCCGCCCGAGCCGCCGATCACCCAGTCATAGCCGTAGGACCCCACCCCGATCACGGTCTTCTCCGGCGGCACCTGCTTCGCCAGCCGCTCTAGCTGGTCCTGAAACCAGCCTTCGGATGCCACCGGTCCGGGCGCGCCCGATTGGTAGTGCTCGTCATAGACCATCGGCACCAGGTAGTCGTTCACCGCCGCCAGCCGCTTCAAGTCGTAAGCCGGATCGTCCGGCGGCACGCTCTGCGTCAGCAGCAGCCCGGCTGGATTCAGCTTTGCGCGCAGTTCCTCCAGAAACACCACCAGCAGATCGCGATCGCGCCGCGCCAGCAGTTCGAAATCGATATTCACCCCGGCGAAATGATGTTCGGTCAGGTTGTGGTAAATGTTGTCGATCAGGTTCGCTCGTCTCTCGGCGCTCTCCAAAATGCGCCGCACGTTCCCAGGCTGCCAGCCATCGTGGAAGTTGGTCACCAGCGCCAGAATCGGTAATTTGGCCTGCCGCGCGATCTCGATCACCACCGGATCCGACTGATCGTCCAAATCGCCCCGATCGTTGGTCAGGATCAGCCATTCCGGAACCAGATGCGTCTGGTGCGCCACGTTCAACCGCAGCGAGACTATGCTCGAAGGATCCCAATTGACGTAATACCCGAACACGACCGGCTGCCCCTCCGCGGCATGAGCCGCCTGCCGCGGATGGACCACGGGCGACACCGACCGCACATATTTCAGATTCTTAGCCGCCCGCCGCATCCGGAACGGAACATTCCTGACCGCCCGCTCGCCGGAGATGATCTGCCGCACATCCTGAAGACTGCCGAGCGATTCCACCGGCTTGAACCCCCGCGCCGGAAGCTGCGGGCTGATCGCCAGCGTCAGCCCAAGCAACAAAACCGCCAGCCCCAAAAAAATCGCCCCCGTCTGCAACCCGCGCCGGATCCGGACCCAACGCTGCCCCGTAGGATCGTAAAAAACAAAAGAATGGTGCTTTTCCGCCACGACGCTCCGCCTTCTATTACACGCTTTTATCACACCAGAGTGCGGGGGGAGCAAACCTGGCAACGGGAGCGTAACCTAATGATGAAAAAAAATGCAGCAAAAATGCTCGACTACTTCCTCCTTGTATCACCTCTCCTTCGATGGTTATACTGTACTGACGATTTACAGATGTTTTTCTCTGAAAAACTCCTTGACATAGCTTGCAATTGGGTGCATTGTATTTTTTAGTCGCAACTTACTAGGGCTGTTGTCATAAATGTCTATGAAGCACCGATTGCTCTTGCTATTTGTGTATGCACTCTCTACCCTTTCTGCTCAGCAACGGGTAGACCCAAGAAATACGCACCATAGGCTGCTCTGCATCGTGCCGATGGTTGGCGCAGGAACAGACGCCGATCCGCGAAGACCGGCTCATGCGCCGGTGTTTGTTCCAGGCGCGGCGCCTTCTTCTTCCGGCATCATCGCTTATCACTATCAACTCAGCGAC
>CAZMRK010000793.1:0-8143 GCA_964568355.1 uncultured Solibacteraceae bacterium | reverse complement strand
GGCATCGCCGCTGCGGATGCCATAGGGGCTGAAGCCGATTCCTTCGGCGACATGTCCGCCCTTATAGCGTCCAAAGCCCAGGTGCAGCGCAGTCACCCCGTCAGCCTGTCCCGGCTGGATGTAAACCGGCGCCCGCAGTTTCCAGTTGCGGTAGCGCAGTTCCACCAGGTCGCCGGTCTTGAAGGATAGCCTTGCGGCCGTGGCCGGGCTCAAAAATGCCGCATTGTCCCAGCTCAGCTTGTGTACCGGACGGGGAAACTCCTGCAGCCATCCGTTGTTGGCAAACCGGCCATCGTAAATTCCGGCGTCCGGCCGGAACACTACCTCCAGGCCACCCGCATTCCTGGCAGGGGTGAGTCCGTCCGCCCAGCCCGCCCGCAGCGCCGGCGTCTTGGTGGGCAGCGCCGAATCCGCGATCACGCCATCATGCACCGCCCGCCGCCACCACGCCTCGAAATCCGCTCCCGGATGCTGGGTCTGCCAGTAGCCCTTGACGATCTCGTATCCCGAGCGGTCCGGAGCGTCGCTCAGCAGCGCCAGCACCTCGTGCGCCGACTTGCCGCGGTAAAGCGGCGAAATCAGCGGCTGCATGATGCTCACCGTTCCGTCGAATGCTCGCGCGTCGCTCCAGGTCTCCAGGAAATGCGTCTCCGGCACGTGCCAGTGGCACACAGCCGAGGTCTCGTCTTCATACAGGCCCAGGCGCACGCGCAGCTTGGCCTTCTGAATGCGGTCCTTCAGCCCCAGTTCCACCGGCGCCGTGAAGACCGGATTGCCGCCCAGGATCAGCAGCACCTCCACCGTTCCGGAATCCAGGTCTTTCACCAACTCGCGGAGCGAGGCCGCCTGGTCCACCGGGTTGGCATCCACCGCGTCGGTATAGAACACCGTCTTGCCGGCGTTGCCCAGCGCCTGGTTCATCGCGTGAGCCAGGGCATGTACCGCCGGCGACTGCTGCTCGCCGGCGATCACCAGTCCCGCGCCGCGGTGGTTCTGCAGATCGCGGATGATTGGCCCGCCCCACTTCTCGAACGCTTCGCTTTGCGGAACCTTGCCGCCTACAGCCGCGCCCAGGCCCTTGGCCAGCGCCAAGGCGAACGCTTCCACCTCGGCTGCCTTCACCGGGAACCGGTGATCGGCCTTGCTGCCCGTGGCCGAAGGGAATGGTTCCAGCACGTACAGCCGGTTCATCTCCGTCTGGCTGCCCGCTATGCGCCGCCGGCTGAAAAACTGCCGCGCGTAGCGCAGCGAGCCAGGGCCGCTGGACAGAAAATCGGAATCGAGCGACACCACCACATCGGCATTTTGCAGGTTGTAGTAAGTGTTCACCGGCTGGCCGAAGGCGAGCTGCGCGCCCGCGCGCTCCGAGTGCGCGCCGGCCGGCTCCCACTGGTGCCACTTGGCCTGGGGAAAATCCTTGAGGATCCCGCGAAGCTGGTCGGCCAGCGTCGGCGAGGTGATCGTCTCGGTGAGAATGCGCAGCCCCGCGCCCTGCTTGCCCTTCTGTCCCTCGATGGCATCGTGCAGCGCTCCGCGGAATCCGCTCCAGGAACGGATCTCCCCGCGATACGCCAGCGCTTGCGAGCGATCCGGGTCGTACAGGCCCAGCACCGAAGCCTGTGAATACACGTCGCTCGCGCCCAGGCTGCCGGGATGCGCGGGATTTCCCTCCACCTTAGTCGGACGGCCTTCGTGGCTCTCCACCAGCAGTCCGGTTGCAATCCCGCTGAGCGGCATCGCCGTCGCGTAAAACAACGGTTTGCCGGGCACCACGTCTTCCGGTTGCCGCACATACGGCACAATCTGCTCGGTCGGCTGGCGCGTGCAAGCCGTCAATCCGGCCAGCGCCAGCGACGCGCCCATCAACTTGAGAAAGCTCCGCCGCTCCTCCACGTTCTCCCACTCCGAGGCGTACCGCGGGAACTCGCGGTGCATCATCTCCTCGAAGCCTGCGCTCCCGGCCAACTCCTCCAGGCTGCGCCAAAACGTGCGCCCGCGCGTGTTCTCCAGCCGCTTCCGGACGGCGGCAAGATCTAAATGTTCTGGTTGGTTACTCATCGATGACACGTGGAACAACTGGTTAGCGTGCGGACATCCTGGATCTTGTATTCCTTCACGAGCTGCCGTCCCACCTCCAGTTGATTGGGCGGATACTCATATCCCATCGTGGTCAATTCCTGCTTGGGCCGCACATACGCTTCGGGGTTGCGGTGACAGTTCAGGCACCACTCCATCTGGAGCGATCCCTCCTGGTAGGTCAGCGCCATCTTGTCCACACGCCCGTGACAGCTTTCGCAGCCGACCCCTTTATTCACATGAATACTGTGGTTGAAATAGACAAAGTCGGGCAAGTCATTGACCCGCGTCCAGCGAATCGATTCCCCCGAGCGAAAACTCGCCCGCACCGGCTCCAGCATCGGGCTGGTATTCCAGATCTGCGAGTGGCAGTTCATGCAGGTCTTGGTAGAAGGAATATTGGCGAAGGAAGAGTTTTCCACCGTGGTGTGGCAGTAGCGGCAATCTAACCCGACCCCGGCCACATGGTGGGCATGGCTAAAAGGAATCGGCTGATCTCGTACCGCGGTGGCCCGCGTGGCATAACTGGACCGGCTCAACTCATTCACGGCCCAGCCTAGAAATCCGATGACGAAGATCGACCCGAAAATCGTCATCCTCGCGAACGTATTCGTGCTGTGATGAAAGATTTGAGACATATCGTTGTGTTATGCCTCAACCTGTCTTACTGCGGGTGACACAGCCATTCCCATTCGTGGAAGTGGTTCACTCAGAATTGTCGTAGACATCAGGAAAACAGCTACCGCTCCCCTTTGAGTTCATTTTTTCTTCAGTGTCCCAGATTCTAATGTCCCCACAAATTACTGAAGAAAAACCATTCGTTCTATTCTATACAATGCGTACTACCAATCACACACAATTCGTGTGTTTTCCTGCAATGCTTCCAAAACAGCTTTATGTTGCAAACAACTACGGCTTCCGCTCCAGCAGGTAGACGCATGGTTCGAGGCGGCTCGCACCCCCGGTATTCACCGCAAACGTCCGCAGTGCTTTTTCTCTACCTGGAGGAGCGTTCCACAACGATGCGCCGGCGTACTCGCCGTCCCTGCGAAGCGCGTAAAAATTCAGATCGAATTGGGTCAGCCGGGAAAGATCTTGATTGAAGTTTTTCGCCACACGCTTCAAGGCGTCGAGGCAAGCTTCTTTTGGCGGCATACCATGCCGCAGATTTTCGATGATCGTATGCGCCCCAACGATCCGGATATTTTCCTCCCCGCGGCCGGTCGAACCCGCCGCGCCTACATCCGGATCCACATACAACCCGCTTCCGATAATCGGCGAGTCCCCCACGCGTCCGGCAAGCTTCCAGGCCAGCCCGCTGGTGGTCGTCACTCCCGACATCTCCCCTTTGGTGTTCAAAGCTAAACAGTTGATCGTGCCCGTCGGCGGATGCGCGGCCATGCGCCAGGCCCAGGCCAGCGTTCCTTCATCCGCGTTCGGGAACAAACGCCGCAGTTCGGCGCTCTTCGCCGGGGGGGCATCCAGCCCGTCGGACCAGTTATTATGCCCTCCCGCGTCCTTGAGAGATTGCTTCCACGTCAACCACGCGATCCGCGCCTTTTCGGTAAGCAGGTCGTGCTCCGGAAAGCCCACCGCCCGCGCAAACCGCAAAGCCCCCTCGCCTGCCAGCATCACGTGGTCGGTGTGCTCCATTACGGCCTTGGCCACCTTCGATGGCGTTTTGATATTGCGCAATGCCGCCACCGAACCAGCCCGGCGTGTAGGACCGTGCATCACCGAGGCGTCCAGTTCCACTACTCCATCTTCGTTCGGCAGGCCGCCATAGCCCACCGAGTTGTCTTCGGGATCTTCTTCGTTGATGTTGACGCCGGCGATCACGGCGTCCAGCGTATCGCCGCCCGATTCCAGAATCTCCTGGGCGCGGGCGCAGGCCCGCAAGCCGTTGGCGCTGGCGATGACGACATTCCGCGAAACAGCGGCGCGGAGGGGGCTCGCGGCGGCCAACGCCGCCGGACCCGTAATCAAGGCCCTCCTGCTGATTTCTGCTGTCATCTGCATCTGGTACCCAAGCGCGGATCGCAATTTCGGCACACCGCAGGCCGTGCACGTCCGCGCATACCTGCCCGCGGCAGCATAACCCGCTCGAAATCGCGAAGAGGTATTATGGCACAGCCCCACCGGGAGGTTGAAGTCCGCTTCTCCCCATCCTTCGCCGCGGCCTCGCGCGGTCTCCCGTCCCGGCGTTCGCACTCTTTGTTACACTGTGCCCCATGAGGTTCGTCTTGTCCGCGCTTCTGGTGCTCGCGGCGTCGCTCGCCACCGCCGCTGCCATGCGCAAACCGCCCGATATTGAACTCGTCCATCTCACTGCGCATCACAATGAAGACCACATCTCGCTCGACGGACGGGTCAGCAATACCGGCGAGAAGGCCATCGAGACTCTGACCCTCGCCTTTGACTTCCTGGACTCGGGCGGCATTCTCCTCACGACACAAAAGAGCGCTATCGAAGAGGATGTGTTGGAACCCGGCAAAGTGGTGATGTTCCACTTCGACGTGGATGCTCCGCCGCGCGCCATCAAATTTCGGGTCAATGCCTTTGACGGCGACGGGCGGGAACTGCGCGTCGGAGGCGCCGGACCGTTCGTCATCGAGTGACTCGGGGCCCGTTAACACTTTTTACAATTTTTTTACAAGACCCCCACCATTCCACTCCGCCCAGGCCGTAAATTCGCTAAGTGTCGGACACCTAAGGAGACTTTTGGATGGGGACCATTCCAACTGCTGTCGTACAATCCGCCCGGTACCAGGACCTGCACCTGGAGCTCGACTTTGAACAGAAGGCCGCCCGGCTGGACGTCAAGCCGATGCCACTCACCCGCAAAGAGTACGAGCTGCTCGCCCTGCTCGTGCTAAATGCCGGGGATATCGTCACGCGTGAAGCTCTCCTCATGCGCGTTTGGGGTTACGGTTCGCAGATCCGCACGCGCACGCTGGATGTGCACATTCGCCGCCTGCGGAAAAAGCTGGGCAACTACGCCGACCAGTACATCGAGACCATCTTCGGCATCGGCTATCGCTTTCAGCCCTATCGGGCGGCGCGCGTGTTTCACAGCGTGCCCGTGGCCTACGTGCCGGTAGGAGCATAAGCCCTTGTTACAATGGGGAATTCTTCATGCAACAGAAGATTTCCCCATCCCGTTCCATCTCTGGAACCATCTCCCTGCCCGGCGATAAGTCCATTTCACATCGTTATGCCATGATCGCCTCCATCGCCGAGGGAGTCTCGCGCATCCACAACTACTCCACCGGCGCGGATTGCCATTCCACCCTCGGCGCGGTCCAGGCCCTGGGTGTGCAAGTCGAACAGCAGGGTACCGACGTCACCATTCATGGGCGCGGCCTGCACAGCCTCATCGCTCCCGCCGCCGATCTCGATGCCGGCAACTCCGGCTCCACCATTCGGATGTTGTCCGGCATCCTGGCGGGACAAACCTTCCGCAGCCGGATCGCCGGAGACGAATCGCTCAGCCGCCGCCCCATGCAGCGCATCATGCTGCCGCTTGGCCAGATGGGCGCTACCATTTGCGCCCGTGACGGCCAGTTCCCGCCCCTCGAAATCCAGGGCGGCGCTCTGCGGCCGATCGATTACCGCTTGCCCGTGCCGAGCGCCCAGGTCAAGACCTGTGTTCTGTTCGCCGGCCTTTATGCCGGCGGTGTCACCAGCGTGCACGAGCCGGTTCGCTCCCGCGACCACACCGAAATCGCTCTGCGGGAATTCGGTGCCGACCTCACGGTCGAGAGCAAAACCATCCGCATCCAGGGCGGCCCGCGCCTGGAGGGCCGCGAGCTGCTCGTGCCCTCGGATCTCTCTTCTGCCGCCTTTTTCCTGGTCGCGGCGCTGCTGCTGCCCGGCTCGACTCTCTCCATCCGCGGCATCGGCCTCAACCCCACGCGCTCCGCTTTGCTCGACTTCCTGATCGGCATGGGCGCCGATATCCGGATTCTGGACCTCTCCAGCCAGAACGGCGAGCTGATCGGCGAGATCCTGGTGCGCTATTCGCCGGTGCGGGGCGGCGTGATCGAAAAGGATCTGACCGCGGCCCTGATCGACGAAATTCCCGTGCTCGCCGTCCTGGGAGCCGCCAGCGAAGAAGGCCTCACCATCCGCGATGCCGCGGAACTGCGCATCAAAGAGACCGACCGCATTACCACCGTGGCCGAAAATCTGCGCCGCATGGGGATCCAGGCCGAGGAACTGCCCGACGGCCTGGTCGTTCCCGGCCGCCAAACCTTCCGCGCCGCCGAACTGGATTCCTTCGGAGACCACCGCATCGCCATGGCCTTCGCCATCGCCGCCCTGAGAGCCGGCGGTCCCTCGCTCATCCACAACGCCGGCTCCGCCGCCGTCTCCTTCCCCGAATTCTTCACTACCCTCGAAAAAATCAAAGACTAGCCGGGGTGCGGCGTCCGATTCATCGGGCCGCATCGACACTCCTGACGATGCCCGGCCGCGGCCCTAACGAAGCGGTCGCTAGAGCCCGTGCGCCCGGCGCCACGCCGGAATCTGCTCCGCCAGCGTCCGCCGCAGAAGCTGCAGCTTCTCGCGGATATGGGACGGCGTATAGATATAGTCCTGCTCCCACTCGTACCCCAGCCGCGAATCCCGCCGCGCCGCCTCGTAAGAAGCCTCCGTGCGCGGTAATTCCTCCTTCAGAATCGCTGTCATCTGCTCGATCAGAGGACGCTGGGCGGCGCTCCCGCTAGTATGCGCCAGCCGGAAGCGCAGGTCCTCGAATTGCAGCACCGCCGCATCGCTGCGCATCATCCGCTCGATCTGTTCCGCCAGTTGCACCTCGCGAAACGCCCCCTTCTGCTTGGCCGCGGGAGCCGCGAGCGCGGCTTTCCGGTAGCTCTCCAGCCCCTGCTCCATCTCCCCGGCCGCCAGTAGCAGATATTTGTTAAACACCGGCAGCGAGAACGGCCGGGCATAGCGTTCCGCCGCGTTCACTTTGTTGGTGAAATCGGGCAGCAGGATCAGCCGCCGCGGCGTGTAAGGCCAGTACGGCGTCACCTGCGAGTCACGCGACCAGGCCGCCGGCTCCGACCAGGAGTGCTCCAGCGTCATCGCCCGCGGCTCCGGCTTCTCGAAAAACAGCGGCGTGGCCACCGCATTGTTCACGCCCATATTCGGCCCCGTGTCCGGCACCAGCCGGATGGCCCGCGAGAAGTGGTCCCAGGCGCGCAGCACCAGCTCCTCCGATCCCGGCCCGAACTCGCGCCGCGCAATCGCCCGCAGCATCACGTCCAGCTCCGGCGCGTCGCTCCAGCTATACCAGGCCCGCATCTCGGCGATGTAGTTAGGCTGAAATCCATAGCTCCAGCTCTCCATGGTGCCGTCGATGCCGGCTTTTTCGAGCGCCTGGTAGCGCGCGTGCCACTGGTAGGGAAACGGCAGATAGGGGAACGTGCCGTATTGCCAGCTCGCCCAGCAATCGGCTTTCGAATACACCGCTCGCATCCCGTGCTTGCGCGCCGCGGCAATCTGCGCCGCGGTCACCTCGGCCGGTCCTGTTTCGTTGATGGCGTAATCCTTCAGCGAACCCTTCTCGCCGTCGCGCTCGATCGCCTTGCCGTTTTCGAAGGTCAGCAGTGGGATCGAGTCCACCGGAAGCTGCGCCGTCCCGTAGGCCTTCAGTTCCACCCGGGATGGCCGGAAATCGATGTTGTACTCCCACGGCAGCACCTCGATCGCCGGATTCAGCTTGTGGCACTCCTCGGCCACGATCGCCACCCCGTGCGCCCAGTGCCGCACCCAATCCCGCAGGTCGATGCTCCCCTGCCCGCCGGCGCCGAAAAACTTGCGATAGAAGAAGCCCTCGGTCAGCAGAACGTAGCCGCGGATCTCCGGAAACTCGGTGACAATCTCGCGTACCAGCTTGCGCAGCCCCGCCTCGTTGTCCGGCTCGCCCGTATAGAGATACACGATCGGGCAGTAGAGGTCGATCCCGTAGCGCGCCGCCCGCCGGATCAGGTCGTGCACCCGTGCCGGATCCTGCTTCTTCATCTTGTCCCAATGGGGCGGCGGTCCCGGCACGCCATTGGGA
>CAZMRK010000792.1:0-4621 GCA_964568355.1 uncultured Solibacteraceae bacterium | reverse complement strand
GAACAGGTCCCGCCGAACGACGGCGGGCTCGCCCTGGGCCAGGCCGTAGTCGCCGCCGCCCGTCTGGAAGGCCGAAGCGGCTAACCAAGGCCCGTCCCCGCATACCCAAGCAATTTCTCTTGACAAACGCACCGCGCTTCTGTATAAAACCATTAGGTTAATTAACCTGTTAGTAAAATACATGACGAGCGATCGATTGAGCACCACCTTTGCGGCGTTAGCGGATCCGACCCGGCGCGCGATTCTGGCCCGCCTGCTTCAGGGGGAATGCTCGGTTGGCGAACTTGCGCAGCCCTTTGCCATGAGTATGCCCGCTGTCTCGAAGCACCTCCGCGTGCTGGAGCGCGCGGGCCTGGTTACACAACGGCGTGATGCGCAATGGCGGCGGTGCCGCCTCGAAGCCGGTCCTCTAAAAGAAGTATCCGATTGGACCGAGCGGTACCGGCAAATCTGGGAAGAACGGCTGGATCGCCTGGATACGTATGTCCAGCAACTCAAAGCAAGGAGGGAGAAGGAAGCCCATGGTAGGAAGCCGCACCGTAAACAGTGACAGTTTTAAAGTAACGGCGCCATCGGATCAGGAGATCCGGTTGACGCGTCTGTTTCATGCTCCCAGGGAACTGGTCTTCGAAGCGATGACCAGGCCCGAACACGTGAAAGAGTGGTGGGGCCGCCTGGGGGAGGGCTACTCCGTCCCGGTTTGCGAAATCGACTTTCGCCCGGGCGGCGCGTGGCGCTTCGTCAATCGCCACCCACAGGGGGAGGCTGTCTTCTACGGCGAATATCGCGAGATCGACCCGCCCGGCCGGGTGGTATTCACGGAGATCTTCGCACCGTTTCCGGACAGCGTTTCCGTGGTAACAGCCGAACTCACCGAGGAGGGCGATCAGACGCGTCTCACGGCCACCGTGCGTTATCCGTCGCAGCAGGTCCGGGACATGGTTATGGGGACCGGAATGGCTCAGGGCGCAGGCATCAGCTACGATCGCCTGGAAGACCTGCTCGCCAGGCTGCAGGGGCGCTAGGGACAGCCCGGGTACAGGCATCGAATTTCACAAAGACGGCGAAATTCATGCCTGGCGCCGGTTTGCAGTGTCGTTTCCTATTGGGCACCATTTCCGTGGATCCACTTTTTTCAAATTTTCCTTGCTTCCATAATTCCATGAATGTAGAATTATGGAAGTATGGCGCTGAAACCGACCGAAGAAGAGATTACCCGCTTCGCGGATATGTTTTCCGCTATGGGGGCGGCCCCACGCTTGCGAATCATGCGGTTGCTGCTCTCGGCGCATCCCGAGGGCATGGTGGTTGGGGAAATGGGGGACGAACTCGGCATCCCTGCATCCACGCTCTCTCATCATCTGGACAAGTTGAAGAATGAGGACCTGGTGAGAGTCAGGCGAGAAGGAACGTACCTTTGGTATTCGGCCAATACCGAAGCTTTGCAGGAGCTTCTGGGTTTTCTCTATGCCGAGTGCTGCACCCGCAACAAAGCCATCGAACCGCAAGCGATTGTCCGCCTTTGCCGGTGAGGAGTCAGGCGCCTACGAAAGGAGAAGCAGAACGGTGGAACTCAAGGAAGTGGTGAAAGAGAAATATGGCCAGGCAGCGCAGCGTGTGAAGACAGGTGGGAGCTCCTGCTGTGGAGCTTCCGCCGCGGCTGATGGCTGCTGTGATCCGATTACCTCTGACCTCTACGATGTCTCCCAAACCGGCGAGCTGCCCAGAGAAGCGGTACTCGCCTCCCTGGGTTGCGGAAATCCTACGGCGCTGGCGCAACTCCACCCGGGAGAAACGGTACTCGATCTCGGCTCGGGCGGCGGCATCGACGTGCTCCTCTCGGCCCGGAGGGTCGGCCCTACCGGGAAGGCGTACGGCCTGGACATGACCGATGAAATGCTGGCGCTGGCGCGTGAGAACCAGCGCAAAGCCGGCGTCGAAAACGTAGAGTTTCTCAAAGGGGAGATCGAAAATATTCCACTTCCCGACAATTCCGTGGATGTGATCATCAGCAATTGCGTGATCAACCTCTCGGGCGACAAGGACCGCGTCTTGCGAGAAGCGTTCCGTGTCCTGAAGCCCGGTGGCCGCTTTGCCGTCTCCGATGTGGTGGTGAGCGGTAAAGTGCCCTCGGAAGTCCGGCAGAACATGCTGCTGTGGGTTGGCTGCATCGCCGGCGCACTCGAGGACCGGCAGTACGTCGCCAAGCTTGCTAAGGCTGGATTTGAAGACATCGACATCGAGGCTACCCGCATTTACAACATCGAGGACGCGCGCGCGTTTCTGACCGGGCAGGGTGTGGATGTAGACGCACTCGCTCCCCAGGTGGAAGGAAAATTCATGAGCGCGTTCATCCGGGCCGCGAAGCCCGCGAAATGCTGCGCTCCCGGTTGCTGCGCGTGAAAGGGCTCGCGATGCGCGAAGTCATGACGGAGCCGGCAAACGCCCCAGGCCGGCTCGGCACATTTGAGCGCTACCTTTCCGCGTGGGTAGCGCTCTGTATGGTGGCGGGCGTTTTTCTCGGTAAACTGTGGCCCGGCTGGGTTGCGAGCCTGCGGGGGATGGAGTTCGGAACCGGCAGCCGCATCAACGCCCCCATCGCCGTCCTGATCTGGCTCATGATCACGCCCATGATGATGAAGGTCGACTTCTCATCGATCCGGAATGTGGGCAGGCGGCCGGCGGGGCTCCTGGTCACGCTTTTTATCAATTGGGTGGTGAAGCCCTTTTCGATGGCTCTGCTGGCGTGGGCGTTCTTCCGTGTGATTTTCGCATCACTCCTGACCTCCGCGGAGGCGGACCAGTACATTGCGGGTTGCATCATTCTGGCCGCGGCGCCCTGCACCGCAATGGTTTTTGTGTGGAGTCATCTCACTGATGGAGATCCCGCCTACACCCTGGTGCAGGTCTCGGTGAATGATCTCATCATGCTGGTGCTGTTCGTGCCGATTGTGCAGTTTCTGGTGCATGGGGCCTCGTCTTTGACGGTACCGTTCCAGGTGCTGCTCACTTCTGTTGCGGTCTTCATCGTGGTGCCGTTGACCGCGGGAGTGTTGCTGCGCTCCGTGCTCCTGCGGCGCCACGGTCCGGCATGGTTTGAAAGGGTGCTGCTGCCCAAATTCGCGCCGGTTACGATCGCCGCCTTGCTGGCAACCTTGGTGATGATCTTTGCATTTCAGGCGGAGAACATTACCGGCCGTTTCGTTCACGTGCTGCTGATCGCGGTTCCGATCACCGTACAGGTCTATTTCAATGCCGGCCTCGCTTACAGCCTGATGAAATGGCTGAAGGTGGAGCATTCCGTGGCCGCCCCCGGGGCTCTGATCGGCGCGTCCAACTTTTTTGAGCTGGCGGTTGCCACGGCGATCTCGCTATTCGGCCCGGAATCCGGCGCGGCGCTGGCCACGGTGGTGGGCGTCCTGATCGAAGTGCCGGTGATGCTTTCCGTATGTACGGCCTGCAACCGCACCCGCCACTGGTTTCCCGCGCGGGAGAAGGTATGAAAAAGCGTGTCCTGATCCTGTGCACCGGCAATTCGGCGCGAAGCCAGATGGCCGAAGGATTGTTGCGCCATGACGCCGGAGCGCAATGGGAAGTGGAAAGCGCGGGTACAAAGCCGGGCACGGTACGTCCGGAAGCGATCGCCGTCATGCGGGAGCTGGGCATTGACATTTCCGGCCATCGTTCCAAGCATGTGGACGAGTTTGAGGGACAGCGATTCGATTACGTGATCACCGTATGCGATCACGCCCGCGAGTCCTGCCCCGTGTTCTTCGGTCCAGCCGAGCGGCTGCATCACAGCTTCGAAGATCCGGCGGCGCTTGATGGGTCCGAGCCGGAACGGCTGGCCCTGTTCCGGCGGGTCCGGGACGAACTGCGAGTTTTCCTGCGAGACTTCAGGAACCGCGTCGCCTGACCGGTCCTCGTGGTTGCGATAAGATCTTGGATGATTTCCGCTGAATCAAACAGGAATCTCCATGATCTCTTTCTCAATGTCCTACCGCTCCCTATCCCGTCTCTTCGTCGCCGCGTTGTTGGCCGGTGTGCCGAGTAGCCTGGCACCGGTGATGGCCCAAACTCCGGCGCCATCCGCCCGGCCCGCCCGCCCGATCCCGCCGACGCGGGATCCGCACACGCCCGGTTTTGTGCAGGCAAAGGAATTGCCGGACGGGGCGAATGCGCCGGCAAACGAGGACGGCAACTTTATCCTGGGGCCGACCCACAATCCGGCGCCGGAGATGACGGTTCACGAGGGAGTGCCGCAAGGAACGGTCCACGAGTTCATCATGTCCTCGGCGGAAAGCAAGATCTATCCCGGTATCGCGCGGGAGCCTGGCACGTTCGGCACGCCCGACCCCCACGATCCCGCCCGGCTGATCGTCACGACCAGCCATCCGGCGCCCTATACCCGCCGCGTCGCCGTCTACGTTCCCAAGCAGTATGTGCCGGGAACCGCGGCGCCGTTCCTGGTCGGGGCAGACGGCCCGGACCGCTTGTTGTTCCCAGCCCTGGACAACCTGATCGCACAGAAACGAATTCCGCCCATCGTAGCGATCTCGATCGCGAACGGCAGCGGCGACGCGCAGGGAAGCCAGCGCGGCCTGGAATACGACACGATGTC
>CAZMRK010000791.1:0-6508 GCA_964568355.1 uncultured Solibacteraceae bacterium | reverse complement strand
GCCGCCCGGCAGTCGACGTAGCCGAACGCTCCCGGGCCGCAGCGCAGCCGGTCCAGGACCGTCGTCGACCCGCGCCGCAGATCAATACTCTGGTTGCGCGTGTGACCGAACAGCGTCAGGTAGAGAGAAGCATGCAGGTGGACGGGATGCTCCTGTTCCGCACGGACGAATGCCGGATCCACCAGGACGGTCACTTCCAGCAGGTTCTCGCCAGGCCGACCCGGCCGGTTCTTCGCGCCGGCGAGGTTCGATCGCCACTCGCGGCCATCCGGCCCGCGAAGCGTAACCTGAACCGCATCGGGACGCAGCGTCATCCCCTCCGGTACGCCGCGCACCGCGATCGGCAGGCGAATCAGGACGTCATTCCGGCCTCTCTGCTGATAGTGCGGCGCGAAAACGGCCTGGGGGAAGCTGGCGAAAGCGGTGGAAATCGCGGCGCCGCTCTGCGGCTCTTTCGACATCCACGATTCAATTGCGTAGCCGGCCGAAAAGGGCAGGTAGAGATACATTGCGGCCACCATGGCCAGAGTCGCCGCCGCAATTCCCCGGCTGGCCGTGGTACGGCGCTGCTTGTATTGCAAGTAGAGGATCGCCAGCACGGCGGCGGCCAGCAGCAACCCTGCTAAAGCATGGCGAACCCATAGAATTGGCTCCGGCCATGCCTGCATCCCCGGAGTGATCCGAAACGGCAGCCAGATGAACTGCTGCAGGCTGAATCCGAGCGCCAGCAGCACGACTACCGTAAGCACGAAGCTGACGAAGTTGCGCGTAAGGGCGGCCAGCGCTGCAACAGGAAACGATAGTGCCACGGTAAGCAGCACCTGCGACCACAATAAGCCCGGCCAGATCTGTGTCAGGGGGAGCCGGCCTCCCACCAGGTACCACTGCCCTATCAGGACCGGCAGGTTGACAAACAGCAGCGCGAACAACAGCTTTGCAGCCAGCAGGCTCTTCCATTGGTAGGGACGCGTGATCCAGAACTGCCGGTCGCCCGGGATTGCCTCCTGATGCACCAGGCGCGCGACCAGGTAGCAGAACGTGCCGAGCAGCAACAGTTCCACCCAACTCGGGTCCGCCGCCCGCTTCTCTACCCAGACGAACAGACCGGACAACGCCAGCGCCAGGCCGATCTCCCAGCGCAGATAGCGGATGTCTTTTCGAAAAATGTGCCATGCCTGCTTCATTCAGTACCCCCGCCGCTCCCGGACCGGTCTTTCGCCATTCCGCGCCAGCGTCACAAAGATCGAGCGCAGCGGCATCGGATACGCCGAGATCTGCCGGACCGCGCCGAACAGGTCGCGGACCTTTCCACTGGTCTCCTCTTCGTCGAAGCGCGTTTCCACGAAGCGCAGCATGGCTGCACTGGCCTCCGGCCGCAGCCACGTCGCCGGCCATCGTTCGCCCGCCGGAATCGCCGCCGGCGCATCCATCACGACCTCCACCTCGCGGAAGCGCGTCGCGAGCGAATTCATCTCCTCGGAGAATTGCAGGCGGCCGCGGTCCAGATATCCGATATGGCTGGCAAAGCTCTCTATGTCCGCCAGGTCGTGCGAGGAAATCAGGATGCTGGTCTCAGCGGCGCTCTCGATCAAGCCTTCGATCAGGTCTTCCCGCACGAGCGGATCCAGGCCGCTGAAAGGCTCGTCCATCACCAGGAGCCGCGGATGGTAAGCCAGCGAGGAGGCCAGTGCCGCCTTCATCCACATCCCGCGCGAGAGATGCCGCAGCTTGCGGTCGAGCGGCAATTGAAACTGCCGCACCAGGCCGCGTGCGCGCGCGTCATCCCAGGTCGGATAGAACGGCTTCAGATAGTTCAGCAGATAGCCGACGGTCATCCAGTCCGGCATCTCCTGGTTTTCCGAGACATAGCCGATTCGCGCGAAGTCTTGCGGCCCGAGCCTCCGCGAGTCGACGCCCAACACCTCCGCCCGGCCGGCGCTCGGATTGAGGATGTTCAGCAGGATCTTGATGGTGGTCGTCTTTCCTGCGCCATTCGGCCCGATCAGGCCGAAAACACTGCCCTCCGGGACTTCCAGGTCCAGTCCGTCCAGCACCGCCGTCCGGCGGTAGTATTTGGTCAGAGCCGCTGCCTGCACGACTGTGCTCACTCTCTCCTCCGCACCGTGGTCTCCGCGCCGTCCAGTTGCCGCCAATGTTCCTTCAAGGCCTCGATCACCTCGCCCAGGTCGAGTCCCAGTCGCTTGGCCTCTACCACCACCTGCTCCAGTTCACGGGTAAGCAGATTGCTGCGCTCTCCGGCACTGGCTTCCGCCCGGTTGGCCACGACCGTACCCAAACCGGGATGCACCTCGATCAGGCCTTCGGAAACCAGTTGAGTGATCACTTTATGAGCGGTGTTGGGGTTGATCTTCAGGGCGGTGCTGAGGGTGCGCACCGAAGGGAAGGGGTCGCCCGGCCGCAACTGGCCGCGAATCATGGCCTTCTTTGCGGCATAAACGACCTGCTCGAACAGAGGAACGCCGGGTTCGAACGAAAGATGGAACGGAATCACTGCTGTACTATAACAGATAGTACAGCAACTGACAATCTGTGGCGCCCGCTTCAGCGGGCCGCGTCGACACTCCTGTCGACGCCCGCCTTACGATTCGGCTGCTTCGCTCAATTCGCCGCGGCGCAGTTCGAAGCCGGCCTTCTCCGCGGCCGCCGGAGCCCTCCGGGCCGTGACGATCGTGGCTACTGATGCGATGACGATCGTGCTCGCGATCAGCGAACGTGTGGTCAACTCCTCGCCCGCCAGGGCAAAGCCGAGATATACGGCCACGATGGGATTGATGTAGGCGTAGGTGGCTACCTGCGTGGGCGGCACGACCCCCAGCAGCCACACATAGCAGGTAAAGCCGACGAGCGATCCGATGAAGGTGAGAAAGACCATCGCCAGAATCCCTTGCATCGGAGTTGCGCTGGGATGAAAATGAGCCGCCTGGCCGCTCAGGACACCCAACAGAAGCAGCAGTCCGCCGCCGGTCATCATCTGCATGCCGGAGTTCACCACGGTAGAAGTGGTCAGCGGCATACGGCGGGTCAGGACCGTGCCGGCCGCCCAGGAGAACGCCCCAACGAGTACGACAATGGCTCCCAAGGGTCCCACCTTACTGCCCGCCAGGACCTCGGGGTGGAGCAGCAGCACGGCAATGCCGCCGAAACCTACCAGCAGGCTGATCATGACCACGCGGCTGGGGCGCGATTGCGCGCCGCGCACCCATTCGAGCAGGGCGGTCCACATGGAAATGGAGGCCATCAGCAAGGCCGAGATGCCGGAAGGCACGTGCTGGGCCGCCCAGCTCACGCCGCCGTGACAGATCAAAAAGAACAGCGCTCCCATCAGAGTGGCAGCGCCCCAGTTCCTAAGCCCAAGAGGCTCGCGATTTTTGATCCGGCCCACGGCAAACAGCACGACGCCCGCCAGGAAAAACCGCGTACCTGAGACGAAGAATGGCGGAATCGTTTGAACGGCAAATCGCGTCGCCAGAAACGTCGATCCCCAAATCAGGTAGATCGCCAGAAAGGCCAACGCGATTTGCGCGCGGAGAGCAGCCGAGCGTGCCGGAGCCTGCGCTCCTGCGGTCGATTTCATTTTGGTTCCGCCCTTATGCGGGGTAATGGTCCGTGTGGTGTTGGAAATACAGATCCAGCGCCAGTTTGTTGCGGCTGGAGAGCGATTGTGCCAAAGCTTCCATTTCGTGCTTCGGCATGGGCTTAAACTCGCGGGCCATGCGCGTGTTCTCTTCGAGCATCTGGAGGTTCGGCATTCCGACCACGGCCAGCGAAACCGGCAGGGAGAGCGAATAGCGGAATAGCTGTTCGGGGGTCGCTTGTCCGGCCAAGCCGTCTGCCGCGAATACCTTCATGGCGATCACGCCCATCTTTTTGCGTACGGCCACCGGCAGAGCGAGAGTCTCGAAGCTGGGCTTCATGTCCGGATTGATCACCATCGTCCCGGTTCCGGATTTCATCCCGACCAGCGCGGCGTTGAGCGCCATCTGGGTGCAGTCGAAATCGTGCCGTTCCAGGGCGGTTTTGAGCACCGTGGGGTCGTGGTGGCAGGTAATGCCGATGAACCGCGTCACCTTCTGTTCCCGCAGTTTGAGCAGCGTGTTCAATACGCCGTCCTTGGCTTCGATCTTGGCCAGATCGTCCTCGGTGGACAGCATGTGAATGTGAACCAGGTCCAGTTGATCGGTTTGAAGCCGCTTGAGGCTGCCTTCGATGATGGCTTGCGCTTTGTCGCCGTTGCGCTCCGGGACCTTGGTGGCCAGAAAGACCTCGCGGCGGCGGGTCTTCATGACTTTGCCGACGCGAGTTTCGCTGCGGCCCGCGCCATACGCATAGGCCGTATCCAGGTACGTAACTCCCAGATCGAGCGCGCGATTGAGCGCTTCGAGCGCCTTGTCTTCGTCCTGATACGAAAGGAAGCGGCTGCCGCAGCCCATCGCCAGAATCGAAACCTTCGCGCCGGTACGTCCTAAAACGCGCTTGGGCAGGACCAGCTTCTTATGATCGGCTTCCGCCCCTGCAGCCAAGCTGCCTGCGGCTGCGCTTCCGAGAAACCCTCTGCGTGAAATGCTCATGACTCCTCCTGGTCGGAACAGCAATTCCATTCACGGGTCGGTGCGGCTACTCACCTGGAGCACGGAATCCAAACCCAGTTCTCTACGACAGCATGTTGGAGTTACGGTACCTGAATCGAGCGAGCGAAGTCAAGCGGGCCGGTCAGATCTGCGCTTCGTGCATCCAACCCCGAACCAGGTCCAGGTCGCGGCGCATCGCCTTCACCACTTCTTCTCCGTCGATGGTGAGCGTGCTCTTGCCGCTGTCGGCGCCGCCCAGGCTCTTGTATTCGAAATGCAGTTGCACCGGGCCGGAAAAATGGGCCTGTTTCAGCAGCGCGAAGAAGCGCTTGAAGTTGACCATCCCCTCGCCGATGGGGCACCACTCCGGAGACCATTCGCCCCGCGCGTCCTTGCTCCAGCGAAAATCCTTGAGAGCGATTCCACGCATCAACGGCTGCATCAACCGGTCGCTGAGCAGCCATCCTCCATAGCCGCCTTCCACGGTGGCGTGCCCGATATCGTAGTTCACGCCCACCAGGCGCGAATCGAACTCGTGCAGCAGCATCCACAGGTCCCACTGGGGCGCTCCGACCATGCCCGGTCCCGAGTGGGTGTGGTACATGGCGCACATGCCGTAATGGCGATTCATGTCCGCCAGCGCCTGGACGCGCGGTTTCAGGGCGGCAAGCTGCTCCGGAATGCCTTTGTCCTTGCTGTAGGTAAAGCCGCCCCAGCGGTAGTGCCGGATTCCCAGGGAGCTGGCGGTGCGGAGGATCGCTTCGGCGTGCGGGGAGGACGTGTCCACGATCCCGGCTGTGATCATGGGTGTTTCGAGCCCGGCCTTGCGCACGGCATCGACGGCTTTCGGCAGGTCCTCGGCGACCTTCTCGGGCAGCACGTGGTCGCCCGGGCGGACCGTCAGGTCCACGCCGTCGAAGCCGATCCGTTTGGCGGTGGCCGCAGCTTCCTGCCAGTCCAGCCACTGCAAATGCTTCGAAAAGACGCAGACCTTCAACGGTCCAGCGGAAACGGAGGAGTCTTTGCGCTCGGCTGCGCCCGCGGGCAAAGCCGCTGCTGCCATGCCGCCGAGCACCTGGCGTCGCGAGAGAACTGCCGCCTTTGCTTCGCTCATGACGACCAAGTGTATCACCGGACCCGCTGGTACGCGGTGTGGCGCTTTACCGTTCCGCTTTGCCTACTACGATGATGGCGATAGCCACTCCGTTGATTTTCACGTGTAGGACCCAGTCGTGGTCGCCTTCTTTCTGGAAGCCGGGAAGCGTTTCGAGCGAGGAGGGATAAAGACTGAGGACCGCCGGGTGCGGCAGTCCGGTCGTTTTCCGGCTGAGGGCGATCAGTTCATCGTAAGAGGGTACGGCATCCGGGGCGCTGTCCTGCGCAACCGGAATCAGCACGACGAAATCCCGCTGAGGGGCCACCCCCATGTGGTTTCCATCGGCCGGGTACAGGCTGTAGCGCATCGAATAGATGCCCGGCTTGATGGTGTTGCCGCGGCGGTCGGCGCCGTTGGCGGGAAATTCCACAACCCCCAGCAGCGCGCCATGCGCGATCGTGGGCAGAGTGACACCTTCTTCCGTGTTCTTGCCGGTCGCAAACGATTTCGCCGGCCAGATTTGACAGTAGACTTTCCCTCCGGGCGCCGAGATCTGGAACCCGTGTGCCTCTAGCGCTGCCGCAACCGGCGCTGGCAATGTTTGGGGAGGGGCACCGGCGGGCGCCATCTGGTACTGGGCCATCGCCGTGCCGGCAACCAGCCCGAAAGCCAGCATTACAGATAATCCGACTCTCATATCTATAATGTGGCATGATTTCGACCCCTCCGGCTAGATCTCGCCGCGGCGGGCGCTTTCGAGCAGATGGTCGCAGCCGCGCGCGGCGAGCGCCATCATCGTTAAGGTAGGGTGTTTGTCGCCGGT
>CAZMRK010000790.1:0-4490 GCA_964568355.1 uncultured Solibacteraceae bacterium | reverse complement strand
TGGCTCCCGGCCAGTACACCTTGAAGGTGACGATTACCGATAAGCTGCGGAACCAGATCCTAACACCGACCACCCAATTTACGGTAAACTAAGGCGTCGGCGGGTATCCAGCCTGCCGGCGTCGCGTCCACCCGAATGTGGCTGAAGACGCACAATACGGTCGCATGTTTAGTGGCGGGGGTAGTGTACTTTGCCCTTCCGTCCCCTGCACGGGCGGTGTCTCCTGCGCCGCTTTCCGGAATCATCTCAGGCCTGGTGACCGATGCGGCGGGCATCCCTCAAATGGGTGCCACGGTTCTGCTGTATAACCGGCTGGATCACCTCTACGAGCGGGGGCTGACCAACGAGCGGGGCCAGTTCACCTTCGCGGGTCTCATTCCGGATATTTATTCCATTCGCATCACCCTGGCCAGTTTTGTTCCCGCGGTGAAATCGCGCATTGTGGTGCAACCCGGCGAGCACAGTATCTTAAACGTCAGCTTGGCCACGCTATTCAGCTCGATCCAGGTGGTGTATCCAGGCAAGACTGAAAAACCCACCATCATGACCGATGACTGGAAGTGGGTGCTGCGAACGGCCAGTTCTACCCGGCCGGTGCTGCGCCTGCTGCCGCGCCTGGACACGGATCCATCCCAACCGGATAACCGGACGGCCGTCTTCTCCGACACACGCGGCATGTTGAAGGTAGCCGCGGGTGATGGCGGGCTACTTCCGGGTGGAGGAGGCGCCGACGTGGGCACGGCTTTCGCGCTGGCGACTTCGCTATTCGGTAAGAACTCGCTTCAGTTCAGTGGGAACCTGGGATCCGGATCGCATTCCGGCGTTCCGTCAGCGGCATTTCGGACCAGTTTTAGCCGCGGGGGCGGCCAGGACAGCCCGCAGGTGGCGGTGACCATGCGGCAGCTTTTTCTGCCGGGGCGGGTAGTGGAAGGCCTCGCCACCGGAAACGGCCTGCCGGCGATGCGCAGTCTTTCGGTCAGCGTGGATGAGCGCAAACGGATCAGTGATTCCATCACCCTGGAATACGGTTTCGCGATGGATTCGGTCTCGTTCCTGGACCGGTTGAACTACTTCAGCCCGTACGCCCGGTTGACCTACGATACCGGCGGCTATGGCCAGGTCGAATTCGTCTACACCTCGGGAAATGCGCGGCCCGATCTGGCGGTGGTCAACAGCGACGTGGAGGCCGACAGCCGCGTGGGGACGGAGTTACAGAGGGACTTGAGTTCGCTGGCGATGTTTCCGCAGGTTTCGCTGCGCAACGGCCGCGCCAAGGTGCAACGCGGGGACGACGTGGAGATCGGCTACTCGCGCAAGATTGGTTCGCGGACATATCACGTCGGCGTCTATCACGAGTCGGTGCGTAATACCGCTTTGACGATCGCCGCGCCCGCGGGGCTCTATGTCGGAACAGATCTGCTGCCCGACCTGGTCTCCGGCAACTCCACCTTCAACGCGGGTGACTACCAGACGCAGGGCTACACCGCCTCGGTGACGCAGGATATCGGCGAGCACTTCAGCGGGACGATCATGTATGGCTCGATCGGCGGGCTGGCGGTGGACGAGCGGGAGTTAGCGAGCGAGAATCCAGACGACCTGCGGTCTATGATTCGGGCCGGCCGGCGTCACGCCGCTACGGTACGGATCACGGCCACGGCTCCCTGGACGGGCACACACCTGATCGCCGGGTACCAGTGGAGCGATCAGCGCATGGTTACCACCGGGCAGCTTTATTCCACTCAAACGCTTCGGCCGGAACCGGGCCTGAACCTCTACGTCCGGCAGCCCGTGCCGGGACTCTCCATCCTGCCCTGGCGGATGGAGGTCACTGCCGACCTGCGCAATCTGCTCGGCCAAGGCTACATCCCCCTCGCGATACCCGGCGGGCGACGGCTGATCCTGATGCAGACGCCCCGGGCCTTCCGCGGCGGCCTCAGCTTCATCTTTTAAGACTGATTGCTTTCAGCTTTCGTTCCTAAACAGCGACTCGCAGGACGGCCGCTCCCCGAATCGCATCGTGTTTCAAGGCATGGAGAGCTTCATTGGCGGCCGAGAGCGGATATTCCTGGACCTGCGTGTGGATGGGAATCTCCGCGGCCACGCGTAGAAAATCGCTTCCGTCCTGGCGCGTGTTGTTGGCCACGCTGCGAATGACGCGCTCGTGATAAAGCAGGTTGTAGTCGATGGGCGGAATAGGGCTCATGTGGATGCCTCCCAGGGTGACGGTGCCGCCCTTCTTAAGGGTGCGGAGCGCGGCCGGCACCAATTCTCCAGCCGGGGCAAAGATGATAGCGCCGTCCAGCTTCGCTGGAGGCGCATCGTTTGACCCGCCGGCCCAGACGGCTCCCAATTCGAGAGCCAACTGCTGATGCCGGGGATCGCGGCTCATGGCATAGACTTCCATACCCCAGTGCCGGGCCACCTGGATGGCTACATGAGCGGCTGCTCCGAAGCCGTACAAGCCAAGACGCCCACCGCGTCCGACGCCGCTCAGACGCAGCGAGCGGAAGCCGATGATGCCGGCGCAAAGTAGCGGGGCGGCATGGAAATCCGCAAAGCCCTCGGGAATGGGATATACAAAATCTTCCTCGGCCAAGGTGTACTCGGCATAGCCGCCATCCACCACGTAACCGGTGAAGACGGCATTGTCGCAGAGATTTTCCTGCCCGGCGCGGCAGTATTCGCAGACGCCGCAGGTGCGGTACACCCAGGGGATTCCGACGCGGTCGCCGATCTTCAAGCGGCCAGCCTGACTGCCCAGCGCCTCCACCACGCCCACCACCTGATGGCCGGGAATCACGGGTGATTTGCGCGGGGCGAGCTCAGCCTCGATGACATGCAGATCCGTGCGGCAAACTCCGCAGGCGTGAACCCGCACCAGGACCTGGGTGGCCGCCGGCACGGGCCTGGGGACCTCTTCATAGACCAGCGGAAGGGTGTCGATCAATGCGGGAGCCCGCAATACACAGGCCTTCATGGTGCACTCAGGCTTTCCTGGTCCCACTGCGCGCGCGGCCGGATCTCCAAATGCGGGGAACTTCCGTAGACCCGGCGCATCGCGTCGGCGTCCATGACGTTGCCGGCGGCGGTGACCGTACCGGCGAGGCAGACCTTGCGCGGGGCCAGACCGTTGACGATCTCGGGCAGATCCGTGTGCAGCAGAATGCGAGGCAGAAAATTGGCGAACGACGCGCTGAACTCTTCCGAATCGACGATGCTGCGATAGGAGACCAGCCCGCCGGAGAGGTGCAGTTCCTCGATTTTCGGATCCAGTGCAGCGGCGAAGATCGCGGGCACGGTCAGCCGGGAGGAAGCGGCCATCCGCAACTTGCGTCCGCGGGCCGCGGGATGATTGCGCAGCGCCGCGGCAGCAGCCAGCATATCGGTGACCCGCTGGCCGAGAAGCGGCTTTCCGAGAATCAGCGAGGACCAGGCGTAGTCCTCCTCATCCTGGTGGGATCGCGCGTGGGATGGACTTCCGCGGGGGAATTCCGGCGCCAGGTCGCCCACGCCGCGAACATCCGGCACGCAAACCAGGTGGCCGGCGCGCGCCAGATTCTGGTGCAGCTCGCCCTCGTGCCAGCGCACGTTGCGGCCGCTCGGATCGAACAGCAGCAGAGCGCTTTTGGCCGATCCGCCGGTTGCGGGGATGAAGAGCCAGGCTGGCAGCCAGACGCCGGGCGCCGAGGGGATCTCCAAGGCCTCGATCTGGATGCCGCTCGAGGGCACGCGGCGCAGCACGGCGGCGCTCAGCGCCGGCGCCGGACGATCGAGGCGCAGCAGGCGATCGAGAGCGGCAGGGCGTGGACGCGGGTCCTGCTTGCGGTTGAGCGTGAACGGCGTCTCGCTGCCAAAAGTACGCACCACGTTGCCGCTTTCAGCCACCCAGAGCATGTTGTCCGGCTCGGGTGCGGTCGGCGGTTCCTCTTCGACGGGCCGGGGATCGCCCTTGAGCCAGCGTCCAAACCAACTGTAGACCTTGAGCCGGCTGTCATAGGAGAGCCCGTGGGGCAGCGGTGTGCCGCTCCAGGCCAGGTGGTCCTTGTGCCCGAGCACTTCATAGATCTTCTGGAGTTTCTGGAACTCCTCCCAGCCATTGGAGATGTAGTTGGAAGAATAGGTACCGAAGAAGTCCTTGTCGCTGACGGTGCAAAGCAGCGGCTTGGGGGCGAACGGATAGAGGAGGTCCCAGCGGTCGAAACCGGCGGGTGCGGAGTCGATGAAATCCTGCTCGGCGTCATCGGTGGAGCCGGGAGGATTGAAATGGGCGCAGGCGACGTTTTCGGTGTTGCCACTGCATTCAGCCGCGGCGGCCAAGCGGTCGTCGGCGGCCACCAGCAGCATGGTGAGGGTGCCCCCGCCGGATTGCCCGGTGGAGGCAAGGCGCTTGGGATCGACCAGGGGATGGGCGGCCAGGTAGTCCAGGCTGCGGATGGCATCCCAAAGCTGAAGGCGCGTGCTGGTGTCGCCGAACAGCAACATCTGTTTGC
>CAZMRK010000789.1:0-2947 GCA_964568355.1 uncultured Solibacteraceae bacterium | reverse complement strand
TGGCTGCACCCCTTGGAAGGATGCGCCGAGTTCCAGGAGGTAGGATTGGTTCCCCCGCCCTGGCGATCATGATGGCCCACCTGTGCGCTGCCCTCGCTGCCGCTGGTCCAGTTCTTGCACGTCGTGTCGTCCGTACCGGGGAAAGCGGTGCCATCCAGGCGCGAGCCGGTCAGGATATCGTGCTGGTTCGGAGTGTCGCCCCGGCCGTTCAACACCTTGCCCGTCTCGCTGAGGGACGTCTGCTTCCCCAAATTGTTATGGTCGCTGTGCAGATCATTGACGTCCTTGGCGACCAGAACGCCTTTGGCGTTGTACCACGGACCCTTGCCGATCCGGTCGCGCGCGTTTCCACCCGGCTGGCCGCCGGACGGTGTCGTGCTCAGGTAGGCATGCCAGGTGCGATTGCCAGCGCCCCCGGCGGTCGCGAGCTTCTGGCAATGCTGATCGGCGCCGGCTAACCCTCCGAGATTGGCGCCATTCCCCGGTCCCTCGCTGGTAATGAAAAAGCTCATCTTCGCTGAGGCGGTCTGAGCGAAGCCGGATGATCCAAACCCGAGCAATAGCACGGCGCTTGGCAAAAACAGCATCGTTCGCATAAGTAGTTCTCCCTCGTCGTCAGGCTCCCCATCATACAGCGATTGCCTGCGATCCGGCGCGTTAGGGAAACACCGGAGGCGCTGGTCCGAAAGGTAAACTAAGTGCAGGATGAAACGGATTGCAGTCCTGGGCTTTCTGGCCGTGGTTGCTTCGCAAGCCCAGCAGTATACACGCGGCTTGGGCGTGTATCCCGGGGATCCGCGGGAGTACTTCGGACCCGCCATCGTGCGGAGCGATTCCACCTATCGGAATCTGGCGCTGCGCCACGCGGTCTATCAATCGAGCGCCTACGATTACAACCTGACCGGCCAACTGGTTACCGATGGAATCAAGGAACCCGGGCCGCCTTCCTGGCTGGTGGTCGCAACCAGCCGCCAGGGCGTGCTGCCGAAGCACGAACGCGAGTTGTTGTTCGATGCCAATTGGGTCACCACCGTCAGCCTTAGCGGAAAGTCCGCCTGGATCCAGATCGAGCTTCACGGCCAAAATCCGCCGGAGATCGACCAGGTCGCCATTGACGGATCTCTGACTGCGCCCGCGGCGGATCTGCAGAACTGGTCTGCCATCGTGTCCACCTCCGAAGACGGGCGCGCGTGGGCGGCCTCCGGCCGGCACGATGGCATGGCGCGCCCAACCGGCGAGATCCGCGCGTCCGTCCCTCTCCGCGCGCCCTCGCACAGCCGCTACTACCGCCTGGAGTTTCGTTCCGGCCGAAATCTGAAGTGGCGGATCGGCGAAGTCCGCTTCTTCGACCGCGGCACACCGGTGCGCATAGGCGGTCCTTTCTTTTTTCAAAGCGCCTGGATGAGCGCGGGCGCCGGCGATGAGTGGGTCTACGTCGATCTGGGTGCCGCGGCTACGTTCGAAAGCGTCAAACTCTATTGGAACAAGCCCCCCGCGGCGGGTGCGCTCGAAGTCTCCGACGATGCCGCGGCATGGCGCAAGTTAAAAGACCTGCCGGCGGGCGGCGGCCTCCAGCAGGAGATGCCGATCGTGCCGGCCGCGCGTGGCCGCTACGTACGCGTTCGCATGTCGGCCCCCGGGCCTCCAGCCCCCGACCTGCCCGAAGGCTACGTTCTCAGCGAATTCGAGGTCTATGGCAGGGGCGGCACACGGGCGCAGCCCAAGGCCCCGCCTGCCGCGGGTCCGAACGGCACTCTGCACTTGGCCGGCGGAGCCTGGCGGATCGCGCGCGATTCGGAGGTCCACGCCGGCGGCCCGGCGCTCTCCACCCCCGGCTTCCCGGACCGGGACTGGCTGGTGGCCACCGTGCCCGGGACTGTGCTAGCCAGTTACTACAATGCCGGCGCTCTCCCCGACCCCAATTTTGGCGATCAGCAGACGGCCATCTCCGACTCTTTCTTCCACGCCGATTTCTGGTACCGGAATGAGTTCACCGCACCCGCGCTCGAATCCGGCCGCCGCGCCTGGCTGCATTTCCGCGGCATCAACTGGAAAGCGGATGTCTTCCTGAACGGGGAGAAGATCGGACGCATCGAAGGAGCATTCCAGCGCGGCCGCTTCGACGTAACCAGCCGGCTCCGCCCCGGCCAGGTCAACGCGCTCGCCGTGCGGGTCGAGCACGTGGCGACCCCCGGCGCCATCAAGGAGAAGACCTTCGATTCCCCCGGAACCAATGGCGGCGCCCTGGGCGCGGACAATCCCACCTACCATGCCTCGATCGGCTGGGACTGGATCCCCACCATTCGCGGCCGCAACACGGGCATCTGGAACGAGGTCTACCTGGAAAGCAGCGGGGCAGTCACCATAGAAGATCCATTCGTTTCGACTTCCCTGCCCCTCCCGCAGACTTCGACCGCAGACGTAAAGATGGAGACCCGGCTGCGGAACCATTCGACCGCTGCGGTCACCGGAACGCTGCGAGGGAACTTCGGGCCGGCAGTCTTCGAACGCGCCGTCCGCCTGGAGGCCGGGGCGGAGACGGTCGTTCGCTTCGACCCGTCCAACACCCCTGCGCTGCACCTCAGCAATCCCAAGCTATGGTGGCCGAACGGCTACGGCGATCCGAACCTGTATCCCGTGAATCTCCGGTTCGAGACCGCCGGTGGGCAGATCTCCGATACAAAGTCCTTCCAGGCAGGCGTGCGGCAATTTACCTACAGCGAGGAAAACGGCGCTCTCCGCATCTGGATCAACGGCCGCCGGTTCGTGCCGCGCGGCGGAAATTGGGGCTTTCCGGAATCCATGTTGCGCTACCGGGGCCGCGAATATGATGCCGCCGTGCGCTACCACCGGGACATGCACTTCACCATGATCCGTAACTGGGTGGGACAGATCGGCGAAGACGCTTTTTACGAGGCTTGCGACCGCCACGGCATCGTCGTCTGGC
>CAZMRK010000788.1:0-4666 GCA_964568355.1 uncultured Solibacteraceae bacterium | reverse complement strand
CAGTCAACAGGCTGCCGAAGGGCATGCCGCCGCGGAATGCCACGTTGTACACGCTCATGACCCGCCCGCGCATCTCATCGGCCGTGATCAGTTGCACCAGCGAACTGGTCATGGAAAAGACTGCGATCAGGCAGAGCCCCGCCACAAACAGCACGATGCAGCTCCACAGCAGCGACCGCGAAAGAGCGAACCCCGTGATCCCCGCCCCCAGGCACAACAGCATACATAGGGCAATCAACCCCTTCCGCCGGACATTCCCCATGGCAGCCACGATCAGCGCCCCGGCAATCGACCCGGCTCCCGAGCACGCCAGGAAAAACGTGAACGTGGTCGGTCCTCGATGGAAGACGTCCCGCGCAAATACCGGAAGAAAGGTCAGGATGGGGATGGCCAGCGCGGTCATCAGAAAGGCAAGAGCGATCAGCGCCTCCATGGCCCCCTGCTTCCGAATGAACCCGATTCCCTGCCGCATGCTGTCCAGGATCGATTCCCCGGTGTTCACCGGCACAAAACTCACGCGGAGTAGTAGCAGCGAAATAATTACCGCGATGAACGAAAGCCCATTGAGCAAAAAGCACCAGCCGGAGCCCAACTGGGTCAGCGCGAGCCCACCCAGGGTAGGCCCGATCACCCGCGCCAGGTTGAACTGAATCGAATTGAGCGCGATGGCGTTGGGCAGGTCCTTCTTCTCCACCAGCATGGGCACCAGCGACAGGTAGGCAGGGCCGCCGAAAGCCTGCGCCAGCCCCGTAATGAAAGAGAGGCACAGAATATGCCACACCTGTACTACGTTGGTGAAGATCAGCAGGCTGAGCAGAAAGGCGCAGCTCATCTGCACATACTGCGACGCCAGCAGGATGCGCCGCCGCTCGATGCGATCGGCCACCACGCCCCCCACGAGAGAAAGCAGAAAAATCGGGATCTCCCCCAGAAAGGCGTCCAGGCCGAGCAGAAACGGCGATCCCGAAATCGAGAGCACCAGCCAGCTTTGGGCCACCTTCTGCATCCAGGTACCGATGCTGGAAGTGCAGGCGCCTACCCACAGCAGGCGGAAATCGCGGTATAGAAAGGCCTTGAAAACGCGGTCGAGCACTCGTTTTCCGGGATTACGGGAGGGGCTTTTCGCGATGGATCAGGTGCACAATATTCCCGTCAAGGTCAGAAAAGAACACTAACCGGTTGCCCTGGTTGTTGAAGGGCTCCCCCAGAAATTTCACACCCTGCTGCTGAAGCCGGGCATGGGCAGCATCAAAATCGTCCACCAGGATCGCCAGGTGCCGGATTCCCGGATCCTTCATTTTTTGCGGCGCCCGATCCCCTTGCGAGGGAATGATTTCAAGCATGGTGCCGTTGGCGGCCTTCACGAAAAAATTGCCGTCGTATTCGAAATTAATGTGGAACCCCAGATGATCCACGTACCACTGCGCCAGACTACGCGGATCCGGCGACGCAATGGCGGTATGCTCCAATCCTTTGAACATACGAGGATTGTAACAGAGTACGGCACCCGCACCCACGCGCGGCCCTCCCCCTTTCGGATTACATCCGGGGGGCGGTATGATACTCCCACAAGCAGGTCCGGTGCACCCAAGAGGAGACAGGTACGATGATGACTCGAAGGGATTTTGCAGCTCGTGTCGGCGTGGCGGCCGCGGCCGCCCGAATGTTGCCGGAAATGGCCTACGCGCAGCGCGCGGCGGTCCAGGGCAACCTGGCCCAAAACATGGTGTTCCTCAACGCCAATGAGAATCCAGCCGGTCCCCCGGCTTCTTCTCTCAAAGCCATGACGGAAGTCCTCCCGGCCTCCTGGCGGTATCACTACCAGGAGTTCCGCGACTTCTACGGAGATCTGGCGCGGAGCGAGGATCTGAACGCCGATCAGATCCTGGTCGGCGCGGGTTCGAGCGAAGTGCTACACGCGGCGATTGAAGCCTTCACCTCGCCCACCCGGCCTCTGATCTCCATCAACCCCACTTATGAAGGGCCTGTGGAACTGGCCCGCTCTTTGGGCCGCAACGTCATCCGCTTGCCTCTGCTGCCTGACTATACCGCCGACGTGCATCGTCTGGTGGAAGAAGCCGGGAAAGCCAAGGGAGGCGTGGTCTACCTTTGCAACCCCAACAATCCGACCTCCTCGGTAACCCCGAAGAACCGGATCGCCTGGCTGGTCAACAACCTCCCGCCTGACACGATCGCGCTCATTGACGAGGCCTACATCCACTTTGGCGAAACCCCGGACCTGGAAAGCGCGCTGGCGCACGTTCGTCAGGGTAAGAACGTGGTAGTAACACGCACCTTTTCCAAAATCTACGGCATGGCCGGCCTGCGCGCGGGCTTCGCCTGTGCCCGCCCCGATCTGATCGCGCAGATGGCGCCCTTTCGCAACAACGTGATCTCGATCGTGGCGGTGCGCGCCGTGCTGGCAGCCATCGCCGAGAACAAGACTCTGGTGCCGGAGCGCCGCGCCGCCCTCGGCAAGACGCGGCGCAATCTCTGCAACTGGCTGCGCGAACGCAACCTCAAGTACATCGAGCCGAACGCCAACTTCATGATGATCGACGTGGGCCGCAACGCCCGCGAGTTCATCTACAAGATGCCGTCCATGGGAGTGGCCGTCGGCCGTCCCTTCCCGCCGCTCGACAACTTCCTCCGCGTCACCATCGGAACCGATTCGGATATGGAGAAATTTCGCGAAGTATTCTGGAAAGTCTATCAAGGATGAAAACACTCAGTCTGTTCCTGTTGAGCGCGGCTGCCCTGGCAGCCGCCAACGTTGACGTTGTCTTCCCCCCAGGCGCCAAGCCCGTGGGTCCTTACAGTCCCGGCATTCTGACCTCGGAATATCTGTATGTTTCCGGCCAGGGCGCCCGCCAGGCGGATGGAAAGTTTCCACCGACCTTCGAGGGGCAGGTCCAGCAATGCCTGGAAAACATCAAAACCATCGTGGAAGCCGCCCACCTCACCATGGAGCACGTGGTCTATACGCAGATCTATTTGACCGACGTCTCCAAGTACGAGCTGATGAATCCGGTTCTCGCGAAGTATTTCACCAGGAATCCTCCGGCCCGGGCCACCGTGGGCGTCTACCGTATGCCGATCGATACGCCGGTGGAGATCAGCGCCGTGGCCGTACGCGATCTCTCGCGCAAGAAAGCCATCGTTCCGCCCGGATATAAGATCGCCGGCCCGTTCGTACCGGGCGTTCAAGTGGGTGACCGCGTCTTCATCTCCGGCTTTCTGGGCCGCGACCCGGCCACCGGCAAAGTTCCGGAGGATCCCGCCGAGCAGGTACAGATGGCCCTCGACCGCTTCCATACGGTGCTTGCCGCCGCCGGCCTCGATTGGGGTAACGTGGTCTTTGTCAATCCGTACATGACCAAGGAGATCCCCATGGGCGTAATGAATCGCGTATACGCCAGGCATTTCGAGTTCGGTAACACCCCGGCGCGCGCCACCATCCCCGTCCATGCCCTGCCCATGGGAGCGCACATGGAGTTTACCGGAATCGCCGTCGCCGGAGCTGCGAATCGCAAGCCGGTGCGGCCCAAGAATATGGCGCCCAGCGCCACCGCCAGCCCCTGCGTCTTCGCCGGAGACACTTACTACTGTTCCGCTAAGTCCGGCTTTATCCCCGGTGTGAATGGCGGTATCTGGGCCGCGTCGGTCGAAGACCAGGTGCGGCAGACCATGCGGAATCTGCTGGATGGTCTCGAAGAAGCAGGCCTCGATTTCTCACACGTCGTGGCCAGCAATGTGTATCTCGATAACATCGACGACTTCGCCAAGATGAACGGCGTTTACGGCAAGTATTTCAAGAACTCGCCGCCCACCCGTACCACCGTCAGCCCGCTCCCGCCGGTGGATCGCACACCGGATGCTGCCGGGCATCCTCCGAAACTGGAAGAAATCTCCATCATCGCCGTGAAATAAGTGCGCGAGCGTAGGTGAAACACGGGACCGGATGGTCCTTATAAGTGTGGCACCTGCGCTCTGCGTGTTTCTGTGGCTTTGCTTTCTGCTGCGCGGCAGCTTCTATTGCGTGATCCTTCCTCTCTGGGAAGGCTGCGATGAATGGTCGCACTTCGCCGTGGTCGAGAACATGGCCCTCCATCGCCGGCCCCTGATCGCGCGCACCGAGCCGGTGTCCCAGGAGGTGGCCGAGTCCTTGCGCCTCACTCCCCTTCCTTGGAGTCTGCGCGACTATCCGCCACCCTCCGTCACACACGACGCATTCTGGAGCCTTTCTTCGGCGGAGCAGGAGCAGCGCGCGGCGCGCCTCCGGGCGTTGCCGCCAGAATGGGCGGCACGGCCCTCCCCCACAGGCCCCGCCGCGTACGAAGCCTTGCAGCCGCCGCTCTACTATTGGATGGCAGCCCCCTTTGCATATGCCGTACAGGGCCGCCCGCTGGTAGATCGCGTCCTGCTGCTGCGCTTCCTCAGCGTCCTGATCTCCTCGCTGCTGGTTCCCATCTCGTTTCTCATCGCGCGCCGCTGCCTCCATCGCGATACACCGGCTCTGGGCGTCGCGGCCCTGATCGTCTGTATGCCCGAACTGCTGATCGATGTCAGCCGCGTCGGCAACGAGTGTCTGGCGGTGGTTCTCTATGCCGGTTTCCTGTATCTGTTTCTGCGCGCAATATCCAACCTTGGCGATCGCCGGACGGCC
>CAZMRK010000787.1:0-14700 GCA_964568355.1 uncultured Solibacteraceae bacterium | reverse complement strand
GAGGTGCACCATGCGGTCTCCCTGGACCGCGACGGTCGTGTGCATGGGCTCGCGCGCCTGGCGGGAAAACACGCCGGCTACCTTCATCATGCCGGCGACCGCCCCGCCCGTGATCTGAGACGTCTGTTCCATACTGAAGTCCGCCAGCAGAGCAGACGCCGGAAAGACGAGCACCAGAAAGGTGCGGAGCATTACATTTACCCTTGCAGATTGTCGCATCGAACCAACTCCTGTTTCGCCCCATCGTAGGACATGAGACCGCGTAAGACAAGGAGAACCATCTGCATAGCGGTACTGGAACTGTGGTTTCCACCAGTTTCCAGTGGTTAGTACGCTATCTCTCCAGGCGCAGCAGCACGAGATCGTAGATTTTCAGATGAGGAATCCGGAAACTGGCCATCCCATTGCGTAGAGAGACCTTCAAAGGCTCCGGCGATCCGCCGTCGGGGGTAGTGAGTACGGCTTCGCGGAGTTGGAGATCCGGGGGAATGCGCACTTCCACGGCCAGATTGGTCAGGGGCTTGTCCAGATTGTAGTTGACCAGGTGAAGCAGGCGGTTGCGCGTCTCTTTCTGCTCGGCCAGCTCCAGCGTGACCGAGAGCGGCGCTTCCACTTCGGCGGAAAGCTGGCCTCCGGCGGCCCAACGGACGGCGGCAGCCAGGTCGCGGTAATTTTCCGGCAGGGTCCAGTACTGGTTGGAAAAGTTATAGGTCATCGAAGGCGGAGGGGGAGGAGTGGACGGCGCCACGCGGGGAATATAGACCACGCGGCCTCTGCCGAAGGTTCGCTGGACGGGCTGGTTGGGAGCGCCGGCCTCGGGCGGCAGGTCGCGGCCGAACAGGTCGGCGAGGCCGAAGCGGCCGCGCCGCAGGCGCCAGTCGGTCAGGAGCGAAGAACTCCCGGTGGCGACCAGCCCGCCCCCTTTCTCCACGAAGGCGCGGATCTGGCGGACCGCTTCGTCGCTCAGCGCATCCTGATCGGCGAGGACCAGCACTTTGTACTTGCTGAGGTCCTTCAGGTGGCGATTGAAAATGATGCCGAACGGGATCCTGGTCTGGATCAGCGTCTGCTCGAACAGGGCTGTACTGACGGCGCTGGCCCCGGGATTGAATTCGACTGCGGGGAACGAGTGCAGGACGGCGGCGTCGGCCACGCTGACGGTGTCGACCAGGTCCTTGGCATGGGCGTGGAAGAACTGGATGTAGCGCTCGCCTTCCGGCTCGGCCGCCATGGACGTGCCATCCGCGGTGAAGGCTCCGATCTCGCCGACATCGCCGAGATTCATGTCGTTATAGGCCATGGCTTCGGCCATGCGCAGCAGCGGCGAACTGTGCCCGCGCGTGCCGCCGGTATAAACGAACAGGGACTTCCCCATGCTGCGTACGGCTTTGAAGGAGCGGATCTTCGAGACCAGGCGGCCGTCGGAGGTCCACTCCGCGTGGTTGGGTTCTTCGCTCCACACGATATCGCCGTGTTCGAGCAACTGGGCCGGGTCGACGCCCTGGCTGAAGCCTTTATTCAAGCTGAAATTCAAGTTGGGATTGCCTTCGAGCGCCACCTGCGGATTGAGGCGGTGAATATAGTTGTCGTATTCGCCGTAGCGTTGAGCCAGACTGGCGGCACGGAAGCGCGCCCATTCCTGCATAAGCGGATTGTCCAGCTCGGCGATGCGCACCGGAGGAGCCCAGAGATCGTAGGGAGGTGGGATGACATCGTCCAGCCGCGTGAATCCGAAGCGGAGGCGAAGCTGCGCGCTGCTGTAGCGAGTACGAAGATAGGCGCGGAACAGTTCGCGGCAATACTCGCAATGGCAGGAGCGCGGCTCGGGCCACCATTCCATCTGGTCGAAGTGGATGAGGTCCAGGTTGAGTTCCTGCACACCTAAGCGCAGGACGCGGCGGACGAAAGCCGCGTAGCCCGGGTTGTTGCGGCAGGCCATGTAGCGATTGGTCTGCTCGGGGTTATAGTAGACCGGCTTACCCCATTCGTTGACCTGCGTCCAATTGCCGGCTTCCGGTTCTTCGGCGAAGAAGGTCTCGTAAAACATGGAGGCGCCGATGTAGCCGCCCACGCGGATGCCGTAGCGGTGGGCGAGCGCGACCAGGCGGCGGGTGGCCTCGATATCCTGGGCCTCGGTCTGGAGCCCGAAGCCTTTATGGAGGTTGACGATGATGAGATTGACGCCCTGCTGCTTGAGGCGCTGGATGGTCTGCTCGGAGTGTTCAGCTTCCCAACGGCGTACGACGTCCACCGGGGCGCCGCCTTTGCGCAGGCGGAAGGTAAGCGGCTCCCAGTTTCCGACCATGACGATGCCCTGCTTGAGCCAGGCGGGACGCTCGGCGATCGGGGCTGAGGAAAGCGGCTCAAAGACCAGAGCCTTATATCTGGATCCCCGGGAGCAGGCCACCAGACAGAGAAGAACGAGAAGCGGCGCCAACCGCAATGCCCTTGGCATGCACTTACTGTACCGCGCCGGCCAATTCAGGCGCGCCAGAGCGGTACAAGGCAGTCCTTCCGGCCGATAAGTTTCTCAGAGGCAGTACACATGTCCCAGCCGGACGTCAATCCACAAGCCGCCGTGGTGCCGCAGATCCTCCAGAATGAAGAACTGTACAAGGAGTTGATCGATCAACTGGAAGACGGCATCTATATGGTGGATCGCGAGCAGCGCATCCGGTTCTGGAACAAAGGAGCCGAGAAAATCACGGGGTATCGGGCGCACGAAGTGATGGGCCGGCTGTGCGAAGGCAACCTGCTGATGCACCGGGACTACGAGGGCACGTTGCTGTGCGGGGAACGATGTCCGATGGCGGGCGTCATGCGCGACGGGCGCAGCCGTTCCTGCTCGGTCTTTCTCCGCCACAAGCAGGGCCACTCCGTTCCGGTTCGTCTCCGCGCGCGCGCGATCCAGCATGCCGACGGCACGATCGTAGGAGCCGTGGAGGTATTCGAGGAGGCCCGGGCGCCGGGCCGCGATGCGATACGGGCGCTGGAGCCGTTCGGCTGCCTGGATCCATCGATCGGTGTACTCAATCGGGGATATGGGGAGATGAAGATCGGGCAGCGTCTGGAAGAGTGGAGGACGTTCGGGGTGCCGGTCGGCTGGATGCAGGTGGCACTCGACCACCCGGACGACCTGGAGCACCGGTTCGGCCGCGGCGTGATTGAAGCGGTCATGAAACTGGTGGGCAATACGCTCGATGAAAACATCGGTTCGTTCGATGTCCTGACACGCTGGGAGCGGACGGATTTTCGGATCGTGGTCTATCACTGCTCGCTCGAACAACTGGGCACCCTGGGGCAGAAGCTGGTGTTGCTGACGCGCTCTTCCAGCCTGCTCTGGTGGGGCGATCCGCTGAGCGTGACGGTTTCGATCGGCAGCACGATGGCCGAGCATGGCGATACGCTCGATACCCTCGAATCGCGCGCCAGGGCGGCTTGCGAGGCCTGCCATGCGGCGGGCGGCAATCAGTCGTCGGTAGCGCGCTTCGGCGACCCCGGCGACCGACACCCCGGCTTGTTTCCCGCGACGTAGGAAAAGAACATGTTCGGCATTCTTGGCATTCTTATCGTTTTCGGCGCGGTCATCGGCGGGTATCTGCTGGAAAGCGGAAACCTGAGAGTGCTGATGCAGCCGGCGGAGCTGATGATCATCGGAGGAGCGGCGACCGGCACGCTGTTGGTGGCGAATCCACCCACCGTTCTGTCGGGCATCGTAAACGGGTTCAAGTCGGTCTTCGGCGCATCGAAGTTCACCAAAAGTCTGTATCTGAATACGTTGAAGCAGATGTACCTGGTGATGAACAAGGCGCGTAAGGATGGCTTGGTGGGCATTGAGGCCGATGTCGAGGAACCGGCGAAAAGCGAGCTGTTCTCCAAATGGGACGGGCACGTGCGGGACTTCGTCTGCGATACCTTGCGGATGGCGATGGCCGGCGGTCCTACACCCTGTGAGTTGGACCAGATGATGGAGCTGGATATGGAGGTGCACCATCAGACGGCCTTGAAACCGGCGGCCGCGCTCACCACAGTGGCAGACTCGCTGCCCGGACTGGGTATCGTGGCGGCCGTCTTGGGCGTCGTGATCACCATGGGCGCGCTGGGAGGACCGCCGGAAGAGATTGGCCATAAGGTAGGCGCCGCGCTGGTCGGAACGTTTCTGGGCATTCTTCTGTGCTACGGCCTGGTGGGGCCGATGGCGGCCAAGATGGGCAGCGCGGCCGATGAAGAAGCGCAGTTCTATCACGTAATGCGAGTGGCCGTGAGCGCGTTTCTCAAAGGCACGTCGCCGCTGCTGGGAATCGAGTTTGCCCGGCGCGCGATTCCCGGCCATGTACGTCCGAGCTTCCAGGAGATGGAGAAGGCTTGCCGGGGAGGCTCGTAGATCATGGCTATCCCGAACTCCGAGACTCCGCCCATCATCATCAAGAAAAAGATCTCCCATGGCCTCCATCACGGCGGCGCCTGGAAGGTGGCCTATGCCGATTTTGTTACGGCCATGATGGCGCTCTTCATCGTGCTGTGGCTGATGAACACCAACGAAAAGGTAAGGAAGGCGGTAGCCGGGTATTTTCAAGATCCATCCGGGAAGGCTGCCGGACAGGGAAGCGGCATCAACGGTACGGGCGAGGACCTGCGGATCGGCAAGGACAACATGTCCCAGCTCAAGGACAAGCTGGAGAAGGCCATGGAGAAGGCCCCGGAGCTGGCCATGCTGAAGGATCAGGTGCAAATGACGGTAACCGGCGAAGGGCTGCGGATCGAACTGCTGGAAAGCGACGTAGGGACGTTCTTCGAAAGCGGCAACGCCCAGCCGAGCGAATCGGGGCGGGAGATGCTGCGCATGCTGGCCGGAGAACTGGGCAAGCTGAACAATAAGCTGCTGATCGAAGGGCACACGGACGCCCGCCCCTTCACATCGAATGCATGCTACTCCAACTGGGAACTGTCGGCCGATCGCGCCAATGCGGCGCGACGGCTGATGCAGGAAAGCGGCCTGGCCCCCAATCAGGTGGTGCAGGTCCGGGGCTTCGCCGATCAGCGTCTGCGCAAACCCGATGCCCCGAACGATGCCTCCAACCGGAGAGTTTCCATCATCGTGAAGTATCAGCAGCCGGATAAGGAGGAAAGCGGTCAACAGAAAGCTTTCAGCCCTCAGCAGTCAGCTTTCAGCTTTTTTAGCTGAGCGATGACCGATTCTTCTCATCGCAGCCCGTACAGCTTTCGCGCATTGTCGCGCAGCACCATGCGGGCTAGCTCGAGGGCTCGCTCCCGCGTGACTTCACCGTCGCGCAGCATGGCGCTGAGAGCCCCGCTGAGCGCTTCGCGGCCCGTATTGGTGGCGATCAGAGCGGTCTCTTCCCAGTTGATCTCGTCGGTGAACGGCGAAGCGTCGGTTCCAAAAAGCACTTTCTCCGGCACGAACTCCAGCCATTCCCGCAGCACGGCGGTGAGCGCGGCCGGGTAGGTCAGGTAGGTCTGGAGAGAAAAATCGCAGTAAACGTTGGGCTTGGTGAGAAGAGAGGCCATCTCCCGGGTGAACGGCCACCCGCCGTGGACGAACACGAAATTCGTTTTTCGCAGGCGGAGATCGTTCACCACTGACTCGAGCAGCAGCGGATTGGCTCCCCCGATCTGGAAATAGCTGCCGGCGCCAAATGCCACGTGCAGGTGCACGGCCAGGCCCAGGCGTCCGCATTCGGCGGCGAGATAGCGAAACAGATAATCCTGCAAACTCTTGTAAGCGGCGGCGGTCGATAGCTTGCCTCCCCGGCCCGCGGCATAAGCGGCAGCAGCCTCCGATTTTGCGGCATCGGCGAAGTCGAGCGAGCGCAAATAGGCGGCCTCGAATTTCACCGCGACCGCCCCGCCATTCTTTTGCCGCTCCAGGGTGGCGGTGACGACCTTGGTCAGGTAGTCGTCCAGCGACGAAGGCAGGCCCCGCAGACCGGCATCGGACAGATACTGCTTCAGCAGGTTCTCCTCGGCCTGGAAGAACACCTTGGCGTCGGGATTGGGCGCGGCCAGGAGCGAATTGTTCAGCGGAAACAGCAGCGCATCGTCAAACGGCACCCAGAGAAAGCGCGGGCGATCCAACCCGCGGCCCATGGTGACACGGTTGGCCAGCATGGTTTCGATTTTGAGCTGATCGAGCACCCAGGCCGGATATCGATCGCCCTTTTCCTGAATGGTCCTGGCTTTAGCGTCCTTCGACCCGTAGAGTTTCTGCCAGGCCGATGCGAACTCCGGATTATCCGGGTGCAGCCGCGCGGGAAGCGGAAACGGCTGCATAGCCTCCACCGGCAGGGCGTCGTAGGCGGTGTCCTTCTCTCCGGCAGCGGTCACTCGCATGGGGTGGGCATGGTTGTCGATCGCCAGGATATGGCTGATATCGAGCGCCAGTTGGCCGTCCAGGCGCGGACGCGGAGCCGGCATACGAGAGCACGAGAGGGAAAAGCACAGGCAGAACAGACAGGCGGCCGGCAGGCGAACGGGAATCCGCGCGCGATGCGCACGTCCCGGCGGTCCCAAAAGTAAAAGAGGTACAATCGTGCGCATGATGCGGCATTGTATCGCGATCGGGCTGTGCCTGGCCGGTGCGCTGGCATGGACGGCGAGTCGTCCGGATGAGATTCCGTTTGTGAAGCACACCATCGATCTGGGAGCCAATGAAAGCTGCGCGATCGCCGATATCAGCGGAGACGGCAAGCCGGACCTGGTCTCCGGTGAGAACTGGTACGAGGCGCCGCGCTGGATCCAGCACAAGTTCCGCTCCTTGCCGTATCAGAACGGATACATCGACAATTTCAGCGATCTGCCGCTGGACGTGAACGGTGACGGGCGCATCGACATCGTAAGCTGTTCCTGGTTCGCAAAGCGGCTGATTTGGGAAGAGAACCCCGGCCGCGGCAAGGGCGAATGGAAAGAGCACATGGTGGAGAACACTTCGCCCATCGAGTTCTCCTTCCTGGTGGATGTGGACAACGACGGCAAAGAGCACGAAGTACTGCCGCAGTTCGGCGACGTGAAGCACCCGCTCGAATGGTACGAAGCGCGCGGCGGCACATTGGTGAAACACCAGGTGAGCCCGACCAGTCATGGCCACGGCATCGGCGCGGGTGACATCAACGGTGACAAGCGCAACGACATCATCACGCCGAAAGGCTGGTTCGAAGCGCCGGCCGATCCACGTTCCGGCGATTGGAAATGGCATCCCGAGTTCGACCTGGGCACCACCGGTTTTATTTTTGCGACCGATGTCAACGGCGACGGCCGGCCCGACCTCGTCACCACCATGGCTCACGACTATGGCTTCTTCTGGGTAGAGCAGGGCGAGGGCGGGAAGTGGACCAAGCACATGATCGACGACACTTGGTCGCAGGCCCACGCCATGACCATGGTGGACTGGAACGGCGACGGCCGTCCGGATTTCGTGACCGGCAAGCGCTACATGGCGCATGACCACGACCCAGGCGCCCGCGATCCGCTGGGGGTCTACTGGTACGAGTTCCGCAAGGCCGACGACGGAAAGGTGCAGTGGACCAAGCACGTGATCGACTACAGCACCCGCACCGGCGGCGGCATGCAGATTCCCGTGGTGGATATCGACGGCGATGGCGACCTGGACTTCGCCGTGGCGGGCAAGAGCGGATTATTTTTGTTTGAGAATCTGACCAAGAAAAAATGAGCCTGACAGAACAAGTCAAACAAGCGGCGGGCAAGCCGGACGGTCTTGCGGAGGCCCTGGAGTTGATCATTGCGCACTTTCACGCCGACACCGGCACCATCCACCTGCTGGAAGCCGACGGTGTGCTGCATCTGAAGGCCGCCAGCCGGGGGATTCCGCCGATCGTGCTGGAGCGCGTACGACTGGTGCCTATCGGGAAGGGGATGGCGGGCCTGGCAGCCGAACGGAAGGAGCCGGTGACGGTCTGCAATATCCAGACCGATACCAGCGGCAACGTGAAATCCGGCGCGAAACTGACCGGCATGGAAGGCGCGCTGGTCGTGCCGATTTTGAAGGGAGATGAAGTAGCGGGCACGCTCGGTATCGCCAACCGGGCGGAGCGTACCTTCTCCCCCGAAGAAACCTCTCTGCTGATGGACGCGGGCCGGGCCTTGGTCGCCGCGGGCTGAGTTCCGAAAGGAAGTCGAGATGAGTGAACTGGATTTGACTCGCCGTAATTTTTTGAAGGTTCCGGCGGCGGCCGTGGGATCGGCTGCCCTGCTTTCCGCGCAGTCGCCGAACGACGCGGTGCGAGTGGCTTTTATCGGAGTAGGTAATCGCGGATCGTACCTGCTGCGCAATATGCTCAAGGTGCAGGGCATCCGCGTAGTGGCGATCTGCGATATCGACGCCGCCACGTTGCAGAAGGCGATGGATGCGGCCAAGGCGGCCGGGCATTCGCCGGAAGGCTATTCCGAATATCGCAAGCTCCTGGACCGCAAAGATATCGATGCGGTCGTGATCGCCACGCCCGTGGACTTCCACAAGGAAATGGCCGTTGCCAGCATGGAACTGGGCAAGCACGTCTATTGCGAGAAGCCCATGGCCCTCACGCCGGAAGACTGCCGCATCGTGACCAACGCGGCCGCCAGCGCCAAGGGTGTCTTCCAGGCCGGCTTCCAGTTGCGGCACGATCCCAACCGCGCGGCCTCCATGCGCCATATCCACAGCGGTGGCATCGGCAAGGTGCTGTTCCTGCAGGGCTACCGGAACACCGGCGACCTGCCGCGCCAGACGCTCTGGTATTTCGACCGGACGCGCTCCGGCGACAACATCGTGGAGCAAGCCTGCCACATTATCGATCTGATGGTGTGGGCGGCGGGCAGCCATCCCCTGCGGGCCTATGGCACGGGCGGCATCAATCTCTACAAGAACGTTCCGCCGGGACGGACCACGATGGACAACTACACCGTGATCTACGAATTTCCGGATGACATCCGCTGTACCTTCACGCACCTCTATTTCGATCCGCCGGGATTTTCGGGAATCAAGGAGCGCGTCTTCGGTTCGCAGGCGGCTATCGACCTGGCCACGGCCACCTGGATGGAGTTAGGCCAGAAGGGCGAGCACAAGCTCGAAGTGCCCGATGCGGCTCCCGGCGACCAGGCCACCTATCATTCACTGGCCGCCTTCATCGACAACGCGCGCGGCAAGAAGAAGCCGCTGAACAACGCCGATTCGGCGCGGATTTCGACGCTGACGGCGATGCTGGGACGTAAATCGATCTACGAGCGCCGCGTCGTCGAATGGTCCGAAGTCAACGTCTGACCGGGTCAGGCTTTCAGCCAGCGATCGAACCAGCGGAATGCCTCGGCCTGCATTTCGAGATCGAACTTGTGCGGGCCGGGGTAAAACCGGGCGCGATAGCGGTCGCTGAGACCGGCGCGGCGGTAGACCTCGGTCAGGATGCGATCCGCCCGCTGCATTTCGGGCACCGTGAACAAATCGTCCTGCAGATTGTTGAGCACCAGCACCGGATTCGGGAGGTTTAGCCCCAGGATCTCGGGATAGTCGAGATCATGCGGCATCCCCGGGATATAGACCATCCAGGTGTGGGTGTAACTCTTGTTCAACAGATAGTCGCGCCAGGTGGTCATCATGCCCGCGCAGCAGGAGCACTTGATGCGCGGGTCCAGGCCGGTAAGAAAAACAGTCCGCAGCCCGCCGCCGGAGAGGCCGCAGCACCCCACGCGACTCGCATCCACGTCCGGGCGGGAGCAGAGATAGTCGAGCGCGCGCTGGTCTTCTCCGGTAAAGACGCCGGGCCAGGTCGTGCCGGCGCAGAGCAGGCTCTTCGAGACAATGTGCTCGTGGTTGCCGGCGAAGGTGTTGTAACGCTGGATCTCCTCCGCCGATTCCGGATTCACCTCGGTGAGCCCGCCGCGGATGATGGCCGGAAGGTCGGCCACGCGCACCCGCCGGCTGCCGAACAGGAACGCATCGTGCACCAGAACCACGTAGCCTCGCTTGGCGATCTCGTTGGCCCACGGCACGCCGCCATAGTAATGATCCTGGTGGCGCACGATGAGCGGGTGCGGATCCTTGCTGGTGCGCGTAATTTTGCGCAGGCCGAAGTACTTGTTGCCGCCGTGATCGTGCAAGCCGACAATGCCCGGCAGGCGGCCCGTGGCTTTGGCAGGCTTCAGCACCAGGGCCTCGGTGGGCGGGCCATAGGGAAGCTGCCAGGTCAGGTGTTCGATGGCCAGGCCGTCGTACTCGATATGCTCCTGGACCTTGGGCCGGGGCGTGGATCCGCTGTCGGGCTGGAGCAGGGCGTCGTGATAGCGCTGGCGGGCCTTGGGCTGCCACTCCGCCACACTCTTCCATTCCGGTTTCCGGAACGACAGCCGCGGCGGATCCTTTTCGAGCCCCGCGGCCCACTCTCCATACGCTCCGAGCATGTTAAGCACTGGTCAAACCTCCTGGATCAGGCCTAGCGTACCAGAGAAAGACCGCTAGGAGCTTGTTGAAAAACCTTCGCGGCCACCGCTCCCTCACGGTCGCGGCTCGGTAACAGTGCCTGCAAACACGCGATCATGTTTCTGAGCCGCGCGCGTCAGCAAGCGGTTCCTGGTTTTTCAACGAGATTACCCCTCAAAACGCTAACGACCCGAGGTAAATACGGAGTCGCCGATCCCCAGGACCGAATTCCCGTCCGGGTAAAGATAAAACCACTTGCGCTCGCGGCGGCCATCCGGATAGGTGAACTCGATCTGATAGCCGTCGATGCGATAGCGAGCCTGGCGCTGGGCCTGGCGCGAGCTGGTAGCCACGCTGACACCCGTTCCCTGCCCTCCGCTGAAGCCGCCGCTGCCGCCGCCGGACACTACGGTTCCGTTCGGAGAAAAGACCATATCCTTCCATGCCGCCACCATCACATCCCCTCCCAGGGCCGTGTTGCCCCCGCCGCCAATCGAACGATAGCGGCCGCTGAGGGGCAGGCCGGGCTCGCCCGGACGGCCGTTGAACCACTTCTCCCAGGTCTCGGGCTTGCGCCGCGCGTCGTTCCAGGTGATCGCGATCACCGAGCCGCGCCTGGCCCAGCGGCCCCACGCCCTCGGTTTGCGGCCGCGCCAGCGGGCGATGTCCGCGTCGGTGAGAGGCACATAATCGAGATCGTCGGTCACGGTTCCGTCCTTCAGAAGCAGGTATGGCGCGTAATAAGACGTCATACCTCCGCCCACACCGAAGCCATACCGCAGGATCATGTACAACCCTTCAATTGGAATCGCTGCGGGTGAGGTACTTCCGGCTGCGGGAGCAGGGGCAGGGGCTGAGATCTGTGGCGAAGGCGTCTGCGGTGCAACCTCCGGCGATCCGGCACGTCCCGCATTGGCCACCGCGCCTTCGAGGATCCGCTTGATCCCCATCAGATGGCGCATCGCACCGAGGGTATTCGGCGCCATCAGGATGGTGGCAAAGCGATACTGCCCGTCGCGGGTGCGCAGCGCGTAGACGTAATGATCGCCGCCGCGTGTGGAGACCACGCAGGAGATCTCGTTTTCTTTCTGCTTGGGTCGGCAGCCTCGGCGGATCGTGTCCTCCACGGCGGCGCTGCCGAGTTGCGACTGGAACCAGGAAGCCAGGCTGCCCTCCGGCGGCACTGAGTCGTGAAGATCGATGCGAACCTGCTCATTCCCGCGCAAAGTTTTCGGCTGAAAGACCAGTACCCCCGCCTGCGATTCGACGGCCCAGCCGTTCGGCGGCGCCAGGTCCTCGGCCGTCAATCGAAAAACGGCCACGAACAGGAGCAGGGCGCGCACTCGCATTTCTACATCTTAATGGCCAGATCGCCCGCTACTCTGTTCGATAAAGGACAAACAGGACTACTGCGCGGCCGCCGCGCGCAACCCGTTCCGGCGCGGAGGAACCCCCTTGGGGTGGCAGTCGGCGCACTTCACGAAATGAATGTTATGACGGCTGTCTTTGTCCTTGAACGTCGTATCCATCTTTTCGACATCCAGGCCGCAATTGGACAGCCGCGGATGGCAGGAGGCGCAGGAAGCGCGGGTCTGCTGGCCGTGCTTGAGGTGGCAGGCCAGGCAGCTCAGCCCTTCGTGCACGCCGACCGGTGTGCGGTCGTCGCCGCTATTTACCTGAAAGGAAGCCAAGGCGGCGTGGCACTGGTAACAGAGCGTCTGGCGGCGGTCCGGGCTCATCTTGACCGGCCGCGCGCCGTCCCGCATGGCGGGCAGCGGCAGGCGTGCCGCGGAGACGAACATCATCTCCCGGCGGTCAAAAAAGGCCAGCGACGGCCGGTTGAGCTCCTGGGTGGGACCGGGCGGCGTGAGGGTGGCGGCCGGACGGGCCAGCGGCTGCCCGTGGCGATGCACCTGGTGGCAGGCCAGGCAGGGGATCACGGGCATGGCGGCGCGATCCGCTTCCAGCAGGCGCCAGGGGCCCGTGGTGCTAATGGGCGCGACCAGGTTCCGGATACTGCCCTCAAACCACGCGCCGTGGCAGCGCAGGCAGTCGTCCATCAGCAGCCGTTTGCTGTTGTGCTCCTTGTCCAGAAAGAGCTTGGCGTAGGTGCTGCCGTGCGGCCCTGCCTGCCAGTCGGCGAACTCCTGGCGATGGCAGGTGCGGCAGCGCTCCATCATGCGCACGACGTCGCGATCTTTGAGTCGCGCCTGCTCGGAAAGGTCGCCGGCCAGATGCGTGGAGACCCGCCGCAGGTTGGTCATGTGAAACTGGGGATCGAGCGTCAGCGCATCGCCATGGCAGGATTTGCAGGCCACCGACCGGTGCGTGGAAGCCTGCCAGTTTTCGAAGCTGCCGCGGATCTCGTGGCAGCGCGCGCACGCCTCGCCGTTGCCGGATTCGTAATAGAGGCTGGCGCCCGGAATCATCAACAGGCCCGCCAGCACCAGCAGCCCGGCGACTAAAAGCGCCCTTCGCAGCGCCGGCTTCATGCGTGTCCGCCTTTCCAGTTCTTCACCAGGTTGGCGGAGGCGTGATAGGCGATGGCCATGATGGTCAGCACCGGATTGAACCCGCCGTTGGTGACGTGAACGCTGCCGTCCACCACGTAAACGTTATCGACATCGTGCACACGACAGTAGCGGTCCACCACCGAGGTCTTGGGATCGTTGCCCATGCGGCAGGTGCCGGCCTGGTGCTGGCCGCCGCTGAGCCCGCGGCCGGGCATCTTCTTCCAGGTCTGGATCGCGCCGGCCTCGCGCAGCCACTGTTCGGCCTTGCCGGTCATGTAAGAGGCGATTTCGAGCGTGTGCGGATGCTTGTCGCCGGAGAGCCGCGCCACGGGGATGCCCCAGTGATCGCGCACGGAGGGATCCACCTGCACGCGCGAATCGAAGACCGGCATCTCCTGCGTAGGCCCCATCACCACAATCGTGCGGCGATACCAGCGTCGCATGAAATCTTTGTGCGCCTTGCCCCATCGCGGAACGCTGGGCGGCATGGCGTTCACGAAATGGTATGGAAGGCGGACGAACTCGTTGGCGAGCATGGCGCCGCCGGCCAGGCCGGAATTGCCGTGGTTATAGTCGCAGATGGCGATGCCGGCCCCTGGACCGACGTCATCATACACATCGAAATCGAACAGCCCCGAGGCGCCGGAGTAAGTGTGGCCCTGGAGATTGCGGCCCACCCAGTCGTAGCGATTGCCCAGGCCGGTGGGAAAGAGCCGGCTCCGGGAATTGAGCAGCAATCGCGCGGACTCCACGGCGGCGCAGGAGACCACCACCACATCGGCCGGCTGCGTCTGCAAGTGGCCCTCGGCATCGAAATAGGCGACGCCGGTAGCTCGTCCGCGCTCATCGGTCAGGATCTCTTTGGCCACACACTCGGTGCGCACGTCGCAGTGGCCCGTGGCCAGAGCCTTGGGGATCACCGTATTGTGCGTGCCGCATTTGGCGTCGGCCTCGCAGGCGAATCCCACGCACCAGCGGCAGCGCAGGCAGGCGGGCCGGCCATTGTAGGGCACGCTGTTGCGCAGCATGGGGATATCGAACGGGTGCAGCCCCAGCCGTTTGGCCGCCGGCAGCAGGATCTCGTATTCGCGGTTCGGCGGCAGCGGTGGCATCGGGAGCGGCTTGCCGCGCGGCGCGCGGAAGATGTTGCCCGTATCGTCGCCGGAGACGCCGATCTCCCACTCGGCTTTCGTATAGTAGGGCTCCAGGTCCTGGTAGCTGAGCGGCCAGTCCTCCAGCGTGCTCCCGGGAACGATGCCGTAGGTCGAGCGCATCCGGAAATCCTTCTCCAGATAACGCCACGCCATGGCGCCGTAGCTGAACGTGCCGCCACCGACGCAGGCCGCATTATTCTGATAACCGCCCTGGCTGGCGCGGATGATGCTGGATCGCCCGTGGTCGTCCACCAGCACGCGCGGATTGCGTTCGTCATCGGGACCGAAGGCATTCCCGAGCACGGTAGTGCGCTGGTTGCGCAGATCGTCCTTGCGGCAATCGAAGGGGGTGTACCACTTACCGCGTTCCAGCAGAACCACCTGGAGCCCGGCCTCGGCCAGTTCCTTGGCCACAATGCCGCCGCCCGCACCGGCGCCGACAATCACTGCGTTGACGTGGGGGAGAGCCATGGCTCAGCCTTTCTGCGAGGCGCCCGGCTGCGTGGGGTGGGCAAAATCGTAGTGCAGCCGTCCTCGAATCGGCGGATTGGGTATGCCCAGCATCCGCCAGCTTGCGGCCTCGCGATTGCCCCCGTGGCGCGGATCG
>CAZMRK010000786.1:0-19766 GCA_964568355.1 uncultured Solibacteraceae bacterium | reverse complement strand
CGGCCGGCCGGGCCTCTCGTCCGACGATGGCTTCGTCAACATAGACCTTGGGCTTGCTTTTGTCGACCGCCAGTCGGCGCAAGTCGAGCATCGCCAGGCCCTGCACCGTCGCCACCCAGAGTTTGCCGTCCGGTCCCAGCGCCATGTTCGGTGAACCGATGCTGCATTGCGCTGACGCCATACCGTCCGTCCGGCCGAATGCCGCGTAATCGAGCGGCGAGCTGGACCGAATTTCCGGATGTTCGAGTGAATCGGCGGAGAGCCGGAAAAGGCCATTGGCGCCGGTGAACCACACATCGCCGCCCGGCAAGGCCAGCATGCCAAGCAAATCGAGATCGTGGTTGACGGGAACCAGCCGCTCCTGTTCGATGCGATCGATTCCCCTGGGAGCGGAGAGCGCGAAGAGGTTACCGGCAGTATCTTCCGCCATGCTGATGTAGCGAGGTTCGAAGACCTGCTGCTGTGATGCAATTGCAGCGAAGCGGTCGCCAGCGAGCCGGTTGAGTCCCCGGCTTGTGCCGGCCCAAATGCCCCCATTACGATCCTGGTAAACCGCCACCACGCGATTGCTGGAGAGCCCGTCAGCCACGGTGTAGGTCCGGAACCGTCCGTTGCGCCATTGACTTAACCCGTTCTGGGTAGCGACCCAGACTGAGCCGTCGCGCGCCGCCACCACAGATCGTGCCACATCGCCAGCCAGTCCCTGTGCGGGGCCTAAAGTGGTAAACCGGCCGTGCGAATACCGGATCAGCCCGCCTCCCCAGGTCCCGAGCCACAGGTCGCCGTCCAAACCTTCGGCTAGCGACCACACGCAGGAGTTCGTTAGCCCGTCCTTTTCGGTAAACATTCGAAAGCGTTCGCCGTCGAACACCGAGAGTCCGCAATTGAGCCCGATCCACAGAGTTCCATCGCGCCGCAGGAGCACCGCCATGGGGATGTTGTTCGGCAGCCCGTCATTCTTCGTAAACATACGAACGGGGCGGTCCTTGAAGCGTATGAGCCCTTCGCCGTTAGTGCCCAACCAAAGGTTGTTCTCACGGTCCGCGTACATCGTACGGACTGGGGTGTACCGCATCAGCGGCTCGAAGCCGGCTTCAGAAACACGGAATACCCCGACCGACTCCGACTTCCAGAGATTGTCCTGAAGGTCCTGAAACACTCGCAGCGCAGCGGGCGCATGGGGACCACCATACGGCCCAATCCGCTCGACTTTTCCGTTTGCGATTCGCACCAGACCCGCGCTGGTCGCGAACCAGCGGATTCCCTCGCGATCCTCAAAAACGTGAAAGATCGCGTCCGGTGCGACCTTTAATTCCTGGGGCAGGCCCGGATGCGGTACGGGACTCGATCCGGCCAACTCCAGGAACCCGCGCTGGGTGACTATGAGAAGGTGACCGTTCGCGGTCACCTCTATGCAGTTGATGAAGGCATCGGCGAGCAGGGTCTCGAACCTGCCGCCAAGAAAACGGAAGAGACCTGCAGCAGTCCCGACCAGCAGCGCGCCATCGGCAGTGGAGCGCAACGTGGTGATCTCGTCGGCTCCACCGTCGCCCAGGTGGTAGAACGTGGTAAGCGACCGGTCGAAGTAGTCGAGAGCCGTGCTCGGGATCCGCACGAGTCCGGCGCTCGTGCCGGCCCACAGGTCGCCGTCCGGTCCCTCCGCCAGGGAACTGACGATGCCTTGCGGGGTTGACTGCGGACCTCGAAAGTAGATGGGTGTGAAACGGTGTCCGTTGAACCGCTCGAGCCCCGCGTCGGTTCCCAGCCAAAGAAATCCGTTGCGCGTCTGCACAATCGCGTTGACGACGTTAGAGCTGAGCCCGTCTTCGACGGTGAAGGTGGTGCGGAGATAGGTGCTTGCCGGTTGCGTCGGGTCCACGGCGGAGGCCACTGCGGCCGCGAACAGCAGGAACGCAAGGATAAGTCTCGATGGCCGGGATGTGCTGAACATAACAATGCAAGGAGCCGTTGTGCCGCCGCAGTTGTCGTCGTCTAACGGTGGGCTAAAACATCGTATCAAGGTAAGGATAGACCGGGATGCGGCGGCCGCAGCCCTGATGAGGGCCTCTTATGCCTTGTCACCATTCCTCTCCGGAGCAAAAGGTCGGCCGTTCGAATCGGCCCGGGCGTACCATATTTTGCCAAAACTTCATGGTGTTACGAGCTTCTGTTCGGTGCCCGTTGTCCGTGTGTCCAACGAAGGTCCGGAACTTGGGCCGGAACTGATTAAGAACATACGACAATTTGGAGATAGAGCGTTTGCTCCCCAGGCAAACGCTCTGGCGATGGCGCGAGGACTCAGGACGCACGCAACTGCCAGGGCTGCGATGGCACAGCGCTTTGGCACCGCAGGATTCGAGGCCGATCGGTTCGAACGGGATGAACGAAACCAGGCAGCCGCGTCGATGCAGAGCGCGTCGCCCACCCACTGCACGCCGCGAGCAGGCCAGCCGCAAGCCGCAAACACAAACGCAGCACAGCGCTGTGTATTGATTTATGCGACAAGGTTACTTATAGTCGTGAGACGGCCTTTGAAAGGAGATCTCATGATATCCTCCGCCACGAACTCCGTTAAGGCTCTCGGCCTTGTTGCCATCGGCGTAGCCATTGCCGCCGCTGGCATCTACATCGGTGACACTGATGACGCGCCCGGCGCCGCGCTAATAGGTATCCTGCTGATGATAGGCGCTGTGACGCTCGGCGTGAGGACCGCACGGCGCAAGGCATAGCACCCACCGTCTCTGGGCGCGAGAAGTGCGGCCTTGCAGTGTCGACACCGTACGCCAGCCGTCCACATCAGCGGGCGGCCTTGTTGGGATCGTGCTCCTATAGGGCGCTGTGGAAAACCTGTCCGTGAAGCAGAGATTAATTCTGGGGACTGCTGGAAGGCCGACGCGACCGCGCGCGTACGCGCGAAGGCATGTGGATTACCAACGTGGAAACCAGGGTCCAAGTAGGGTCCACGGCATCAACCGCACAAGTCTTTTGTTTTCATGCGGCGCTGCTCGTAAGTGATTGATATCTTTTGCCTCCGGAGCAAAAGGTCGGCCGTTCGAATCGGCCCGGGCGTATCACATCTCAAAGTACTTAACCAATTTCCGCCGGGCTTTCTCCTGAGTAACTTCCCCCGCACTTTTGCTACGCTGGCTTCTCGTCCACGGCCAACTCGAACATGGCCTTGAGGTTGTGTGCGGACTTTTTTGATGGCGGAGTGGCTGCGTCCGGCCTTCCTTGGCTTTCCAACTGGGAGCGCACGTCGCGGAGTTTCGTCATCGCGCTGGGCCGCCTATCTCCGATCTCCTTCACTGTACCAGGCACTTTCTCGCGAATGCCCCGGCGTTCTGTGTTGTCGATCAGGATGTAGTCATGCCAGGAACCGACGCAGATCTTGCGTCGCTTGCCTCGCCTTTCTACCCGGCCCAATCCCCACTTTCTTCGCGGAAGGTGTCTGCCGATTTCCCGAAAAACCACGCCCCCTCCTAGAACGTGCGCTGACGCTCGAAGCGTGCGCAGGCGCGGATGATCCTCTACTACCGGTCGCTCCAATCGGACCGACTTGCCAAACTTGACGCTGGGCAGGACGGGCCGGCTGAGACCGGAGCGTGGGCGAGCACCCACCGGGCCCCCCAGCCAACCAGCCACTTCTTAGGCGGACAAGAGTCGCTCTGGACCAGGCATGGCGCCTGCCCGCGCATTTGCATGACCGGCGCTGTCGGTCACCATTGGCAACAACTTCCAAGCAATCAGATCTTGGCTCTAGCCATTCTGGTCCAAGAATCAGTGCGGATTCGAGCGCGTTGACGGCTGCGCGCCGCCGTTGCAGTGAGGTCTTGTGTAGACGTTTTCGTTGCCGTCCACCGTGTGGCCCATCTGCTCGGCCCGGTAGCGCATCCGCTCCCCATTCGCCTCGAAGTACTCTGCTTCGCTGCGTATCTTTGCAGCGACTTCGGGATTTGGGGGAATGGAGGGCGTGAAGCGCAGACACCAGTTTTTCGATTTTGCCCTTGCCGAGCAGGTGTTTTTGATGGACCTTGGATCCATGCCTTTTGACAGACTTCCTCGTTGGGGTATAGCTTGCGCGCTAACTCCCATAGATGCTGGCGGGCGTGGCAGAGATCGACGATCACCCAGTTGCAGAATCCGCATCAGGATGTCGGAGCGTTGCCGTTCGACGGCGGCTAGAGAATCGGCCAAGGGACACCTCCTGTAATCCGCACGTATTCGAGAGCAAGGCTCTGGCGCTGCTGGAACCGATTGTGGACGATCCGCCGCGGGCACGGCCGCCCAGGCTGACTACCACTAGCCCTTGGTCGTGTTCCGGTACTCCGTCGGCGACATACCCTGAATCCTGTGGAACACCCGCGAAAGGTACAAGGCGTCCGAAAAGCCAAGCTCTTCAGCGATGCGCTTTATCGGGTAGGTGGTACTGTCCAGCAGTTCGCACGCGCGCCGGAGCTTGAGGCGGATGAAATAGTCGAGGGGCGTAAATCCGGTGGTCTTGCGGAACACGGCGGTGAAATGGGAGGCGGAGAGGTTCACCATGCTGGCCAGTTCGGGAACGCTGATCTGCTCTTCCAGCCGTTGCTGCATGTAGCTGATCGCCCGCCGGACGCGCAGAAGGGTATTCGAAGGGGCGTTGTGGCGGCGGCAGTCGGCTATCGCCAGCCCCAACAGGTGAGCCAGGGCCATGGAAGCGGGGATCAGGTGGCTGATTCCGTAGCCGCCGGCGAGTTCGTTTGTGATCTCCTCAAACAGGCCGGCAAGACGTGGCTGATCGTCGGTCTCGAAGACCGGAGACGGAGCGTCCCCCCGCAACATCGTGCCCAGCCGCTCGGCGGCGGGACCGGCGGCGTGGCACCAGTAAATCGTCCATGGATGCCGCTCGTCCGCGCCATAGCGATGTGGTTCGTTGGGGAGAATGACGGCCAACTGTCCGGCTGTCACGTCGAAGCGCGCGTCCCTCAGCCCCACCCAGCCGGCGCCGCGTACGCAAAGGATCAGGATCAGTTGCCCGCAGCCTGCCGGGCGCTCGAAATAGTGCGAAGCGGCGTCGGGAAAATATCCGACGTCGGACGGGACCAGGGTGATGGGAACCTGGCCGTCCAAAGCCTGCCGCACGATCGGGCGCGGCAAAACCACGATACGCTGCCCCGGAAAGCCTTCCGGGATTCCGCCGGAAGTTACAACCATTACCTTATCGTATCAGAGCATCGTCCATATAATTCGTCGAATTAGCTATTTCAGGTTCTAAATCACTGGAATAACATGAGCCACATGGCGAGGCATGTGGTACCTCGTCCGGGCCTCCTCGCTTTAGCCGTTGGCCTCGGAGTAACAGGCGCTGTCCTGGGAGCGGAGATCTCCGTCACCGGAGATCGGGCGGTCTTGAAGTCGGGTTCACTGGAGCGTGTCATCCGGCTCGGCGGAGGCGCCGTACAGACAGTCAGCCTGACGGTTGGCGGCCACCAGATGCTGGCCTTCCCGGCGCGTGAGTTTTCAGTAGTTGTCTCGCGCGAACAGAACAACCGCCGCCCCCGCGGGCTACGTCCCGGCGAAACGGAAATGAACGATTTCACCGGCACAATGCGCGGGCGATGGCGTGGCGACGAATTCGACCCCGGACGCTACGACGACACGCGGCCGGATGCGCCCAAGTGGGTGGACGCGTGGCCGGTGGTGGCCTCGTCACGGGGTTTCGCCGCCTCGTCCCCCGCGACCAGCGTCACCAAACCGTCCGCCGGTGTGACGCGGCTCACCGTCCGCACGCCCCTCGCCGGAGCCCCGGTGCTCGAAGGCTTGGCCGTGGAGTTGGTTTACGAGCTTTACGACGGCTACCCGGCCGTGCGCAAGTGGGTTACGGTCCGCAACGGCGGCTCCCAGTGGCTGAGACTGGAGCGCCTGGTGGTGGACGACGTGCAGTTGGTCGCCTTGACCCGTAAGCCGCTCGCCGCCGGTATGTTCGGCGTGCAGCCGAGCGTGGTAGCGTTCGATAGCCCGGGATCCCTGTTCGGACTGATCGCCGCCAGCGAGATCCCGTCCGCGCTGCGCACCATAACCGACCAGGGGGCGATGAGTTACGCGCCCAGCCTCTTCGAATGGGTGCTGGGGCCCGGCGAGGAGTTCGTGAGCGAGCCGGTCTTCTATTACGCCTACAGCGGACCCGTCACGCGCACCGTTTCGTCCGTATCCACGCCGCTCGACCGGACGCTGGAAGGTCCCTACATGGAGTTCGTCCACAAGCGCATCGGCATCGCGGCCGACACCGCGCCTATACACGGTCCGCAGTGGATGACCTGGGCCTATTTCTACAACAACATCGACGACAAGCTGGTCCGCCAGTTGGCTGGGATCGCCACGCGCAGCGGCTTCACGGAAATGCTCCTGGACGACGGCTGGCAGAAGGGTCGGCTGGGGACAGACGTGGACACGGCGAAATTCCCGGACTTTGCCGCCACAGCGGCGTTCATCCGCTCCCAGGGACTCTCGCTCGGCCTGTGGCTCTCCGACTTCCGGGACAAGGACTCGCGCGACCTTGCCGCCTTTCCGGATGCACCGATCCTCCCTCCCATAATTCGCAGCCCGGCTTTGCCGGGATTCGCCATGAGCTTCACTTCCCCCTGGCGCGACTTCTACGTGAAGGACCTGGTGGCGCTGTCGAAGCGCCTCGGCGTATCGTACCTCAAGCAGGACTTCACCAACGTCATGTTCGGCGACATAGCCGAGGGCCACGAGAGCCGGACACGCAGAGAGTCGCTTCTACGCGGCCTGCGCGGCCTGCTCGCGGCTCAGGCCGATCTGCGGCGGCAAGCGCCCGACGTGGTCAACGAACTGACGCACGAGATCTATTGGGGCACTCCGGGCGTGCCCGCCGACCTCGCCGCGCTCAAGCACACTGCGCGCTTCCACATCCCGCCCAATGAAGCCATCGGCAGCAACATTCCCCGCGAATTCCCCGGCCGCGCGGAGGAAACGGTCACCGCCGAGGAGCACGCGGAGGCGCTGCGGCGGGGTTGTTGGCTGGCCCGCCAGCGCTTCTACTCGCAACGAGGGCTGCCGCTTTACCCGCTGGAGTTCTACGCCGCCGCCACCACCAACCACAAGGGCAGCCTCACCGCGCAGGTTCAGGACCGGCAGGTGGCCAGTTGGCTGATGGGCATGCCTGTGTGCTTTTCGGGCGATTCCCGCACGTTGACGGAGGAAAACATCGCCCACTACCGGAACCGGCTGGAAGCCGTGCGCAGGCTCGAAAAGCTCTACGGCATCTACCGGCATTTTCAATTCAGCGGCGTTCCCGAGCCCACCGACGTGGACTGGCATTGGTGGGGCAAACTCGACGCAGCCGGCCATGGCGCGGTAGTGGTGCTGCGCGGCAGCGCCGGCCCCGCGTCCCGGCAAGTCAACATACCGTGGGTACAAAGCGGCGCTTTGTACCGGGTTACCGGTCTGTTCTCCGGTAAATCGTATGGAACAATAAGCGGCCAGTCTCTCCATGACGCCGGTATCCGGCTGGAGTTACCCGTCTACGGGCAGGAACTGCTGGAGTTGGCGCCACCGGGTAGTGAAACCAAATAGTCGGAACTGGGGAGGTTAGTCTTGTGAGCAACGCTTCAGTCAAACTGGCACTACGAATTTCGCTGTTAGCGTTCGCAGCCCTCGCGCTGCTGAGCGTTTTCGCCGGGCCGGCGCTTGCCCAGCGCGCCACGGCATCTATAGCGGGATCCATCGTCGATGCTTCGGAAGCGGCAGTACCCGCGGCAACGGTGACGGTGAAGAACGTCGCCACCGGCATCGAGCGCACAGTCGAGTCGAACGAGTTGGGCTTCTACACGGTCACCGCGCTGCCCGCTGGGCCCTATTCGGTCACCGTCACCAAAGCGGGATTCCAGACGCAGTCTGTGCCGCAACTGGTTCTCGAAGTGGACCAGAACGCCACGATCAACCTGACGTTGACGGTCGGCTCGGTTTCCGAAGCGGTGGAAGTTACCGCTGACGCGGTGTCGGTGGATACGCGCACCGCCACTCTCAACACGGTGATCAGCCAGAAGCAGATCGCCGAACTGCCGCTCAACGGCCGGAACGTATTCCAACTAATGCAGTTAACCCCTGGCACGGTAGTGGCCACCGGCGCCTTCAACCAGATCGCCACGCGGCCGGAGTCGCAGCTCGTCTCGGCCAGCGGCGGACGCGGCAACTCCACTACTTTCGTGCTCGATGGCGGTCTCCACGAAGACCCGTACACCGAAGTGGCCAACGTCGCGCCCAACCCCGACGCTATCCAGGAGTTCAGCTTCCAGACGAACAACTACTCGGCGAAGTTCGCCGGCCGCGGCGGCGGTGTTGTCAACATGGTAACCAAGTCCGGCACCAACGCGTTCCATGGCTCGGCCTACGAATACGTGCGCAATTCCACTCTGAACGCGCGCAATTTCTTTTCGGCCGCCGACGACGGATTGAAGCGCAACCAGTTTGGCGCGGCCCTCGGCGGCCCGATAATCCGTACCAAGACCTTCTTCTTTGTTTCCTGGCAGGGGACCGAACTGCGGCAGCGTCCACCCCTTTCCACCGCGGTCGTGCCGACCACAGCGCAGCGCCATGGCGACTTTTCCAGCATGCTGCCCGGCACGCAACTGATCGACCCGGTCACCAAACAGCCGGTGCCGGGCAACATCATACCCGCCTCGCAGTTGGACCCGGTGGCGCAGAACGTGCTTAAGACCATCCCGCTGCCGAACCAGTCCAACGGTCTGCTCTACTATGTACAGGCATCGTCGCAGAGCGGCAACCAGTTGATCGGCCGTATCGACCACCAGTTCACTTCGAATCATCACCTTTCCGGCCGCTACTTCTTCGACAACCTGAGCAATCCGGGTATCATCGATGAGAACAACCGCCTCACCAACATTCCCGACAAGCGCTGGCGCAGCCAAAGCGTGAACCTGACCGACACATACACCGTTACGCCCCAACTGCTCACCAATACAACCCTGAGCTTTAGCCGGACGTTCAACATCCAGATCAACCAGCCCTTTTCCGGCAACAAGGACCTGGGGATCAACGTGCCGATCATGTCCAAGGGCGATACGTTCCGTTTCTCGGTGAGCAGCTATTTCGGTAACTCCCAGAACGCACTGTACCGGGTGGCCCGCAACCAGTACAACCTCCAGCACTCCTGGACCTGGATCCACGGGCGCCATCAACTCGATTTCGGAATGGACATCACGCGCGACCAGAGCATCCTCGACCAGGACTACAACTCCGACGGCAACATCACTTTCGGCGGCCAGTTCACGAGGAACAACCTCGCTGATTTCATGTACGGCAAGATGAGCGCGTTTTACCAGATTTCGCCTCTATACGACTACCTGGCACGCAACCAATACGGAGCCTATGCGCAGGACAATTTCAAGATTAACCGGCGTGTGACGCTCAACCTCGGCCTGCGCTGGAGTCCCTTTATCCAGTTCACCGACGTGCCCGCGCACCAGATTTCGGAATTCAACCAGGCGGCGTACGCCGCGGGTATCCGCTCGCAGCGCTTCCCGACCTTGCCGCCCGGTGTGCTGGCTGGAGGCGACCCGGGAGTCCCCGTCACCGTGGTGCCAGCAAAGTACGCCGTTTTCGATCCGCGCGTGGGGGTGGCGTTTGATGTCTTTGGCGACGGCAAAACCAGCTTGCGGGCCGGCTACGGGCGGTTCCATGACGCCGCCATGGCGCTCATGTACAACCGCCAGCTCACTTCGCCGCCCAACTCAGTGCGCGTGGACATCACCGCCCCGCCCAGCTTCGCCAACCCCTATCAGGGAGTCGTCAATCCCTACCCAGTGACTCGGCCCATCGGTCCCAACCAAGTGTTCCCTACGCCCTTTTTGATGGTCGGCTTCGACCCGGATTTCGGGATGCCCTCCATTCACCAGTGGAACTTCACCATCGAGCAGGCGCTGCCTAAGGGCCTGGTGGCGCGGATCGCCTACCAGGGATCGGCGGGCCGCAGCCTGTATGACGCCGGCGAGCTTAATGCGGCGGTCTACGGCCCAGGCGCCACCATCGCCAATACCAACAGCCGGCGCCCGCGTCCCGAGTTCACCTCAGTCTCGCTTGCCGACACGCACGGCATCTCCGACTACCACGCGCTGGTGGCCAGCGTCGAGAAGCGCTTCGCCAACGGCCTGACGTTCCTCGGAGGGTTGACCTGGGGGAAGTCCACCGACCTCGCCTCCTACGTTGCCTTCGAGGGGAATGTCGGAGCGTATCCGTACGATAGCCACATGAAGGATCACGGCCCGTCCGATTTCAACCGCAAAGTCCGGGTCACCGCGTCCTTCAACTATCAGTTGCCCGGGGCTTTCACCGGTCCGTCCCGGTACTTGCTGAACGGCTGGCAGATCAACGGCATCGTCCTGATGCAAACGGGCGGACCGCTGAACTTCCTCGCCGGCGCGGACAACTCTTTCAGCGGGATCGGCGCTGACCGGGCTGACATCACGGGTCCGATCGGCCTCTCCGGCGATCGCTCGCGCGGTGACCAGATCGCACAATTCTTTAATACCGCCTCGTTCCGGGCCAACGCCGCCGGCACCTTCGGGATGCTGGGCCGCAACGCCGGCCAGGGGCCGGGCCTCGCCGATTTCGACGGGTCGATCTTCAAGGCCTTCACCATGCCGTATTCCGAAAACCACAAGCTGGAGTACCGCCTCGAGATGTTTAACGCATTCAACCGCGTGAATCTCGGAAACCCGACCTCCACCTTCAGTTCCGCTCTTTTCGGCCGGATCACCGGGGCGAACGACCCGCGGATCCTCCAGATGAGCCTTCGCTATTCGTTCTGACCAAGGGGTTGTCCATCAAGTTAGGAAAGGCCGGCGGCGCGATCGCACCGCCGGCCGGTTACTGATACTATGCCTCGATCTTTCGAATTACCCGGTGCGCCCGCGGGCCAAACGGGGAGTGTCAAAGCCTGGTCTCAACCGGTGGTCATCCCCACCTACGAGCCGCTGTCGCCGGACCGCAACCCGATGTTCCTGGAGAAACGCGTCTACCAGGGGAGCAGCGGTTGCGTCTACCCGCTGCCGTTCACGGACCGCATCTCTGGCGACAAGACGGACCGGGCCTGGAAAGCTCTGCACCTGGAAAATGAGTTCCTGCGCCTGATGGTGCTGCCGGAGATCGGTGGCCGCATCCATGTGGGGCTTGACAAGATCAACGGCTACGACTTCTTCTACCGCCAGAACGTGATCAAGCCGGCACTGGTCGGGCTGGCCGGGCCATGGATCTCCGGCGGCGTCGAGTTCAACTGGCCCCAGCACCACCGCCCTGCCACCTTCATGCCCGTCCGCACCTATATTGAAGAGGAAGCGGACGGCTCGCGCACCGTCTGGTGCGGCGATTATGATCCCATGAACCGGCTGAAGGGCATGCACGGCGTCTGCCTGCATCCGGGGAAGGCTTTCTTGGAACTGAAGGTCCGCCTCTATAACGGCACGCCGTTTCCGCAAACCTATCTCTGGTGGGCCAACGCCGGCGTCCGCGTTCACGAGCGCTACCAATCGTTCTTCCCGCCGGACGTGCATTATGTCGCCGACCACGCCCGGCGCGCGATGAGCGGCTATCCCGCGTGCACCGGCATCTATTACGGTGTTGACTATCGCAGCCGCGGCAAACGCGGCGTGCCGGAGAATGAGGCGCCGCGGCAGTTCGTGCCGCCCGGCGACTACCCGGCCGACGACCTCAGCTGGTATGCCAACATCCCCGTGCCGACCAGCTACATGGCCATGGGATCGCAGCAGGACTTCTTCGGCGGATACGACCATGCCCGCGCGGCTGGCCTCGTCCACGTGGCGAATCATCACATCTCGCCCGGCAAGAAGCAGTGGACCTGGGGCAATCACGACTTCGGTTATGCGTGGGACCGCCACCTGACGGACGAAGACGGGCCGTACATCGAGCTGATGGCCGGCGTCTACACGGACAACCAGCCCGACTTCTCGTTCCTCGCCCCCGGAGAGACAAAAACCTTCAGCCAGTTCTGGTATCCGATCCGCCAGATCGGGCCCGCCATGGCGGCGAATCTCGACGCGGCGCTGAGCCTGCGCGCGGCCAGGGGGCGCGTGCGGATCGGCGTGTGCGCTTCCTCGGCGTTTCCGGGGTCCCAGGTGGAACTTCTGCGCCGCGGTGCGCGGCAGGCGATGTGGCCACGCGATCTCCGCCCGGAAGTTCCTTTCGTCGAAGAATACGCTGTTTCCCGCGGGACGAAGGAAACGGACCTGACGCTGGTGGTCCGCGCCAACGACGGCCGGGAGTTGATCCGCTACACTCCGGCGGCCGAGAGCAAGACTGCCGTTCCGCCTCCGGCGAGCGAGCCGCCTTTGCCGCGTGAAATCCCGTCGAGCGATGAGCTGTATCTCACCGGGCTCCACTTGGAACAGTACCGGCACGCCACCCGATATCCCGAGGATTACTGGCGCGAAGCCCTGCGCCGCGATCCCGCCGATTCGCGCTGCAACAATGCGATGGGCCGGTGGCACCTGCGCCGCGGCGAATTTGCCGCCGCTGCGGAGCGCTTCCGGCGTGCGGTGGCCACGCTCACACGGCGCAATCCGAACCCCTACGACGGCGAGCCGTACTTCAACCTCGGCGTGGCGCTGCGCTACCTGGGAGAGGATGAACAAGCCTACGCGGCTTTCTACAAGGCCACCTGGAACCAGGCGTGGCAGGCCGCCGGATACCACGCCATAGCCGAGTTGGACGCGGCGCGCGGCGACTGGAGCGCGGCTCTCGATCATCTCGACCGCGCGCTCCGGCTGAATACCGATCATCTGAAGGCGCGAAACCTGAAAGCGATTGCTCTTCGCCGCTTTGGTCGTGAGGAGGAGGCAAGCGCTCTCCTCGAAGCGACGCTGGCCCTTGACCCGCTCGACGATTGGGCACGCCACCTCGCCGGATGCCCGCTGAATTGCGACAACCAGACCCGCCTGGACCTCGCTCTCGACTTTGTTCGCGCCGGGCAGTTCTCCGATGCGGTTGCCGTTCTGGAGGCGGCGGACATGCAGTCCAGCGATGGCTCCGGGCCCATGGTTTGGTACACGCTCGGTCACCTGCGGGCGCGTATGGGGGCGGCTTCCAAAGCGGCTGCATGCTATTCCAAAGCGCGCCGTACCCGGCCCGATTATTGCTTCCCCAACCGCCTGGAAGAGATCGCGATTCTGGAAAACGCGCGCCGTGCCGATCCCCGTGATCCCCGGGCGCCCTATTATCTGGGAACTCTGCTGTACGGGAGGCGGCGCCACCGCGAAGCCATCGCGCTTTGGGAGGAGGCGGCGCGCCTGGATCCCTCGTATTCCGTCGTGTGGAGGAATCTGGGGATCGGTTATTTCAATGTGCTGCGCGATCCGCGAAAAGCCCGCCGGGCGTTCGACCGGGCTCTGCGCGCGAATCCCGGTGACGCGCGCGTCTTGTACGAACGCGACCAACTCTGGAAGCGCACGGGTGAAGCGCCGGCTCGCCGGCTGGCGCAACTGAAGCGGTTCTCCAGTCTCGTTGCTCTGCGCGACGACCTTTCGCTGGAGTACACCGCACTGCTGAACCAGACGGGAAAGCACGAGCAGGCCCGTGCCATCCTCGACTCGCGCCGCTTTCAGCCATGGGAGGGCGGCGAAGGGCAGGCGCTGGAGCAGTACGTGCGCACCTGCCTCGCGCTCGGGCGCGCGGCACTGAAGATGGGCGATCCCGCCGAAGCCGTGCGCCTGATCGGCGGGGCCCTCGCACCACCCGAAAGCCTGGGCGAAGCGTGGCATCTGCTGGCGGACAAGCGGGAAGTCTACTACTGGCTGGGCGTGGCTTGCCGGGAGGTTGGCGACGCGGCTGGGGCAAGGCGCTGGTGGCGGAAAGCCGCCCGTAACGGCATTCTCGAGAACGACTGCTTCCACGCCCTGGCCCTGCGGGAACTGGGAAGAAAGGCCGAAGCCCAAAAGTTCCTGCGCAAGCTGCTGGAGAAGGCGGACGAACTGCTGCGGACTCCGGCCCGCGTGGACTACTTTGCGACTTCGCTGCCGGATATGCTGGTGTTCGACGATGATCTGCAACGGCGGCGCACGATTGCCGCGCGGTTTCTGCAGGCGCAGGCAGAGCTGGCGCTCGGCCGGGAGGCGCGGGCGCGTGGGCGCCTGGCTCAGGTGCTGGCGATGGACGCCAGCCACGCGCGGGCGTCGGATTTGTTGGCCGGGATCGAGGCTCGGGGGCGCAATGTGCGATAGCGCCTGTGACCGGCTCGCCGGGCCGTTCACTACGCGCCGCGACGGCTTTGCCGCATTCGGCTTGCGGACGGAGGAACTCGAACTCGTGGTGGTTCCGGAACTCGGCGCCAATATCTGCAGCCTGCGCTCGGCGCGTTCCGGGCGGGAGTGGCTATGGCGTCCGTCGGGCGCCCTGTTCAAGAACCGCTGGGGCGACCCGTTCGAGCGTGGACCGCTCACGGGAGCAGTGGAGTGTGTTCCGACGATCGCCGCCTGTACCGTCTTGGGCAGGAAGCTTCCGGACCATGGAGAGGCATGGACGGCACGTTGGGAGATCGACGAATCCGCCTTTCGGGACGGGTGCATCCGCACGTTTGTGCGCCTCCCTGTCTCAGGCCTGCATTTGAGCCGGTCGATCCGCCTCGACGGCCCGATGGCTCACTTCGACTACCGCATCGACAATCCGGCAAGGGAGGCGATGCCCTATCTGTGGGCTTTTCATCCGCTGATCTCCGTGGAGAGCGGCGACCGCTTGGAACTGCCGCCGTCCATTTGCCGCGTTCACGTGGCTACGAGCCAAGGCTATCCAGGTCTGGCAGCCACGGGAACCTGGGGGTGGCCGGCTCCGCGGCCCGGCGTCCGGCTCGACCGGGTCGGCGACGGTCCACCGGGAAGTTTCGTGAAGCTGTTCGCCGGTTTCGTTGGGCTCAGCGAAGGGTGGAGTGCGCTCTGCCGTGGCGCCGAGCGCCTCGAGTTCCGGTTCGACCCCGGCGAGATTCCGCACCTGGGACTGTGGTTAACGCATGGCGGCTGGCACGGCTGCACGCACCTTGCCATCGAGCCGGCCAGCGATATGACCGATAGCCTGACCGGGATTTGCAGAAATCACCTGCCCGCCTCGGGCGGGCGCTGTTGGAACTTCGATATCCGTCTCACGGAGGCCATATGAGATCTTCGCAAATTCGCAGTATCACGACGGCATTTGTGCTGGCCGCGTGTTCTCCGGCTGTCGCGCAGGAGGGCGCAAAGCCTATTCTGACCCCGAAACCCGGACCGGCGCCCGCTATCCACGGACCAAAAGTATACGGAGCGCGCCCGGGGCGGCCGTTCCTGTATCGCATCCCGTGTACCGGAACGCGTCCGATCCACTTCTCCGCCCAGGGGCTGCCGGCGTCGCTCCAGCTCGATCCGGCCACCGGCATTGTGTCCGGCGAAGCCCCATCGAAAAACGGAGAGTACCCGATCACGTTTCGCGCCTCCAATCCGAAAGGCAAGAGCATCCGCGGCTTTAAGCTCGTGGTGGGTGACACGTTGGCGCTGACTCCACCCATGGGTTGGAACGACTGGTATACGCATTACAATCGCATCACGGACAAGCTGATGCGCGAGGCCGCCGATACGCTCGTCTCCTCCGGCATGGCCGACGTCGGCTACGAGTACGTCAACATCGACGATTGCTGGATGGTAAGGCCGGGAGCGGACGATCCTGCGATCGGCGGGGAGCCGCGATCCGCCTCGGGGAACATCCTCTCCAACCACAACTTCCCGGATATGAAAGCGCTGACCGATTACATCCACAGTAAAGGCCTCAAGGCGGGGATCTACACTTCACCCGGACCTCTGACGTGCGCCAGGTACGAAGGGGCCTACCAACACGAGGAAGCCGACGCGCGTCAGTTCGCGGCGTGGGGCTTCGACTTCCTCAAGTACGACTGGTGCAGTTACGGGCGGATCGCCCCGAACGCTTCTCTGGAGGAAGCGCAGAAGCCATACCGGCTGATGGGCAAGCTGGTGCACGACCAGAGTCGCGACATGCTGTTCAATCTCTGCCAGTACGGCCGGAACGAGGTCTGGAAGTGGGGCGGCGACGTCGGCGGCCATGCCTGGCGCACTACCGGCGACCTGGGAGCGGTCAAGGACACCGAACTTCCTGGGTTCTACAGCATTGCCTTCAGCAATGCGGCTCACTTTGAATACGCGGGGCCGGGAAAATGGAACGACCCGGATTACATCCTCATCGGCTACATCGGCGACAACCACAACCGGGACGCACCATCGCGCCTGAGGGATCTGACCGCCGACGAGCAGTACACTTATATGTCCATGTGGGCGTTGATGGCATCGCCGCTCTTCTATTCGGGCGATATGGGCCGCCTGGACGATTTCACCCTGAACGTGCTGTGCAACGCCGAAGTGATCGATATCGACCAGGATCCTTTGGGCAAGCAGGGGCGGATCGTGCACCAGACCAAGGAAGAGTACGTTCTTGCAAAACCGCTTGAGGATGGCTCGGTGTCCATCGGGTTGTTCAACCTGACGAAAGCTCCGCGGACCATCGTGGTGAGCTGGGACGACCTGAAAATCGCGGGCCGGCAGCGGATTCGCGACGTCTGGCGCCAGAAAGATATCGGCACCGCGGCAGGTACGTATTCCGCGGTTGTCGCACCACACGGGGTGTCACTGGTCCGGCTCTCCAGCGTCCGGAGCGCGCGTGCGCATCGATAGCGGCGGTACGGGCGTGGGACTGCGCACCAAGCCCGATCTGCGCTATGTCCTGACGATCTCTGCCATCGGAGCGCTGGGCGGGTTGCTGTTCGGCTATGACTGGGTGGTCATCGGCGGCGCCAAGCCGTTCTTCGAGAAGTTTTTCCGGCTGAATAGCGAGGCGCTGATCGGCTGGGCGAATAGTTGTGCGCTGCTGGGGTGCCTGCTCGGATCCATGATCTCGGGTTGGATCAGCGACCGGTTTGGGCGCAAGAAAGGCCTCCTGCTCTCCGCGATTCTTTTCGCCGTCTCATCCGTTTTGACCGGGTGGGCGGCGACGTTTACCGCATTCGTCTCCTGGCGCATCCTGGGCGGGGTCGCTATCGGCATGGCGTCCGGCATTTCACCGGTGTACATTGCCGAGATCAGTCCGGCTCAGTGGCGCGGCCGTCTGGTAGCGTTGAACCAGTTCACGATTGTGGTTGGAATTCTGGCGGCGCAGATTGTCAATTGGCTGATTGCCGAAAAGGTGCCGGATCAAGCCACCGCCGAGATGATCCGGCTATCGTGGAACGGGCAATTCGCGTGGCGCTGGATGTTCACGGCGGTCGCCGTTCCGTCGCTGGTATTCTTCCTGTCGGCGCTGCTGGTCCCGGAAACTCCTCGCTGGCTGGTGAAGAACGGGCGCCAAGAGCGGGCGCGGCGCGTCTTGGCCCGCGTCGGTGGCGAGAGCTACGGCGCCGAGGCGCTGCAGGAAATCGAAAGCAGCCTGTTGCGGACTGGCCGCGCGCGTCCGCGCTGGAACGACATGTTCACGCGCGGCAACTCGAAAGTGGTGTTCCTCGGAGTAGTGCTGGCGGTGCTGCAGCAGTGGAGCGGAATCAACGTGATCTTCAACTATGCTGAAGAGATTTACCGCAACGCCGGGTACGGAGTCAGCGATATTCTATTCAATATCGTGATCACCGGCGCCATCAACTTGGTGTGCACGCTGGTGGCGATCGCCACCGTGGACCGCGTGGGCCGGCGTCCGTTGATGCTGGTGGGATTTGCGGGGACCGGCCTCATCCATATATTGCTCGGTTTTGCCTATCGCACGGGCCTTACCGGGATCTTCGTTCTGACCCTGACGCTGGCTGCGATCGGATGCTATGCCATGTCGCTGGCGCCAGTAGTCTGGGTGCTGATCGCCGAGATCTTCCCCAACCGGATCCGCGGGGCCGCGGTGTCAGTGGCGGTCTCCGCGCTCTGGATTGCGTGTTTCATCCTGACCTTTACGTTCCCGCAGTTCAACCGCGCGATGAGCCCGGCGGGCACGTTCTGGCTGTACGGGGGAATCTGCCTCGGAGGTTTCGAGTTCATCCGGCGGTGGATTCCGGAAACGAAGAACAAGACGCTGGAGCAAATCGAAAAGGATTTCGCATGACATCGCGGGAACGGTTTCTGAGAGTCATCCGCGGCGAAATGCCGGACCGCGTGCCGGTGACCCTGTTCATCTGCGATGGTGGGCATTTTCTGAATCAAATGTGCCCTGAGATCGATTTCCAGGATCACGAGCGCGCCCAATTGAAGGTGATCGAACTACAGAAACAGTTCGGGGCCGACGTCTTCGTCCGCATGCTGTACGGCGTGAACGATCCGCTCTTCATCCACATGGGCGGGCTGAATGTCGCGCAGCAGACGGCCGAGTGGGAAGTCCGCACCGAGCAGATCCAGCACGGCAACACACGGATCGAGCGCTCGACGATACGAACTCCGGCCGGCGAACTGACCCAGGACTTCTCCACCACCGAGGTTAGGCCGGGTACCTTCGTCTTTGCGTGTACGCGCAAGCCGGTGCAGTGCGAACGGGATCTGGATATAGCTATCCGCTACGAGCCGCGCATGCCGGAGTCCTGGAAGGAGCAGGTCCGGCAGCGAGTCCAGCGCATCAAGGCGGCTCTGGGAGAGGATGGCATCCTCGGCTCGTGGACGCCGCACGGTCCGTTCAACAACGCGTCGCTGCTGATCGACCACGACGTGCTCTACAGCCTGTTCCGCGTGGACTATCCCTATTATGAAAAGCTCATGAACTTCGCCATGGAGCGAATTCTCGATTACACCGCGGCGATCGACGACGCAGGGCCGGACGTACATTGTGTGGGTGGGAACGTCCCCGGCGGGTTTATGGGGAGAGCGAACTACGAGTGCTACGTTCTTCCTTTTGAGAAAAAGTACATCAATTTCGTACAGCGCAACGGCCGCCCGGCGATGTACCACAACTGCGGCCAGGCAATGAAATTGGTGGAGTCCTACAAGCAACTCGGCGTGCGCATGGTTGAGCCGTTTTCCCCGCCGCCGCTCGGCGATTCGGATCTGTCACAGGTGAAAGCAACGGTGGGCGGCGCGTACGTGATTCTAAGCGGCATCGATCAGGTGAATGTGCTGCAGGGCGGCAGCGTGGACGACGTTCGCGCAGCGACCGCAGCGGCGATGAAAGCCGGCAGGCCCGGCGGTGGATTCATTATGCAACCGGTCGATTTTCTGGAGTACGGCACGCCTGTCGAGAACGTCGCGGCATACGTGGAAACGGCTATGGAAGGCGCCGCCTACTGAAGCGGCCAAAACCCTCCACGGACGGCGAGGCGGTGATCGAGGCAGCGCCCGAACGCTCCGCTCTCGCCGTGATGGATCACTACGCTTCGCCCGATTACGGGTTCATCCGCGAGTACCCACTTCGGACTATCAACTCTTAACGCGGCGGAAGGTTCGTTCGCCATGCCCGGACATGCAATCGACTCGATGTGGTTCGTCATGCATTGGGCCGGGCAAGCAGCGGCTCAATCGCGCCAGCGAGCCCATCGCGGAGGTCGTCGCGCACCCGGTAAAGACCCATACGGTCAGCGGGCGCTTCATTCAAATAAATGCAACTAGTGCACAATCCAAACAGTGCCCTTATTCAGGTAGTCGCGGCGGCGGCAATGTATTATGCATCATTTGCGCGTTACGCGAAGGGACAGTGCAAACTCTGCGTGGATGCCAATGTGCCGGCAGTTTCCAACCCATGGTGGAGCC
>CAZMRK010000785.1:0-14276 GCA_964568355.1 uncultured Solibacteraceae bacterium | reverse complement strand
TCGAGGCGGATCTCCGCGGTCCCGCCTTCGGGGGTGTACTTGATGGCATTATCGAGCAGAATCAGAATGAGCTGGCGGATGAGATCTTCGTCGCCGACATAGGGCGCCTCCCGGAGCGGTCCGCTTCGCAGCGTAATCTGTTTGGGTACCGCCAGCAGGCGTGCCGCGGTGAGGGCCTCCTCGATCACGTCGTTCAGATAAAACGAGCTGCGCTGCATCAGGTAAGCCCCGGAATCGGCTCGGGCCAGTGTGAACATGTCATTCACTACCCTGGTGAGCCGCTGCATCTGCGCGGCGACCACCGAAAGGGCCTCCCGATACTCCTGCGCCGGCCGGTCCGGCCCGTCCAGCGTTACTTCGGCTGCCGTACGGGATACCGAGATCGGGGTGCGCAGTTCGTGCGAGGCATCCGCCATAAACCTGCGCTGCTGCTCGAATGCCTGGTCCAGCCGTTGCAGGAGCCCATTGAACGTCACCGCCAGGCGCCCGAGTTCATCTTTCGGATTTGCAATTTTGAGACGCTCTCCCAGTTTTCCGGCGGTGATCCGGTCCACCTGTTCCGACATCGCAACCACCGGCGAGAGGCTTTTGCGGGCCAGAAAATACCCGCAAACCGCCACCAGCGCCAGAGCAAAGGGGACCGCGACGATCAGAATCCGCCGAACGGCCGCCAGTTCGGCCCGCACGTGCTCGACAGGCTCGGCGCTCACCACTTGATAGGTGGTTCGGGCGATCGGTACATAGATGGTGCGCGCGGCCGTCCTCTGTTCTCCCGCCGGCGTTCGCAGGAAGCCGCGCTGTCCGTCTTCCGGCAGCGGCGGCGCCGCGAGAAGAACGGTGCCGGCTACCCCCGGTTTCGAAGCTACCAGCCGCGACCCCGCGAATACGCTGATGGCCTCGCGGGGAAACGCGGAATGATGAATCGTCTTCAGAACATCCCGGAACATTACCTCCCCCTCGACAGGGCCCTTATGTTCTTCGAGTTCATGCCGGAGAGACGCCGCAATCACATCCAGGCTGGAACGCAGGGTGTTGTCCAGTTCGCCGTACAGCCGGCGCGACATCAACCCATATACCCCGGCGGCAAAGACTGCCAGGATGAGGGCGAACATGCCCGTATGCCAGAAGGTCAACCGAACCCGAACCGAATTAAACACGGGTCCCTTCCGGGGCGCCGCCCAGGCGATATCCTTCGCCTCGATGAGTATGCAGCAGCTTATGCCGGCTGGCTTCATCAATCTTGCGGCGAAGCCGCTGCATATAGACTTCGATCAGATTGGAGAAAGGATCATATTGCTCGTCCCAGACATGCTCGGAGATGTCTTCCCGCGTAACCACCTCTCCGGCCCGGCGCGCCAGATATTCGAGCAGCGCATATTCTTTGGCGGTAAGCCCGACCTCGACGCCTTCGCGCGTGACACGCCTGGTGCGCGTGTCGATTTCGAGGTCGTCGATTCGCAGAGTGGGCGCGAGAAGCCCGGGGGTCCGGCGGAGTAAAGCGCGGATCCGGGCCAGCAATTCACCGAAATCAAAGGGTTTCCCGAGATAATCGTCGGCTCCGATATCGAGGCCGGCGATGCGGTCCTCCGGCTGGTCGAGAGCCGTCAACATCAGGACCGGCGCCGCGAACCCTCCTTTCCGCAGTTCGCTGCAAACCCGAAAGCCATCGACTCCCGGCAGCATTACATCGAGGATCACCAGGTCGTACAGGTTGACCACCGCTTTTTCGAGGGCCGTCGTGCCGTCCAGGGCAATGTCCACCGCGTAGGTGTGCTCGCGCAGTCCTTTCGCGAGGAGATTTGCGAAGTCCTCTTCATCCTCAATGAGCAGAATACGCATGGGGTGTCCCCTTGTCAGCGTACAGCGCCGGCCCCTTCGGGTTCCAGAGCCGGCGCGTCCTCGGGACGATCCTTCGGCGAAAACCACGGATACGCAACCGGAAGAACCAGCAGCGTGAGGATGGTCGAGGTGACCAGCCCGCCAATGACCACCGTTGCCAGAGGCCGCTGCACCTCGGCGCCCGCCGATCTCGCCAGTGCCATCGGCACGAACCCGAGGCTCGCCACCAATGCAGTCATCAGCACCGGCCGCAGCCGCGCGCCTGCCCCTTCCAGAAGAGCGCGATGCAGGGGAAGACCTTGCTCGCGGAGGCCGTTAATGTGACTCACCATCACGATGCCGTTCAGCACCGCGACACCGAACAGCGCAATGAACCCGATGGATGCGGAAAGGTTGAGATTGAGACCTCGCAGCCACAGGGCCGTAATACCACCCACCAGCGCGAAGGGGACGTTCAGCAGAATCAGGAGCGCCTGCGGCACGGAGTTGAAGGTCGCAAACAGCAAACCGAAGATGATCAGCACCGCCGCCGGCAGCACGACCATGAGCCGCCGCATGGCCCGCTCCTGATTCTCGAACTGTCCGCCCCAGTCCATGAAATAGCCGGCCGGCAACGGAACGGCCGAACCGATCCGCTTCTGCGCTTCGGCCACGAACCCGCCCAGGTCCCGGCCGCGCACGTTGCATTGCACCACAATTCGCCGCATGCCGTTTTCCCGCGAAATCTGCTCCGGGCCGCGGGCCGCCTCCACATTGGCCACCTGTCCCAGTTGCACCTGCTCGCCGGCGGGCGCGGCAATCAGCAGTTCACGCAAAGCTTGCGCGTCGCGCCGGTACGGTTCCGGCAGCCGCGCGACGATCTTGAACCGCCGCTGCCCTTCCACCATCTCCGAGACGGCATGGCCGGCCACCGCGGTTTCGATGACCTGCCGCACGTCCGAGACATTCAGGCCGTAGCGAGCCATCTGCGCGCGGTCCGGCTGGACGGTCAGCTCAGCCACGCCGGAAATGATCTCCATCTGCGAATCGGCCGCGCCGCGGATGCCGGAAAGGACGCGCAACGTCTTCTCCGCCTGCTGCTCCAGCACACGTGGATCTTCTCCGAAGATTTTCACTGCCACGTCCGCCTTGATCCCCGATATGACTTCGTCGAGACGCATGGCCATGGGCTGGGTGAAGTTGAACGATACGCCGGGTATGTGGCCAAGCGTGGCGGACATGGCATTGATGAGGGCTTCTTTATCGCCGTAGCCGCGCCATTGTTCGGGCGGCTTCAGCAGCACGTAAACGTCGCCCTGATTGATCCCCATCGCCTCGGTCGCCAGGTCCGGCCGGCCGATCTTGGTGACTACCGCCGAAACGGGTTGAAAGGAACGGATGGTCTGCTCCACCTGCGTGCTGATCGCCACCGAATCCGACAACGCGATACCGGGCAGTTTGCGCGTTTCAATCAGGATGGAGCCTTCGTCCAGGCGCGGCATGAACTCCGTCCCGATGAAAGCCAGCGAGCCGATCGCCGCTCCCACCAGGATCAGCGCGACCGCCGCCGTCTGCACCCGATGGGCGATCAGGAACTCGAGGCAGCGCAGGTACGCCGACTTGAAATGCTCCATCCAGCCCTCGTGGTGTTCTTCGATCCTCCGGCGGAAATGCACGCTGATCGAAGCCGGGATGACCGTCAGTGCAAATACAACCGCGCCCAGCAGGGCCGAGCAGACCGTAAGCGCCATCGGCCGGAACATGCGGCCCTCCACCCCCTCCAGGAAGAAAATCGGCATGTAAACCGCAATGATGATGGCCACCGCGAATACGATGGGGCGAGCCACCTCGTGGGCGCTCTGGCGGATCTCCTCGAACGGTTCGAGCCTCGATTGGCGATTGGAGAGCCGGCGCATGGAATTTTCCATCATCACCACGGCGCCATCCACGATCATGCCGAAATCGATCGCGCCCAGGCTCATGAGGTTCGCGCTCACTCCGAACAACTGCATGCCGAGAAACGCGACGAGCATGGAAAGGGGGATGACCGCGGCTACGATCAGCGCGGCGCGGATGTTTCCCAGAAAAACGAAAAGCACCGCCACCACGAGTATGCCGCCCTCGATCAGATTCTTCTTTACGGTGTGGATCGTCCGGTCGATCACCGAGGATTGATCGTAGAAGGGAGCGATGCGCACGCCGGGCGGCAGCCGCAGGATTGCGAGGCGCTCTTTCACCCGGTCGATGACGTGTTTTCCGTTCTCGCCTTTGAGCATGATCACCATTCCGGAAACGGTTTCGCCCTTGCCGTCCCGCAGCACCGCGCCCTGCCGCTGCATCGGGCCCACGGTGATCTGCGCGACATCCCGCAGCACGACGGGTGTGCCCTGCCTGGAAGTGAGCACAATCTCCTCCAGGTCTTGTCCGGTTGTGGCGCGCCCGATGCCGCGAACCGTATATTGCTCCGCCGCATGTTCGATATAGCCGCCGCCGAAGTTGTCGTTGTTTTCGCGGATACGGTCGAACACGTCGCGCAGCGTGAGCCCGTACGCACGCAGACGGGATGGATTCAGCACCACCTGGTATTGCCTGGTCTCGCCTCCCCAGGAATTGACCTCGTTCACTCCTGGAATCGTGCGCAGTTGGTTGCGAATCTGCCAGTCGTGCAGCGTCTTGAGATCCATCGCGGAGTAACCCCGCCCTTCGAGCGTGTATTGATACACCTCCCCAAATGCGGTCGCTACCGGCCCCAGAGTGGGCTGAACTCCGTCGGGAAGCCGCGTGCGCGCCTCCTGCAGTTTTTCGTTGACGAGCTGGCGTGCAAAATAGGTGGGCACCGAATCGTCGAACGTAATCGTGACAATCGAAAGCCCCAGTTTCGAAATCGAGCGGATCCCCTGGGTCTTGGGGATACCCATCAGGGAAGTCTCGATCGGAAACGTGACGAGCTGTTCCACCTCCGGCGGAGGCATGCCGGGACAGTCCGCGCTGACCACGACCTGATTGTTGGTGAGGTCCGGGAACGCATCCATCGGGATTTGCAGCATGGCATAGACCCCGGCGGCGACGATACCGAAAACGCCGACGAGCACGAACCAGCGGTGTTGGAGGTGAAAATCGATGATGCGGTTCAGCACAGGCTATTCTCCCGAGAGCGCGGCCTTGAGGTACTCGGATTTCAGAATGAACGCGCCCCGGGTGACTACCGGTTCCCCCGAGCGCACTCCGCGGCGGATCTCGACTTCGCCGTCGAGCCGGCGGCCGGTTTCAATCGGGCGGACCTCGAAACGGGCTTCCGCCGTCCGCACAAACACCACATTCTGCCCCCGGACCTCCTGGGTGGCGTCTTCCGGAACAAAAACGGCCGGTTGTGAACTCCCCAGCTCGATCTCGGCGGTCGCGTACATTTCCGGCTTCAATCGCCCGGACCGGTTCGGCAGATCGACTCTCACCTTCACGGTCCGTGTCGCCGGGTCGAGCGATGCCCCGATTTGTCCGATCCTGCCGGCGAACGGCTGGTCCGGCCACGCCTGCACAAAGATCCGTGCCGGCATTCCAACCCGAAGTTTGGGCAGGTAGTCCTGGTTTACCTCGGCAATCGCCCACAGAGAAGAAAGGTCGCAGAGGATGAAAAGATCGCTGGAAGGAGTGACCACGGTGCCAGGCGTCACGTTGCGGGTCAGAACCGTACCCGACGCCGGAGAACGAACCGGAATCAGATCGCGCTCGTCGCTCTCATTCCCCGGCTGGTGATCGTCGCCGCCCTCGGCGGGGACACCGAGAAACTCCACCAGGTGCTGCCGCGTCCGGGCTACCTCGGTGCGCGCGGTGGAAACGGCGGCCTCGGAATTGCGAAGCTCGGCTTCGGCATGCTCCACCTGTTCCTGCGAGCCGGCCTTGAGTTCGAAGAGGCGCCTCGCCCGGTCGCGGGCCTTGAGCGAATACTGATAGTTGGCGTTGGCGCGCACCAGTTCCGTTTGAGCATTGCGATATTGAGCACGGGAATCGTGGACATCGTGGCTGTGAATGCGGGCCAGCGGCCGCCCTGCTTCCACGAAATTGCCCGGAGCCGCCAGCACCTGCACCACGCGCCCCTCCGTAATCGCTCCGACGCGCCAGGTAAGGTTCTCGTCATTGGTGAGGCGCGCGGCTGCCCGGATCGTCTCCGGAATCGGGCGATTGACCGCCATCTCGGTTTCGACCCCCGCGCTTTTCTGGGCCGCCGGCTCGAGCACAACAATATTGGACGTCCCCGCGGCTTTCCCCTCCACCCCGTTTGCGGCGGCGGCCGGTGGCGGCCCTTGCTGCCTGGAACAGGCCGCGAGCAGCAGTGTTGCCAGCACCGGCAAGATCTTTCTCACGGATTCACCCCCATCGCTGTTTCGAGCGCGACAATGCTTTGCCGGTATTCGGAAAGGGTTCGATAGTACAGCGTTTCCAGTTCAATCCGGACTCTCTGCGCATCCAGCAGCCGAAGCAGGTCGGCGCCGCCCTCGCGGTACGCGGCCAGGGCGATTCTGGCCGACTCATCGGCCCGCTGCAGCATTCTCTGCAACGTCCCGGAAACTTGCGTGCGGCGAATCCGCAAATCGGAATCCGCCGCCCTCACCTCGGCCCGGATCACAGCCTCGGTGGCGGCCACTTCCGATTCGACCGAGCGCACTGTGACGTCTGCCGCCTCGATGTTTCCCTGGTTGCGGTTGAAGAGCGGCACGTTCCATTGCAAGCCGCCAAGCACCGTCGAAAATCCGCTCGTCCGCTTATATCCGAGGAGGATATCCACGTCCTGCCTCGCCAGGGATCGTTGCACTGCCGAGTTCGCCGCGGCCGTTTCACGCGCCTCCCGGACCAGCTTCATTTCGGTGCGGTTCGCAAGAGCCGTGGCGGTATCCGCTTGCGGAGCACTCGCCGGTCCTTCCAGTTCGTCCACCAGGCGCAGCGCGGTAAATTGCGTCTGGCCCATAGCCCGGAAGAGCTCGATCCGGGCGCGTTCCGCGTCCAGCCCGGCTGTGTTGGCGGCCAGTTCCAGGCGTTCCCCTTCCAGCCGGACCCGCAGAAGATCGGCTTCCGGCATGGCGCCTTCCCTCACCCGCACTTCGTGATACTCGATGATCTGGCGAAAGTTGGCGAGATTTTCCAGATAGGCCCGGTGAATCCGCTCGGCTCCGGCTGCATTCCAGTAGGCCTGCTTGATATGGGCAATGATCTGGCGTTCCAGCAGCTCTCGCTCGAGTTCCGCGCGCCGCGCATTGCTCCGGGCCAGCTCCGTGCGGGCCGTTCGCTTCCCGCCCATCTCGATCGGCTGGGAAAGGTACGCATAGGTATCCGTCTGATTGGCGCCATTGAGGGCCGGCGTGCTCCAAGCCCTCCAATTCTCGGTTTGCAGGTACATCCGGGGATTGGGGATCAGGCGCGCCTGTGTGATCCCCGCGCGGGCGGCCAGTTCCCGGCTGCGCGCCGCCTGGAGCGAAGGGTGTGATCTCCGCGCGGTTTCAATCGCATCCGAAAGTGACAGCGTCTGCTGGGCGCGGCCTCTGGCAGCAAAAGTTACGAAAAGAACCAAAGCCAATCGAAGCTTCGACTGGCGCAACATATGCATTTATCTCCGACCATAGCGAAATCGAGATAAACAGAAGATAAATCAAGGCATTGATCTACAAAGTGGGGCAGGCTTTCAGCCTGCGCGCCGGTTTGAACCGGCGTCCCAACACCCGAATTTGCGCTGATTGCGGGACTAGCAGGATGCTGAAAAACGGCATTTTGCAACCGCTCCCTCACGGTCGCGGCTCGGTAAGTGCTTGCAAACACGCAGGGCCATTTCCGAGCCGCGCGCGTCAGCAAGCGGTTCCGGGCCTTTTTCAGCAGCCTGCTAGGAGAGCAGCTCGCGCAGATCGGAAATCCAGAAATCCGGCTCCCACCTGGCCAGCTCTTCGGGCTTCCCGTAGCCGTAGCGCACGGCGCAGACCTTCACTCCGGCGCGGCGTGCTGCCTCCATATCGGCGGGAGAGTCTCCGACCATGAGGCAGTCATCGGGGCAGGCTTCCATGGCCTTGAGCGAGGTGAGAATCACGTCTGGCGCCGGTTTGGACGGGAATCCGTCCGTGCCCTGAACGTGGTCGAAATACTGGATCAGTCCAAAAAGCTCCAGCACCAGCCGCGTAGTCGGGGTGCCTTTCGTGGTGGCGGTTGCTTTGCGCCCGCCCAGAAGCGGGAGAGCTTCTTTCACGCCGGGGAAAACGGTGGTGAGCTTGTGACCGCGGGCGTGATACAGGGACCGGTATTCCTGAACCATCTCTTCCATCTGCTCGGCACTGTGCCCCGGAAAAACGTCTCCGAAGCAACTGACCAGGTGCAGGCCCACGTAGCTTTTCAGGAACTCGAAAGGAATGTCGGTTCGATTTCGGTTCGCCAGCACTTGCTGGATCGCGCCGCAGATGTCCCGGGCGGAATCCAGCAGAGTGCCGTCGATGTCGAACAGATAAACGGGAAAGCGGGGAATCACGCCGGTTGCGGCCGCTCTCCTTCGGACAAGCCAGGAAGCCTACGGCCTCCCTCGGGACGAATCACCTGCTGCGTTTCCGGACCACGCGGGGTGCTCGTCGGCGGCAGAGCCGGCAGCTCTTCGCCGTTGATGAGTTGCATCACTTCGTGGCCATCCAGGATTTCGCGTTCCAGGAGGGCCTCCGCGATGCGGACCATGGCATCGGCGTGCTGGTCGATGATCTGCGCAGCGGTGTCGTAGCCGCCCTGCACCAGCTTTTTCACCTGCTCGTCGATGCGGATGGCGGTCTCTTCGCTGTAGTCGCGGTGCTGGGCAATCTCGCGGCCCAGGAAGATCTGCTCTTCCTTCTTGCCGAAGCTGAGCGGACCGAGTTCGCTCATGCCCCACTCGCATACCATCTTCCGAGCCATATCGGTAGCGCGCTCGATATCGTTGCCGGCGCCGGTGGTCATGTGGTGCATGAACCGTTCCTCGGCGATGCGGCCTCCCATCAGAATGGCAAGCTGCGCCAACAGGTAGTCCTTGTTGTAGGAGTGCTTGTCGTCGATGGGCAACTGCATGGTCACGCCCAGCGCCATCCCGCGCGGGATGATGGTCACTTTGTGCAGCGGGTCGGCGTTGGGCAGCATCGCGGCGACCAGGGCGTGGCCGGCTTCGTGATACGCGGTGTTGCGCTTCTCCGCATCGCTCAGGATCATGGACTTGCGCTCGGCGCCCATGAGGATCTTGTCCTTGGCGAGCTCGAAGTCCACCATCATGACCACTTTGCGATTCTGGCGGGCGGCGTTGAGGGCCGCTTCGTTGACCAGGTTGGCCAGATCGGCGCCGGCCAGGCCCGGTGTGCCGCGCGCCAGCACGGAAAGATCTACGTTGTCCCCCAGCGGGATCTTCTTGGTGTGCACCCGCAGGATGGCTTCACGTCCGGTTACGTCCGGACGCCCCACCACCACGCGGCGGTCAAAGCGTCCGGGGCGCAGCAGGGCCGGATCCAGCACGTCCGGCCGGTTGGTGGCGGCCACCAGAATGACGCCCTCGTTGGACTCGAAACCGTCCATCTCCACCAGCAACTGGTTGAGGGTCTGCTCGCGCTCGTCGTGCCCGCCGCCCAGACCGGCGCCGCGATGGCGTCCGACGGCGTCGATTTCATCGATGAAGATGATGCACGGCGCGTTCTTCTTGCCCTGTTCGAACAGGTCGCGGACGCGGCTGGCGCCGACGCCGACAAACATCTCGACGAAGTCCGAGCCGGAAATGGAGAAGAACGGCACGCTGGCTTCGCCCGCAATAGCCCGGGCCAGCAGCGTCTTGCCGGTGCCCGGAGGCCCGATCAGCAAAACGCCCTTGGGAATCCGGCCGCCCAGCTTCTGGAACTTTTGGGGCTCGCGCAGAAACTCGATGATCTCCTGCAGCTCTTCCTTGGCTTCTTCGACACCGGCGACGTCTTTGAAGGTGACTTTCTTCTGCTGGGTGGAATGCAGGCGGGCGCGGCTCTTGCCGAAGCTCAGGGCCTTATTTCCCCCGCTCTGCATCTGCCGCATCATGAAGATCCAGAACGCCAGCAGAAGGATGAAGGGGGAAGCATTCACCAATAGCGATATCCATCCGCCATTGCTGGCTTCCTTGATATCGATATTGACGTTGCGCTCCTGGAGCTTGGTATAGAGATCCGGGTAGTTGGTGGGGACCAGCGTGTGCAGTCCTGCGTTTTCGTTGTTATACGAACCGTGTACCTCGTTGCCGCTGATGGTGACTTCCTTGACCTTACCGGCCTCCACTTCGTTGAGAAACTGGCTGAAGGTAATCTGTTTCTCGGTCCGATGATTACCGGTCCGGACAACAGTCCAGAGCAGAACGGCCACGCAGATCAGGACTACCCAGAAAATCGCTGTTTTGATGTTAGAGTTCACGACACCTCCGTGCCGAAGAGTAAAGAACTTCCCAGCACCACTTTAATAGACGTAAGTTTTGTATTTTCCGATTCCACTGAATCCCTCAGTCGCCGTCTCCCGAATGGCGAGAACGGCGCGGCTATCCGGGTTGGCTGCATAGGCCGCGGCGGGGCCGAAAAGCCGTACGCACAAAATCACGTCTCCGCTGGTAATCACAGGCCAGCGGCGCCGTTCCCATAATGGGATCTTCGCTTGCTGGAAAAGCTCCTTGATCTTCTCTTCGTGAGCACGTCCGGTCCGGCGATATTGGTCCCCAGGTCTCCAGTTCCGTACTTCCAGGGAACCGGATATCCGATCCCGGTCCAGGCAGCCCATCAGACTATTATATACGGAATGTGACAGGCCAGACCCCGGCGGGCCGTCGAGGAATTCGACGAAAATGACGCTGGATCCGTCCGGCAGTGTCTGGCTGCCGGGAACCGGCAAAGGCAGCCGGAAATTGCGGGGCCCGGCCCCGTCGCTGCCCGGGGGAGCCAGCCGTAACCAACGGAAAGAACGGAAGATATCGAGCCCGGGCGCCTGCAATCGGCCGTGCCCTTCCGGACCGCCGGCGAGCGCCAGAATGGCCTCGATATGGCCGAAATCCAGGCCCCTCAGATCGCCTTTTGCCAGTGCCGCGGCGCGGCGGATGAGCCGCCGGGCGACGGCCAGAGGCAACTCGGCCAGGCGGTCACACCGTACTAGTACGGCAGGGGGTCGGATGGCCAGGTATTCCGGCGCCAGACGGTCAATCTCCGCCCCCCACCAGGCCTCCTCGGCCAGGGCCCAGTCCGCCGTACGAGCCAGGGTCTCGGGCAGGGCCGGGTTCCAGGCCGCGGTCAGTTCGGGCAGCAGTTCGTGGCGGATGCGGTTCCTCGCAAAAGCGGGATCGCGGTTCGAGGAATCCTCTCGCCAGGGGATGGACCGTTCCCGGAGCCATGCCTCGATTTCCCCCCGGTCGATCGTCAGCAGCGGCCGGACTATGCCGTCCGAAGTGACCGGGCGGATGCCCGCCAGTCCGGCTGTGCCGGCGCCGCGTAAAAAGCGGAACAGCACCGTCTCGGCTTGGTCCGAACGGGTATGGCCCAGGGCGATGCGGTCCAGGCGGCCGCTGTGGAGAAATTCAGCGAAAAAGCGCCGCCGGGCGTTGCGCGCCGCCTGCTCCAGGTTATCGCCGGTCTCGCGGGCGAGGGCGGCCACGTCGATCTCCTCCAGATGGAACGGCAGGCCTAGCCGGCTTGCCAGTCCGCGCACAAAGGCGGCATCCTGCGAAGACTCTTCGCCCCGCAGGCGGTGGTCGACATGCAGGACTTCCAGGCGCAGGTTCCAGCGCGGAGCAAGCTCAAAGAGCAGGTGCAGCAGGCATACCGAGTCGGCGCCCCCGGAGACGGCCACTCCTACCCGCTGGCCAGGGTGAACCATGTTATAACGGGTGATGTTACCGGCCACACGCTCCAGCACACTTAGATCTTAGGAGAAAAATTCCGCTTTGAGTTCCAATGTTCAACAGTTGGCTTCCCAAGTCCGGCTTCTGCTCATGGACGTGGACGGCGTCCTGACCGACGGTAAGCTCTACAACGTGCCGGGTCCGGACGGCAAGATGGTCGAAACGAAGGCTTTCGACTCGCAGGACGGCATTGCGCTGCAATGGCTGCACTGGAAAGGCATCAAAGCCGGGCTGATCAGCGGGCGAATCTCGCCGGCTACCGTGGAGCGCGCCACGCAAACCAAGTTCGCCTATATTTATCAAGGACATATCGAAAAAATCCCCATTCTCAACGAGATTCTGGCAGATGCCGGAATCGAAGCCGGCCAGGTGGCCTACATCGGCGATGACTTGACCGACGTGGTCGTAATGCACCGGGTCGGACTGGCCATCGCCACCGCGAATGCGCGGCCGGAGGTCAAAAAGCAGGCGCATTACGTCACTTCCGTACCCGGTGGACAGGGTGCCGTGCGGGAAGTGATCGAAATGATCCTGAAGGCCCAGGGGTATTGGGAAGAGATCCTCAAGAAGTACGAACTAGAGGCTTGACAGAAGGCGAATAAAAAGCGAAAGTAGGGAGGTGCTCTTCGATTGTGCGCCTGCCTCTTCGCCACTCGTCGGCATCGCCAAGCTGGCGGCGGAAAGCGAACTGCTGTCCGCCAAAAGCCAGGTGCGGTACTTCCAAATCCCGGCGCGCCGTCTGCTGAACCGGACCAAGCCGCGGATGCCCTTCGGCTGGACCATTAACCCCTACCGGGGCTGCGAATTCGGCTGCAAGTATTGCTATGCGCGCTATACGCATGAATTCATGGGGATGGAGGACGGAGTGTCCTTCGAGAACCGGATTTATGCCAAAGCCAGCGTAGCCGCGCTGCTGCGCCGGGAACTGGCGGAGACTCCGCGTACCGATGGAATTGCGATCGGCACCGCGACGGATCCCTACCAACCGGCGGAACGGCGCTACCGGAGGACGCGGGCGATACTGGAAGTTTTTCTCCAGGAAAAGGGCAGGCGCCTCTCCCTTGTCACCAAATCCGATCTGATTTTACGGGATTTGGACCTGCTGCGCGAGATAGCGCGGCGGAATGTCCTGACTGTCAATATCACCATCACGACGCTTCACACCAAGCTGGCCAGGCTGCTGGAGCCGAGAGCGCCCCGCCCGGATCTGCGGCTGGCGGCCGTCCAGGGGCTGGCGGACGCAGGCATCCGGGTAGGCGTCTACGCCACCCCGGTCCTGCCGCTGATTACGGACCGGGAGCGCAGCCTGGACCGCGTGGCCCGAGCGGCCCGGGCCACTGGAGCAGGCCATTTCGGAGGTGGCCTGCTCTTCCTGATGCCTTCGGCGCAGAAGGTCTTCTTCCCGTTCCTCGAGGAGCGGTTTCCACGACTGCTCGCGGCTTACCGCCGGGAGTATGCCAAGAGCGCCTATCTGACCGGGGCATACAAGCAGGAAGTAGCCGAGCGGGTTCGCCGCATCCGCGAACGCCATGGCCTGGCAGCGTCGCCGGTGGAATACCAGCCGGAACTCTGGGAGGGGGAGGAGCAAGCCGAGCTGTTTCCGCTACATTGAAGTTGGCATGGAGCTTTCCGACTTCGATTACCACCTTCCCGAGGACCGCATCGCGCAGCAGCCGCTCGCCGACCGCGCGGGGTCGCGGATGCTGGTGCTCGATCGCCGGGCGGGAACGTGGGAAGACTGCCGATTTCGCGATCTTCCGCGCCATCTTGGCCCGGGCGACTGCCTGGTTCTCAATGATTCTAAAGTATTTCCAGCGCGCCTTTTGGGCCGCCGGGCGGGCACGCACGCCTTGCCGATCGGCAAAAAGAACCCGGCACGGCACGAATACCTCCACGGCGCAGTGGAGGTATTCCTGGTACGGCCGGTGGGGAATGATGGCCGGGACTGGGAGTGCCTGGTGCGTCCCGGCCGCAAGATGCGAGTGGGTGAGGTGGTTCGCTTCGGCGATAGCCTGGAAGCGGAGATCGTCGGGCGCGGGGAGTTCGGGGAGCGGACCATCCGCTTTCGCAGCGACGGTGATCTCTACGAGGCCTTCGAACGGATCGGCCACGTTCCGTTGCCACCGTATATCAAACGGCCGGATGAGGCGGGGGACCGGGAGAGGTACCAGACGGTCTTTGCCCGGGAGAGGGGGTCCGTAGCGGCTCCCACGGCGGGCTTACACTTTACCGGCGAGGTCCTGGAGCAATGCCAGGCGGCCGGCGCGGAGATCGCCTACGTGACGCTGCACGTCGGACTGGGGACCTTCCAGCCGCTGCACGGGGAACAGATCGAAGGACAGCGGCTGCATAGCGAGAGCTGGCAGATCGGCGAAGAGAGCGCCGCGCGAATCCGGGCCGCCCAGCGGGTGGTGGCGGTGGGAACTACCAGCGTGCGGACACTCGAAAGCGCCATCTCCGGCCGGGAGGTGATCGCCGCCGGATCGGGGGAGACCGACATCTTCCTCTACCCTGGCTATGAGTTCCGCGTGACCGGAGCGATGCTTACCAACTTTCACCTGCCGCGGACCAGCCTGCTGCT
>CAZMRK010000784.1:0-4976 GCA_964568355.1 uncultured Solibacteraceae bacterium | reverse complement strand
AGAGCGCGCGCGGCAACTGGCCGTTTGCGTTTCCGCAGGCCCTTTCGGGATTGAACTCCACGGTAGTCAATGCCGTCTTTCCCAATCCGTTCCCGGGCAGTCCGCAGGGCTCGGCGACCCCGCTGATTTGCGCGCAGTGCCTCAACGTCGAGAAATCGTCGTCCCGCACGCCCTACGTCGCCGAGTGGACTTTCTCGCTGCAGCGCCAGATTACTTCAGACCTCGCCGTGGAAGCTTCTTACTTCGGATCGAAGGGCACCAAGCTGACGGCGCAGATCATCGATAACACCGCGCTGATCGCGGGCCCCGGTCCGGTGGCCAACCGCCAGTTGTACCCGCAGTTTGCGCCGTTCGTTCTGAACGGTTTCAACGAATTCGCCTCCTGGTACGAGGGAGGCGCGCTCCGCGTCGAGAAAAAGCTTTCGCACGGTCTGAGTTTCCTGGTCAGCTATACCTATTCCAAGAATCTCGACTACGTCGACAATCTTTCGAATGGCGGAGTCAGCGGGCAGCCGACATCGAACCCCACTCGCTTCAACTCCAAGCTGAACAAAGGACCGGCCGGCTTCGATATTCGCCATGTGCTGGTGGTCAGCAACGTGTGGGCGATCCCCGGCCGCACCAATCATCGCGTCGTGGATGCGATTGTGGCGGGCTGGAGCGTCAGCAACGTCTTCACATATCACAGCGGACTGCCATTCTCGGCCTTCCTGGGGAGCGATAACGAAAACATCGGGAGTGTAGGCGGGCGTTCTCCGGAATACGCCGCGCTGGTGGGCGACCCCAACGCGATTTCGAACCGGACGCCCAACGAATGGTTCAACACAAAGGCCTTCGCCATCCCGCCGCTGTACACGGTAGGCAACTCCGGCCGCAATATCCTGCGCACGGATAACCTCATCAGTGATGACCTCTCCCTGTCCAAGTCCTGGCGGTTTGGTGAGCGCCGGTCGTTCGAACTGCGTGGCGAATTCTTCAACTTGTTCAATCACGCCAATTTCGGATATCCCGGCGGCACCGTGGGCACCGCGAGTTTCGGCAAGATTTCCTCGACATTGAACCCGGGCCGGCAGGTGCAGCTTGCGGCGAAGATTCACTTCTAGACCACTCCTAGCGTGTTTGCTGCTGGTCGCGTCCGCTCGTGCGGCGGACTTCGATTGGATCCAGACTGCCAGGACCTTCCTCATCGACGCCTACGAGCCGCCGTTCACGCCGAGGCTGGAATTTGATGCCCGGGAGTTGGTGGAAACCATGGTCCAGATGCATGCCAACACGGTACGCATCTCGACCATGGGCAAATACGCCTTAGTGAACGGGGTACGCTTCACACGCCTGGCCGAATTGGGTGACCGGGATGTGCTGGCGGAGACCATTGCGGCTGCGAAGCCGCGCGGCATCCGCGTGGTGCCTTATGTTTCCACCATGCACAAGCTCGCCTGGACGATGGTTACGCGCGATCATCCCGAATACGCCCAGAAGACCAGGCCGGGCGGCGGGCCCGCTCGCAGCCATATGTATGTCGGGGAAGACCACGGCACGGTCTGCTGGAACACTCCGTACCGCCAGGCCTGGCTCGACATGGTGGAACACCTGGTGCGCGATTACGACATCGACGGGATCTATTTCGACACCTGGCGCATCGGATATTTCTGGCCTGGCCGTGCCGTGTGCTATTGCGACGGATGCCGCAACGGTTTTCGCAAAGCGACCGGTTTGGAATTGCCGTGGCACGAGCGGGATGCCGACTACACTCCCGCGGATACGGCCGTGATCGCCCGCTATCACGCCTGGCTGCAGGACGACCTGGTCGAACTCGCGCGCCAGACCCGTAAGCTGATCAAGTCCTATAAAAACATTCCGCTGATTTACAACATCAACAATCCCGCGAAAATGTCGGCGGAAGATCCGCGCATCCTCCAGATCATGGATGCCTTCCTCTATGAGCGCGGGGCCAGCATGCTGGACCGTGCCGAGGGGGTCAGCGTGGCTCGGGCCGCCGGCCTGGGTGTCTGGCCGTATATCGGCACCTACAACAACTGGCCGCGCGTTATCTTCAACGCTTTCGATTATCAGCAGCAGATCTTTGCGACCGCCATGTTCGGCGGCGCTCCCATTCTCGCCCAGCCGTGGCCTTATGTGCACCACGCCGCCAGCCGGCGCTTTGTCGAGTACCCCTTCCGCGTCTTGCAACAGCACGAGGCGGAATTCGCCGGTTATCAGAACTACCCGTACGCCGCGGTGGTGTGGGCCAATCGCGACCCGCAGGGATCCCCCGAGAAAGGCTGGTGGTGGAAAACGGATGCGCGATCCTCCTCCCTTGGCGCCTTCGCCGCCTGCCTCTATGGCCACGTGCAGGTTTCCTCCATTCACGAAAGCCTCCTGGACGATTTCGAAAAACTCCGCCCCTATCGCGTGTTGTATCTGGCCGGTGTCGCACATCTCTCCGCGGCGCGTGTTGCCAACATCCAGCGATTTGTGCGAGAGGGCGGGGGACTGGTAGTGAGTTACACTTCGTCCTTGTTTGACGCGGCGGGGAACCGCCAAAACCGGTTCGCACTCGAAGATCTGGTGCGGGTGGCGCCCGTCGAGCCTTCCAGTGAACTGTCCGATACGATCGCCAATTACCATGCCATGACCGGCGGGCCGTACGATCTTTATCTCGGCCAGCATGGGAGGCCGTCGCTGGATCAACTGACGCCACTGTGGTCCTTTCAGCCGGTTCGCGTGCTGGAAGGGGGCGAAACCTGGATGGACATCGCGGCCGGCGACGGACTGCGGCCGATCCTTCCGGGCGTAGTCGTGGCGTCCTATGGCAAGGGGCGCGTGGTTTACTGTGCTTCCGCGCTGGAGAGCCTGTTCCTCCAGGAGAATGACAATGCAATTGGCAGCCTTCTTCAAAAGATCGTAGCGAAGGCCGCCGCCGAGCCGCCGCCCTACGAACTGCAAGCGCCCGCGGCTCTGATCGCCAATCTTACGGTCAAGGGCAATACCCGCGTTCTGCACCTGACCAATTGGACCGGCAACAAACTGGAGCGCAACGGCGCCAATGAAGAGTACCTCGCTCCGGTGGAGAATGTAGTGGCTCGCATCGCCGTGCCGGAAGGCAAGCAGGTAGGCTCCGTGAGTCTGCTGGTCGAGGCTCCTTTCCGCCAGGAACGGAAAGGCTCCGCCCTGGAAGTGGTCATTCCGCGCGTGGAAGCCTATCAGGGAGTTCGGGTGGAGTTCAAGTGATCCGGCGCCTCTTTTGGGGCGCGCTGCTGGCGGCTGCGCCCCTCGCCGCAGGCATGGCGGTCCGCTCTGATTTCGAAGGCGGCAGCATCGGGCGCGTCCAGGTGGCTGGTCCGCGCCATTTGATCTGCTCCGTCAAAGGCGAGGTTGACCACGAAAAGCGCAATCGGCAGGCGAGTTGGTACTACTTCCGAATCGATGGCACTCCGCGAAAGGAAATTGTCGTTGATCTGACGGATCTGCCCGGAGAGTATAACTATCTCCCCGGGAACCTGGCGATTAACGGGCGAACACGTCCCTTCGTCAGCTATGACCGTCGCGTGTGGATTCCGCTGCCCGATTCCGCTGTCGAATGGGATGCCTCCCTTCCCCGATTGCGGTTTCACTTCACGCCGGAGCGCAGCCCTGTGTGGATCGCGCACGTGCCGCCCTACACCACCCAGGACCTTGCCAGGCTGCTCGATCACGTCAAGCTCGATCAGGGCAAGAAAGCCCCGCGCGCTGTCGTTCGCAGCGTCGGCAAATCTGCCGGCGGCCGCGACCTCTATCTCCTCACCATCACCAACCGCACGGTTCCCGACGGGAAGAAGCGGGTTCTATGGCTCATGGCCCGCCAGCATGCTTGGGAAAGCGGCACATCCTGGCTCGTGGAGGGCGCTGTGCGATGGCTGCTGCGAGACGATCCCGACGCGGCGCGCCTGCGCGATGCGTTTCTTTTCCAGTTCTTCCCCATGGCGGATCCCGATGGAGTGGCACGTGGCGGTGTTCGATTTAACGCGCACGGATACGACGTCAATCGCAACTGGGATGTGGCGGGTCCTCAACTCATGCCGGAGATTGCGGCACTCCGCCGGGCTGTCCTCGAATGGGTGGATGCCGGCCACCCGATCGACCTGTTCCTGAGCCTGCATAACGACAATCAGGACTACCTGCAGGGACCGCTCTCCGCAGCCGGCCCCGCGTACCGTAGCCTGATCGGCCGCTTCGCGGCTCTTCTCGCGAAAGAGACGATTTTCGAAGGAAAAGCGCCGCGCGACTGGCCCAAGGGAGAGATTCCGCGCGGACGAAAGGACGCCTGTCAGGGCCTCTTCGCCGACCGCGGAATCGCGACGCTTCTGCTCGAACAAAGCGTGCAAACCAACTCTCGGCTGGGACACCCTCCTGGCGTGAAGGATTATCTTCAATTTGGGGAAAAACTCCCGGCAGCCATGGCTACGGCTGTCGGCGCAGAGCGTTAGTTGGTGCGGGCGATAGGACTTGAACCTACACCCCCTTGCGGGGACTGGAACCTAAATCCAGCGCGTCTGCCAGTTTCGCCACGCCCGCGTGCAGCGAGGATGGACCCTGGCAGCCCATCCTCTGCCGAATTATAGCATTTGAGGGATCAAAGGCCGTGCGAAGTGCCGCAGATGCTGACCTCGAGCCCCATGGCGTGGAACATGGCCGCCTTGGCCGCCAGCGCCAGGTTGGCTCCCGCTGCATCCGGCGCGTAGGCCACCTGAATGTGGTTGGATTTGTGCCGGGTCATGAATTGGTCGCGGTTGATTCCATAGGTCACCGCATGCATTACGGGCCATTGTGGCGTCGTGATGCGCCAGCGGCGCTCGGTCTCTTCGCGCGGCAACTCCACCGATTTCGCCCGCCCCAGATCTGCCTTAAGCACGCCGTTATCGACGAATATCCGGCTCCAGACGATCTCCCCGGGCTTGCTGACGCCTTTCAGGCTGCCCCCGCCGAGCCGGAAGTAC
>CAZMRK010000783.1:0-3453 GCA_964568355.1 uncultured Solibacteraceae bacterium | reverse complement strand
TCCAGGTCGGGGCAGAGGCGCACCACCTGCTTCCAGAATTCGCGCTGATATTTCCAGGCCGTGATGTAGTCCAATTGCACGCGGTGTTGGAAGCCGGTCAGGACGGCGAGATAAGCCGCGAGAACGGCGGTCAGGGCCATGCGGGGAAGCGGGTGGCGCGCCAGAGAAAACAGGAAAGCGGCGATCGAAGCCGCCAGGCAGCCGCAGCCGGCCGAGGCGGCGATGTGCAGGCCGGTGATGCGGCCGGCCAGATGCACGGGAGGGTAATAGGGCGGCGTGATGGCGAGGCCGTAGGCGCAGATCAGCATCACCAGGCCCCCGGCCGCGAAGCGCACGCGCGGATCCTGCCAACCGCTCGCGGCCGGCGGCTCGGAAGCGGGGCGGGTGGCGAGATACCACAACGCCAAGGCGAGGATGGGGATCATTATGAGGACGAATAGCTCGACTTCGGGGGTGCGCTCGTTCCATAACCGGAGCGGCGTCTGCAGCCAGGAGTAGAGCGCGGTGCGAGGTCCGAGATAGATCGCCTGGACCACGCGCGAGAGACTGTCGCTGAAGTGGGAGGTGAATGTGGCGACTTTCGGTTCCCCGATGGAACCCCGGACGGAAAATGCGACGGCGGCAATGGCGGCGAGGATGGAGCAGTGGCGCAGCATCTCGCGGCGAAGGCGGGGCCAGGAGGTCGCTTCGAGAAGAGGGAGAGCGAAGAGCGGCAGGAAGCAGGATTCGTAACTGAGGATGGTGAAGGCGGACGCGAGATAGGTGGCAAGGCGCCGGTTGCGTAGATAGAACCAGATGGTCAGGACCATGAAGAACAGGCTGACTCCCGGCATGAAGGTGTTGGTGAGTAGCGTGGCTGCGCTGTAGGCAGGGAAGAGCGTGACGGCCAGCGCGCCGCAGAAAGCTACTGGCGCCCGGAAACAGCGGCACAAGGCTGCGTAGAACAGGACTGTGGTGCCGGCGTTCAGCAGAAATCCGGCGAAGTAGGCGCCGGGCAGACCGCCCAGGTGTGTTCCCGCGAAGGCCAGGAAGCCGGAGGCGACGAAACTGACCGGGCGGCCCTGAGGCCAGGTGGTCAGATAAAGCCAGAACGTGCGCAAAGCGTCCTGCCAGTTCCAGAACATCGGGACCGCGACAAATCCCCAGTCATCTTCGTAGATGCCGAACTGGCGAAAGTGCCAGAAGTGGGCGGCCCAGACGGCGAAGGCAAGCAGAAGGGCTGCCGGGAGGAATTCCGCGGCGGGAGGACGATTTCCAGAGGGTTTCATGGGGGAAGGCCGTGGAGGGATCGCGCGACCGCCTCCACGGCCCGAGACTATGCGGAAATGCCGCTGTGGCGTTTGGCGCTCCAGCGGGCGCTGCCGTACTCTCCGAGATTGACGGAGCCGGACATGGTATCACCGGCCACCTGGCCCTGGAAGGTATAGTTCAGATGCTGGCCGCCGGCAGGAAGCACGCTGCGCAGGGTAACCTTATCGCCGTCGATTTTGCCTTTCAGATCGCCCTGGAAGGTCCAACCGCTGTGCGAGCCGACAATCTGGTTGCCCTTGGCGGTGAGAAAGATCTTGTGCCGCGCGGAGCCCACTTCGTAATGCACTTCCACTTCCCAGCCGCCGGAGAGATCCACCGCGGGAGGAGCAATAGCCGGCTTTTCCGGCAGCTTGGGTGCGCTGTGCAGGACCTCGTAAAGCCGCTGGGCGACGATCTTGTATTCGCCCGGCTTCAGAGCGACGGGCCGCAAGGCGAAGGAGAAGCCCTCGCCGGAGGCATGCGTCATGATGCGCGGCTCCCCATCGAGCAACTGGCGGCCGACATCGCCGGCAGTGAGGCCGACCTGCTTGGGATCCCAGGAAACATTGAGCGTGGGGAACGGGCCGCCGCGAGCGGGGCCGCGGACCTGGGTCTTGACGCCGGGCACCCGCGTGATCTGCTCGGTGATGTAGGTGTACCAGGATTCCCACTCTTTGAAATCGGCGGTGACGTCGCGTTGGGTGCGCCAGACCTCGACGGCGCGCACCATGCCGACCACCTCTTCCTTGCTGACCTTAAGGGCGCGGCCGAAGGCATGATGCGGCGCGCTGTTGGCCCAGGCGGCCTTCACCAGATCCTTGCGTCCGACCAGCAGGCCGGCGGTTTGCGGCCCGCGGATGATCTTGCCGCCGCTATAGGCCACCAGGTCGGCTCCCATGGCGAGGTAGGGGTTGGGCACGATCAGGTAATCGGCCGCGGCATCGATCAGGATGGGGATGCCCGCTTTGTTGGCGATGGGGGCCACGTGCTTCAGCCCGAACTTCTCCGAACCGAAATAATTGCCCAGAATCTCGATCATCGCGGTGCGATTGTTGATGGCGTTCTGCAGCTCATCGACGGAATTGACTTCGATGATCTTCACGCCGAGCGTGCGCACCGCATGGTCGTAGACTACTCGTGACTCCTTGGGCATGATGACTTCGTTCTTCAGCCCCTCCAGGTTGGGCAGCCGCTGCATCTTTTCCGGATCGGTTCCGGCGATACAGCCGGCCGTGGCGTGCGTCAGTGCGGCGGCGGTGCCGGCCGTCACGATGCCCCACGGAACCTGCAGCAGTTCCGAGAGGCGCGCGCCTACTTTTTCCATCAACTCATCGAAATTGACGTGGTAGTGAGAAGCCTGTTCAATCGCCTCGATCACTTCGGGCAGCATTAGCGAACCGCCGTTAATCGTCAGGGTAGCGGTGCAGTTGATGAACGGCTTGACGCCAAGGTGGGTATAGACGTCTGGGCCGCCTCCGGCGCGCGCGGGCTTGGCCGCGGACGCTGCATTAGCGGTAAGACCTGCCGCGGCGGCCATGCCACCGGTCCGGAAAATGTCGCGCCGGCTCAAACCGGACAGCGATCGCCTCGAATACTTGCTCATGACTCCTCCCTGTACTACGGGATCGGCTGCGCGTGTTCCCGTATGTGCTCTGGAATGGGGTTGCCCCCACCGTTGTAGTTGAATTCCTCGCCGTAGCGGAAACCGTGCTTCTTCCCGATGGTCTCGGCCAGTTCTTCCGCGTAGGCCCCAATCAATGCTTTGGTAGTGGCTTCGTTGACTTCACGTAGCAGCGGACTGGGCTTGCCGAACATTTCCAGCTTTTGTTTCACTTGCACGGCATAGGCGCGATTGGCCGTGCGGAGTTCTTCGAGGGCCGCCACCTTGCGGTGGAACGTGGCGGTGATGTCCACGGGCCGGAACCGGGCGCTTGGCCCGCCGCCTTCGCCGGGGCGATAGGGGCGATTCGTAGCGTACCAATAGGTTTCGCGCACGCCGAATCCCGGAAAGCCCATGCGGCCGATCTCAGCCAAAAAGGTATTGCCGGAACCGTAGGAGGACTCCTCGCCTACGCGGCCGATCCAGAACTGATCGCGGTCTGGCTCGTAGTGAATCCACGGGTCGGGGTGGAAGATGATCTGCGGCTTGTAGTAGCGGATGAG
>CAZMRK010000782.1:0-4864 GCA_964568355.1 uncultured Solibacteraceae bacterium | reverse complement strand
TTGGCGGGATTCTGGGCGATCTCGGCCCAGGCCGCGGCATTGATCCCGCCGGCGAACTGGTTGGGATCGAAGGTGGGCCGGCTGACCATCGCCAGCACCTCGCCGGTGCGCGGGTCCAGTGCGACCACCGCGCCGTCCTTGCCTTCCATCGCCAGCTCCGCCACCACCTGCAGGTCCAGGTCGATGGTCAGCTTCAAGTCCTTGCCTGGAACTGCCGCCTTCGTTCCGAGAATCGTGCGGATCTTGCCGCGGCTGTCTACCACCTCCTGCCGCTCGCCATCGACCCCGGTGAGCACATCGTTGTATTCCCGCTCGATACCGAACTTTCCGATCACGTCGCCGGGTTCATAGCGGGCCAGGGCTGGATTGGACAATTCGTCCTCGCTGATTTCTCCGGTATATCCGATGACGTGCGCGAGCATTCCGTTCTGGGGATAGAGGCGCTGCTGCGACTCGATCACATCCATTTCCGGGAAAAAGTCTTTGTGCGATTCGACAAAGGCCAGGTTCTCGGGAGAAAGATCTTCCTTGATCAGCACCGGCTGGTAGCTGGGCTGCGAGCCGCGCTTCTGGAGTCTCTTCAAAAGCGTGTCGTAGTCCATGTCCAATCCCTGAGCAATCGCCTGCAAGTGTTCCAGGTTGAGATTTTCGCGGGAAAGGATCAGGCCGAAGGAGGCGTGGTTATCGACGATGACGCGCCCGTCACGGTCCAGGATGCGGCCGCGGGGCGCCAGGATGGGAATCGACTTAATGCGGTTGCGCTCCGCCAATTCGCTGTAGTATTGCGGATTGCTCACCTGAAGCACCCAAAACCCGGAGATCAGGAACACGAAGACGCCCACGCTAAGATATTGAAAAAAGGCGATCTTGCCGGACGCAAACTTGGTGTCTTCGCGGGCGTCCCGCAGGGGCGAAATTACCTCTTCGCTATCCGGGCCGACGATGGGAGGCGGTACAGACACAAAGAAGCTATTGCTCCTCGTCTTTAGTGTAGCCGAAAAGGCCAGCGCGATTATTCATACAATTCGCCTGCATATATGGGAATGGTGGGAGTAGCGCGCCGCTTCTCTCCCGCTTCTGACGCTTTCGCCCGAGGCGGGTTCAGGCGCGCTCTTTCAGCCGGTCGAGGAAATGGAACAGGGCCAGGCCCACGAACGCGTTGAGCAGCCCCAGGATCATCGTCCTCTGGATCTCGAACGCGAACTGCCGGCCCAGCAACGCGCGGGAAAGCAGCCAATAAAAGAATTGATGGAAAAAATAGAAAAAGAAACCCAATAAAAGCCGGATAAACGGGTGGTCCACGTCGAAACGCTGTCCGGCCGAGGCGGCGAAGTACCCCACCAGCGTCTTGACGATGCCAAACATGCCCAGCGGATTTTTGGAGAGCGAATCCTGGGCCAGGCCGACTGCCGCCCCTACCAGCAGGCCCCGGACCGGGCTGCGCTGCATGAGCGCAAAATAGACCGTAACCAGCAGCGGCAGTTCCAGATACGCCAGAAATTGAAAGAAAAGCGGCACATATACCTGGAACAGAATTGCCGCCAGTGGAACCACCAGCAGGACCCAGGCGCGAAAACGCGAGATCTGGCTCTCGCGCTGGCTGCCGATCAGAATGCGATCGCTCGACGTCATTGCGGGGGCGCCGCCGGTGGTGGCGCGGGCCTGTTCTCGGCAGGCTTCCGCTCAACAGGTTTGGGCTCGGCCGGATTCGGCGGCGCGGTGCGCTGCACCGGCTTCGGCGCGGCGACCGGAGCCTGGCCGGGCTGTCCCACGGGCGCGGTAGTTCTGGGTTGCACCCCGGGCATCTGCTGTGCGCCCGGCGCCGGTTGCGTACCTGGTGCCGGTTGGGTGCCAGCGGCGGGCTGCGTGCCGGGCGCGGGGAGTTTCATATTGAAGTCCGGCGGACGGGAGCCGGGGGCGCCTTCTCCGAATTTGTGGCCTTGCGCGGCGCCGACCTGCTTGTATCGCTCCAGCAGTTTGTCCGCTTCGGTCCCGGAAGGAACAGCCTGACGGGCGGGTTCAGGGGCCTTCGCGGCGCTGGGCGGGGGAGGCGGAGCGACATAAACCGGGCCGTTTGCCGCGGTCTGTATTTCGGGAATCGCTTGCGACACGCCTTCCAGCAGAATGAGCACCTCTTCGGCGCCATGTTCCAGGCCCTGCGGCTGTATCAGAATTTCTTTGAATTCGGAGCCGGGCCGGACGATGCGGACCTTGCCCACTGGAAATCCCTTGGGAAAAATGCGGTCGTCGCCGGAGGTATAGAACATCTCGCCGACATCCACCTTTTCCTCATTCGGAACGTAGTCGACCCGGCAATCGGCGTACCCCTGACCTTTGATAATGCCCTTGACGTCGTGCTTTTGGGAGACGACGCCTGCGGCGAAATCGGGATCGGTCGCCAGCATGACCATCGAAGCGGTGGGGTAGGCGGCAATCACTTTGCCCACGATCCCATCCGGGGTGACGACCCCCATGCCCTTCAGCACGCCCGCCGTGGAGCCGGTATCGATGAAAACCACTTTGGAGGTGGCCCCGGTTCCCGCGCCGGTCGCAATCACCCGCGCCGCCAGAGTCTTCGAGGGCGTGCGGGTCTGAAACAGGCTGAGCGCCTTGGCGCGATCCGCGGTGGCCAGTTCCGCCTTGAGGAACTGATTTTCCATTTTGATCCGGTCCAGTTCGCTGCGCATGCGGCGGTTCTCGGAGTCGGCGTTCTTCAGAAGTACGTAATTTTCCACCACGCCGACGGTGCCGCCGCGCAGCCCTTCAATGGCGCGGGCCAGGGGCGTGACCGCCGTAACCGACCAGACCCGGATCATGCGCACATCCTGGTCATTCTTCACCTGCACGGCAATCAGCACCAACTGGGCAAAAATCACCAGCAACAAAACGGTAATGTTGCGATAGCGATTGAGCAGGGATTCCATCGGTTTTGAACCACCCCCGGTTCAATTCCTAGTCTATCGAGATTTTGCGCAGGAGACGGAAATCGCTCAGCATTCTCCCGGTTCCCAGCACGACCGATGCCAGCGGATCATCGGCAATCGAAACGGGCAGCCCGGTCTCTTCACGGATGCGTTTGTCCAGGTTCTTCAGCAGGGCGCCGCCGCCGGTCAACACGATCCCGCGATCGCTGATATCGGCGCTCGGTTCCGGCGGCGTACGTTCCAGGGCTACTCGAATGGCGTTGACGATGGTGGCCACGCACTCGGAGAGCGATTCGCGAATCTCGCTGTCGTCTACGGTAATCGTCTTCGGAACACCTTCGATCAGGTTGCGGCCCTTGATCTCCATGGTCATGGGCTTATCTAAAGGATAAGCCGACCCGATTTCGATTTTGATCGCTTCCGCGGTGCGCTCGCCGATCAGCAGATTGTACTTGCGCTTCAGGTACTGCATGATGGCGTCGTCCATCTCGTTGCCGGCCACGCGGACCGAGCGCGAATACACGATACCGGAAAGGGAAATGACGGCGACGTCGGTGGTGCCGCCTCCGATATCCACCACCATGTTGCCCGACGGTTCGGTGATCGGCAGGCCCGCGCCGATCGCCGCCACCATGGCCTGCTCCACCAGGTGTACTTCGCTGGCCTTGGCGCGATAGGCGGAATCCATGACGGCGCGCTTTTCGACCTGCGTGATCTCGCTCGGTACACCGATGACGATGCGCGGGTGGACCAGCATCTTGCGGCCGTGCGCCTTCTGAATGAAGTAATTCAGCATGCGCTCGGTAACTTTGAAATCGGCGATGACGCCGTCCTTCATCGGCTTGATGGCCACGATGTTGCCGGGCGTGCGGCCCAGCATCTCCTTGGCCTCCTTACCGACCGCTTCCACCTCGCCGGTATTCTTGTTGATGGCGACGATCGATGGTTCGTTCACCACGATCCCCTTGCCCTTGGCATACACCAAGGTGTTCGCCGTTCCCAGATCAATGGCGAGATCAGAGGAGAATAAGCTAAAAAGAGAGCGTAAATTCATTACCGGAAATTCGAGACTGGAAGGACATACTCTCGTCAGCCGCGCAGCAAGTCCAATCGAATGTTAGCATAATTCAGACGGTTAGCGGGCAAAGATCTTTTTCCAAAAGCCCGGCCTTTCCTCTTCGATCCCCAGCATCCGAACGTAGGTTGCGGCCTGGTTCTCCGATAGCGGTTGGGGGGCGCGCAGCAGGTCGGCGACCTCCAGCAGCCGGCAATAATGATCCACGCAATGCAGACATCCGGCCGCGTGCGTTTCCATGCTTTCCTTGTCGCGCCAGGTGATGCGGCCGTCCATGGCGTCGTAGAAGAGCTTGGAGGGACAGCAGTCGGCGCCCCCGGCTGCGGCGGCTGCGCGTCCGAGTGGTCCGCCGTTGTCGGCCAGCAGAGTACGTTTCCACGCATCTGCCTTGCCGCGGATCAGTTCCGCGGCTCGCTCGCGATTCTTCTCCACGGTGGCTGCCGCCACATGCAGGATGCGGGCCGTATTGGCCGTGTCGTAGTGCATGGTTTCCATCCAGACCGCCTGGGACTCCACCATGGTCAGGGGCTGTAGGGCATCAGCCAGGGTTTCCAGATCCAGCGCGATCTCGGGCGGCGCGGAGGGATGGTCGCTTTCGACGGCCTGAAGCAGATGCTGGCGCAACTCGGCTACAAACGCGCGCTCCGGCGCCGGATCGAGGGAAGCGAAAAGCGGCGAGCCGGGACGGTGCCACGCCTGGAGAATGCGTTCCATCAGCCCGCTATCGGCGGCGCGTTCCGGAAAATAATGCGCCAGCAGCTTCTGCATCACCGGCACATATTGCGTCACAAAGTAGCGCCAGCCTTGCGGCTTGTCCGCCCGGCAGTCCTGGATCATTTCGTATGCGGTGTAGATCATGACCAAT
>CAZMRK010000781.1:0-2552 GCA_964568355.1 uncultured Solibacteraceae bacterium | reverse complement strand
TGGGGGGCGCGGGATCGGCAAGGCCATTGCGCGGCGATTCGCCGAGGCCGGCGCGAACGTGGCGATCGCCAGCCGGAAGATCGAGAACCTGGAGGCGACCGCGCGCGAGCTGGCTTCCCTGCCCGGCCGGACGATTCCGCTGGCCTGTCACGTGGGGCGCAAGGACCAACTGGAGAACCTGGTGCGGGAGGTCGAACGGCAGCTTGGGCCGGTGGACATCCTGGTGAACAACAGCGGCACGAACGTGGGCCAGGGGCCATCGCTCGAGCTGACCGATGAGGCGCTGCTGAAGACGCTGGAGGTGAATGTGCTGGCCGCGCATCGCCTGGTGCGGCTGACTGTGCCGGGCATGATCGCGCGCGGCGGCGGCGCGGTGATCAATATGGCCTCCATCGCCGGAATCCGGCCGCAGACGTTCGGGTTGGCCTATAGCTTCACCAAGGCCGGCCTGATCATGATGACGCGTGTGTGGGCCGCCGAGTTCGGCAAGCACCATGTGCGCGTCAACGCGATTGCTCCGGGGCTGATCCAGACGGATTTCAGCGAATATTACTGGAAGAACGAACAGTACCGCGCGGAACTGGAGCGGACCCAGCCGATCCCGCGGGTGGGGCAGCCGGAGGAGGTGGCGGGGATCGCGTTGTATCTGGCTTCGCCGGATGCTTCGTTCACTACGGGCCAGGTGTTTGTAGTGGATGGCGGGGCGACGGCGTAGGTGTCCGCTTGCTTATGTAAAAAAATGCGGGGACACGGCTACCGCGCATTGCAAGGGAACGAGTTTGAGACGCTTGCCCGCAGTGTCCCCGCATTTTTTTGGCATTTTTTTGAGTTTATTGGGAGAGCTCGTGGCAGAGGGTGCAGTCCAACCTGGCTCCGCTGGCTTTGTGGCAGTTGACGCAGCCGGACATGCGGGCTTCGACGGCGGGCTTGGCCAGGTCGTGGCGCCAGACATCGCCGTGGCAGTTGGCGCAGGCGACTTTGGCGGCAACGTGCCTGGCGTGGCTGAAGAAGACGAAATCCGGGATGCGGTAGGGCAGCGGCTCTATGGGAAGCGCGGCATTGCGATCGAGCGCGGCCAGGCGGCGAATGGCAGGGTGGTCCTGGCCGGCCGCCTGATGGCAGACCATGCAGGTGCCCACTTTGGGCAGGCCGGCGCGGGCTTTCTTTTCGGCGCCGGGGTGGCAGAGCGCGCACTCCAGCTTGAATGCGGCGTGGCGCGAGTGCTGGAACGGGATGGGCTCGCCGGTCTCGGCCGCGGCGCCCGCCACGGTCAGGGCAAGGAGAAAGCCACCAAGGAATCGGAAAAGTCCTGGTTGTATTTGTTGCCTCCTCCCGCGGCGATCACCACAAATTGTTTGCCGCTTTTTTTGCCCCGAAAGGTCATGGGCGTGGCGTGCGCGCTGGCCGGCAGGCGGAAGGTCCACAATTCCTTGCCGGTATCCTTGTCAAAGGCGCGAAAGCGCTTGTCGTTGGTGGCGCCGATGAAGACCAGCCCGCCGGCGGTAACGATGGACCCGCCGATGTTGGAGGTGCCGGTGGGCGGAATGCCCTTGGCGATGAGCGCGTCGACTACTCCGAGGACGCTGCGCCAGCGAAACTCGCCGCGATCCAGGTCGATGGCGGTGAGCGAACCCCATGGCGGCTTCTGGCAGGGGTTGAGATCGGGATCCCAGAAGCGCGAACTGGGTGTTCCCTTCCCTTGCGGGCGGTAGGGGATCAGGGAGCCTTCCGGCCGCTCGACCATGCGGTAGATCATGCCGACATCCATGGAGTTTACAAAAAGCGTGCGGGTCTCCGGATCGAAGGAGGCTCCGCCCCAGTTGGCGCCTCCGTTGGTGCCGGGAAACAGGATGGTGGTTTTCCGGCCGAGGGGAGTGAAGAGGCTGCCGAAGGCCGCATCCTCGACCAACTTGGAGCAGAAGGCGCGCGATTCGGGCGTGACGGCGGTCAATTCGTCGGGCCGCATGCCCTGGCGCGCATAGGGCGGCGGCTTCAGGGGAAACGGCTGCGTGGGAGAGGCGGCTTCGCCGGGGATCTCGCTGGGAGGCACTTTGCGCTCTTCGATGGGGAACAGAGGCCGGCCGGTCAGGCGATCGAAGACGAACGTGAATCCGGTCTTGGTGACCTGCGCGACGGCGGGAATGAGCTTGCCGCCGCGGCGGACGGTGACCAGGTTGGGCTGGGCGGGAAGATCCCAATCCCAGAGATTGTGATGGATGGTTTGAAAATGCCAGAGGCGCTTTCCGGTGGCGGCATCGAGCGCCACGAGCGAATCGCCGAAGAGGCCGTTGCCCGCGCGGTCGCCGCCGTACATATCGGTAGCGGGAGAGGTGAGGGGAAGGAAGACGATGCCGCGTTCTTCGTCCAGACTTAGGGGAGGCCAGGCATTGACTCCTCCGCGATCCTTCCAGGATTCGCCCGCCCAGGTGTCGTTGCCGAATTCGCCGGCGCGGGGAACGGTGTGGAAGGTCCAGGCCAGCTCGCCCGAGGCTGCGCGGAAGGCACGCACATCGCCGGCCGGGCCTTGCGGTTCGCCATCGGGAACCAGCGAG
>CAZMRK010000780.1:0-3662 GCA_964568355.1 uncultured Solibacteraceae bacterium | reverse complement strand
CATATCCGCGCCGCCAGCCTGGCGACTTCCTGCTCGGCCCGGGCGGCCGGCCCATTCGATCGGGCGCGGAATGGGAAGAGCGGCGTCAAAGCATCCGCCGGCGCATAGCGGAGATGCAGGGCGAAGAGCCCCCGCGCGTGCCGTTCGTGCCGCATCGCAAGCTCACCGAGACCACCTGGTCGAACGAGGGCTGGCTCGCCACCGTTTTCGGACGCCCCACCGAGGATGCCGCCGGACAGGCGCGCCTGCGGGGCGAAGGTATGGGTGTGGCCGGAGTGCCTTTCGGCGATGGGCTGAAAGGAGAGCTGTTCTATCCGCTTGGCCCTGATGGAAAGCGCCTGCCGGGCAAGCTGCCAGTGGTGATCTGGCTGCATCCCTATTCCTACCAGAACGGCTGGTCCGCCGGACGTCCCTGGGCGCCCACAAGCTGGGATTATGCGCTGGACCGCCGCCCCTCGTTTTCCCTGCTGACCAGCCGGGGCTTCGCTGTCTTTGCTTTTGATCAGCTTGGGTTCGGCACTCGCGTGCATGAGTTGCGGACTTTCTATGACCGCTATCCGCACTGGTCCGTGCTGGGCAACATGATCTCCGATACGCGCTCGGCCGTGGATGCGCTCGCCGCTCTGGAGGAGATCGATTCTTCGCGCATCTACCTGATGGGTTACGCGCTCGGCGGCAAGGTCGGACTGCTGACGGCGGCCTTTGAGGATCGCGTCAAAGGCGTCGTCTCCGTGTGCGGTTTCGATCCGCTGCGCCTGGATACGCCGGACAAAGGCACCGAAGGCATACGCCACTACTCCCACCTGCACGGCCTCGCCCCGCGCCTGGGTTTCTTCCTGGGGCACGAGGACCGCCTGCCCTTCGATTTCGACGAGGTGTTGGCTTTGGTGGCTCCCAAGCCGGTGCTGCTGATCGCGCCTACACTGGACCGCTACGCGCGCGTGGCCGACGTCCGTACGGAGGTCGAGCGATCGCGCCGGGCCTATCGCCTGCTGGATAGCGAAGGCGCGCTCGAACTCGAGACCCCGCTCGAAATCAATCGCTTTCCACAGCACCTTCAGCGGCAGGCAGCCGACTGGATCGCGCGGGCGAGATAGCCGCTACTCCACCCGGAACGCGCCCTCCACGCCACTGGCCGAATCCGGAGCGATCCAAACCTGAAAATCGCCCGGTTCGGTGACCAGTTGCATCCGGTCGTTGTAGAAGGCCAGATCGGCGGTGGAAAGCGAGAAGCGGACGGTCTGCTTCTCGCCGGCTTTCAGGTGGACTCTCCGGAAGCCCTTCAGTTCGCGGACCGGCCGCGCCACGCTTCCCACCAGGTCGCGGACATAAAGCTGTACCACCTCGTCGCCTTCGCGCGAGCCGCTGTTGCGGACCTCCGCGGAAACCTCCAGCGTCGCTCCCATGCGCAGGCGATTGGTGGAAAGCCGCATTCCCGAATACTCGAAGCGCGTATAGGAAAGCCCGTAGCCGAACGGATACTCCGGCGTAAAGTCGACATCGACGTATTTCGAAGTGTAGCCGGTGGGATTTACGGGATTGCCCAAAGGGATTCCCAGTTCACCGGTTGAAGCCGGCCGTCCCGTATTGAGGTGGTTGTAATAGATGGGCACCTGTCCGACCGTGCGCGGAAACGTCATGGTGAGCTTTCCGGACGGATTGGCGCGACCGAGCAGCAGATCGGCGATCGCGGGCCCTCCCACGGTTCCGGGATGCCAGGCGTAGAGGACCGCATTCAACCTGGCCGCGGCGTTGTGAAACGTCATGGGGCGGCCCGCCTGCAGGATCCCCACCATCGGCTTGCCCGCCTTGGCGATTTCTTCCACTAGCGCCTCCTGCGCGCCTGGCAGGTCGAGGAACGCGCGCGAGTGAGCTTCGCCCGAAAGAATCTGCTCCTCGCCCAGGAATAGCAGCACGACGTCGGCCTGGCGCGCGGCTGCCAGCGCTTCGGCAAAACCATCGTGCCGGATATCGCGGCTGTTCGCCATGGCTTTGGCGTAGATCACGTGACTGTTGCCCAGGGCGCGGCGCAGCGAGGTTAGCGGAGTCTCGACATCTTCGGTACGGGCATCCATGACCCACGTCCCCATCTGGTCCACCGGGCTATCGGCCAGAGGACCGATCACCGCCACTTTCGTATTTGCGCCGCCGACCGGCAGCACGTTGCCGTTGTTCTTCAGAAGCACCGCGCTCTCGGTCGCCAGGCGCCGGGCTACCTCGCGACTCTCCTGCGCCGGCTGCGCCGGAGTCGTGGACTGCGCGCGCTGATCGAACAATCCCAGCCGGAACTTCAGCTCCAGGATCCTCCGGACTGCCGCATCGATCATGGGGAGGCTGATCTCGCCGGACTCCACCAGCGATTTCAGATGATCGAAATAGCTGGTGCTGACCATCTCCATGTCGACGCTTGCGGAGAGCGCCTCGCGCGCGGCATCCCGGGCATCCCGCGCGTAACCGTGCCGGACCATCTCCGTGATGGATTCGTAGTCGCTCACCACCAGCCCGCTGAACTTCCATTCGTCGCGCAGAATCTGCTGGATCGTGAAACGGTTCCCGCTGGCCGGTACGCCGTTCAGCGCGTTGAACGCGGTCATGATGGTGGCGACGCCGGCATCCGTTGCGGAGCGGAACGGCCGCAGATAAACTTCGCGCAACAGGATCTCCGGGATCCAGGTAGTGTTGTACTCGCGGCCGGCCTCGGCCGCGCCGTAGCCCACGTAGTGCTTGGCGCAGGCGGCAACCGAGGCGGGATCGCTCAGCGATTGGCCCTGAAATCCACGGACTACCGCCGCCCCCAGCGCCCCGGTCAGGTACGGATCTTCACCAAAGCTTTCCGCGACGCGCCCCCAGCGCGGGTCGCGCACGATGTCGATCATCGGGGCAAAGGCCCAATGAATTCCCTCGCCGCTGGCCTCCCGGGCAGCGACGCGTGCGGCTTGCTCCACCAGTTGCGGATTCCAACTGGTCGATTGCCCCAACGGGATAGGAAAAATTGTCCGGTATCCATGGATTACATCCCGGCCGAACAGCAGCGGAATGTGGAGCCGGCTCTCTTCCACCGCAATCCTTTGCGCGATGGCGCGGTCTTTGGGGCTGCCCGCGTTCAGGAAAGAACCCCATCGTCCCTTGCGGATCTGGTCCTGGATCTGCGCGGAAATTGGGGTGCTCATGGAGGTGGACTGTGACATTTGCCCCAGTTTTTCCTCCAGCGTCATGCGGCTCATCAGCGCTTGGATGCGCTGGTCCACCTCGGGCGGTGCGGCTTGGATACCTGTGCTCATGATGATCAGCAGGGCGATTTCCTTTGCGCGAAATAGCATGCAGCCAAATTCTAGCGCCCCGCCGCCGGCGGATGAAGTTTGTTCCAGCCCGAATGGTGAGGCTCTTCACCGGGGGAAACGCGATAGTCCATACACTGGCGGGAATTTTGCTCTATTGCCACCTGGAAAGGAGCATGTATGGAGATCAGGCGCAGCATGCTAAGTTTTGCGACCACGATCATTCTGGCCGGCGCGGCCTTCGCCCAGGTTCCACCCGGAAGCTCGACTCAGCCGAACGGCCCATCCGGCCCCAATAGTCCTACCATGCAGCGTGACCCGACGATGACCCCGGGCACCATACCGGACCAGCAGGCAACTCCTCCGATGGCTAACGATAAGCGC
>CAZMRK010000779.1:0-6070 GCA_964568355.1 uncultured Solibacteraceae bacterium | reverse complement strand
GCCCAGGATCTCGCCGACCGGCCGCGGCGAGGCCACACAGATATTCGGCACGCCGGCCACCTGCGCCGGAACAACGGTCATCATCAGGGTGGATGGCAGCGGATAACGGCCCGCCGGGATGTAGGCCGCTACCGTATCGAGCGGGCGAATCACCTGCCCCAGGCGCAGGCCGGGCCGCACCTGGCGCATCTGCGCCGGCGGCATCTGCATCCGGGCGAACGCGCGGATGTTGGCCGTGGCGATCGCCACCGCATCCCGAAACTCGGGCGCAAGACCTCGCGCCGCGCGCTCCAGTTCGACCTTCGAAATCCGCACCGACTTGCGATCCAGGCCGTCAAACTTGCGCCCGTATTCCAGCAGCGCGCGATCGCCGCTCTTGCGCACGGCCTCCAGAATCGGGCGAACCGTCTGTTCGGCCTCCGTGAAGCGCGCCTTGCGCCGGGCGAGCAGGCTGCCAATCCGGGTGGAGGGGAGGATGCGAATCATGGCGCTCACGGAACGATTTTGTTCAACGGATACTCCACAATGCCTTCCCCGCCGGCGGCCTTCAGGCGGGGAATGATGTCGCGCACCGCGCTCTCGTCGAGGATGGTGTTGACCGCCAGCCACTCCTCATCGCTCAGGTGCGAGATGGTGGGCCGCTTCAACGCGGGCAGAACGCTGAGCACGGCTGGGAGATTCTCCCGATGCACGTTGAGCATCAGCCCTACCTTGCCCAGCGCATTGATCGCGCCTTCCAGAACCATTTTCATGTCTTCCAGCTTACGGCGCTTCCAGGAGTCTTTCCACGAATCGAGGTTGGCGATGAGCTGGGTATTGGATTCGAGCACCGTGTCGATGATCTTGAGCTTATTGGCCCGCAGTGAAGAACCGGTCTCGGTGACCTCCACGATGGCATCGGCCAGCACGGGCGGCTTGACTTCGGTAGCGCCCCAACTGAACTCCACCTTCGCGGTGACGCCATGCGCCGCCAGGTAGCGGCGCGTCGTCTGTACTAATTCGGTGGCAATAATCTTGCCTTGCAGATCCTCGACCGAGCGAAACGCCGACGACTCCGGGACGGCCAGCACCCAGCGCACCTTGCCGAAGCTCTGCTTGGCGTAGATCAGGTCGGCGATGCGCTCCACCTGGGCCTCGGTTTCTGCAATCCAATCGCGCCCGGTAAGCCCGGCATCCAGGATGCCGTCTTCGACGTAGCGGGCCATCTCCTGCGCCCGGATGAGCATGCACTCCACTTCCGGATCGTCGATGGCCGGAAAATACGACCGGCTGCTCGTCGTAATGTTGAAGCCGGCCCGCTTAAACAGCTCGACCGTGGCGTTCTCCAGGCTGCCTTTGGGAATTCCGAGCTTGAGCTTCATGCCTTGCCCCCGTAGACCGCGTCCGGGTCATAGGCGCGCGGCTCCGATTCCACCCACGCGCCATCCTGCAGGCGGCGATAGAAGCAGCTCTGGAAGCCGTTGTGGCAAACGCCCGGCCCCAGCGCCTCGACCCGAACCAGCAGCGCGTCCTGGTCGCAATCGGTGGAGATCTCCTTCACCACCAGGCGATGTCCGGAAGTCTCTCCCTTGAGCCAGAGCTTCTTGCGCGAGCGGCTATAGAAAGTGGCATACCCGGTCTCGACTGTCTTGCGGAAGGCCTCTTCATTCATATAGCCCACCATCAGGACCCGGCCGGTTTGGTAGTCCTGGATGACCGCGGTCACCAGGCCGTCCGACTTAGCGAAATCCAAATTCATGTCTCTAAAATGAAAAAGCCCGCCAAACCTGCGGCGGGCATCCTTTCCGATTTCAAAACGGGATCAAATCAGAATACCGCCCGTCGCAAAAGAGAAGCACCCCGGTGATGGTGATGATGCCGCGCGACGGACACGATTGCCATAAAGCAGAAGTATAGCAAACCCGAAGGGGCATTTGCCAACAGGGCGATCCGCCGGCCGATCGGCGAGAAGAGACGGTCCCAATCGCTTCATGATTTCCGATCAATAAAAAGTGAAAATAGGAAATTCGAAGCGCCTTTGTGCATGGATATGGATGACGCCAAATAACGGTTCTGGAGTATATTGCTTGGATGACGAATGCCGCGGCTTTGCAGAAAGAACAGCCGTTATGGATCGCTCTCGACGCGATGCCGGTGGCTGTCTCCTGGGCGACTCTCAGCGACCAGAAAATCATATTCATGAACCGGACATTCACGGAAGTATTTGGCTATGTTGTCGGTGATTTTGAAAATATTCCCGAATGGACTGAGAAATATCCGGTACTGGAAGAGAGGGAACAGGCATGGGCGCGATGGAAGGTATATTTCGATCATCCCGACGACGCGGAGTTGCGGATCGACCCCATGGAGATCTCTGTCGTCTGTAAGGACGGCACGGTAAAGACAACGCTCCACAGCGGAGTCGTGCTGCCGGCCGCGGGCTGGGCGGTGGCTACGTTCATCGATATCACCCAGCGAAAACAAAATGAGCTTCTCTTGCGGAAAGCGGAAGAACGGGCCAGCCAGAACGAGGCGATCTACCGCATGCTGCTGGAGCATTCCCAGGAGATGGTTGTTCTGGTTTCTCCCGATGGCTTGCGGCGTGATGTCTCTCCCGCCGTACAGCAGATGCTGGGCTGGACCCCGGAGGAATATCTGAGTTATCCCATCCGCAGTCTCATCCATCCGGAAGACGTCTCTTCCATGAGAGAGGCGATTCGCGCAATGAAAACAGGAGCCGAGTCATTTTGTTACAGGGGCCGGATCAAACACAAGGATGGAGAATATCGCTGGGTCGAAGCTGTGTTTCAAGTCTACGGAGCCCCGCTGAAGAAGCGATCGGTTGGCTATGCGGTTACCATGCGCGACATTACGCCGCAGAAGAAGCAGCAGGAGTTGTTCGCCCTGGCGGCCCGCAAGTTGTCCGAGGATGCGACCCACGACGAACTGACCCGCCTGCCGAACAGGCGCCTGTTTAATCAGGCGCTGGCCAAGGAAATGAACGCTCAGGCGCTCAGCCTGTCGAGCACGTCCCTCATGATGCTGGATATCGACCGCTTCAAGCAATACAACGATACCTATGGACATCTCGCGGGCGATGACTGCCTGAGGCGAGTGGCGGCCGCCTTGGTCCAGACCTTGCGGAAGGACTCCGATGTGGTGGCGCGCTTCGGCGGAGAGGAGTTTGTCGCTCTGCTGCCCATGACAAATTGCGAGGGCGCCACGCGGGTTGCGACGATGCTTCTGGAAACGATCCGATCACTCCGGATTCCGCATGCAGGCAGCAGTAAGGGAATACTGACGATCAGCATCGGAGTGGCGTGCTGGCAGGCCGGAAGCACTGCCGATGCAGAACGATTGCTGGAGAAGGCGGACTCGGCGCTTTACCGCGCCAAGGAATCGGGGCGCGATACCTACAGATTGATACAGTGTGGGCCGGAAGCGGCAGCCTGAACGCGGCCTTCAGAACGGAGCTTCCTGCCCGAACTGGATTGACAAACATGCTCCAAAGGCGCTAATTTCAAAGTGTTCTGCCGAAGTTGTCCCATCGATCCTGGCGTTGGCTATTGACGCTGGCAGTGTGCGTCCTGGTCCTTTGCGTCGTCGCCTTGGCGGTGCGAGCCAAAACCAGCCAGTATCCCTGCCAGCCCAGTTTCTCCCGGCATCTTTCCAAAGCCATCAAGATGTGCCACGAGCGCACGCAGAAGAGCGTCGTCGCGCATCACGTCGAAGTGATCCTTTGGCAGATCCCCGAATTACTGTTTTTTCCTCAATTCACACCCATCGACGATGCGCCCGCCCCCCAGAGGGACGGCTTCCTGCAATCTTTTCAGTTCCGGCCTCCACCCCCATGTGTCTAGGCGCGGGAGACGTGTGTCTCCCAGGCAGCCTGGACCAGTGATCGATTTTCAGTATTTTCCTGGTCTTTGATTCATGCCGGGTGCGGGCGCGGTGCCCTGCCCGGGAAGGAGAGCAAGTTGGAACCTGGGTTGAGTTTCGAGCAACTCGAAGCCATCCGCCGCCTCGACGCATGCAATCTGTCCAATGCGATCGAGACCTTTGGCGTGCGGCTTCGCAACGAGGGATTCGCGGACTCCACGGTCCGCTGCATGTTTCCGGATCTGCCGCCGGTCGTGGGCTACGCGGCTACGTGCCGCATCCGTTCGGCAGCCCCACCGATCGGGGGCGGCACTTTCCTCGATCGTACCGATTGGTGGAACTATCTCGCGACGGTTCCGGCGCCGCGAATCGTCGTGATGGAAGATATTGACGAGCGTCCGGGGCTCGGCGCGCTGATCGGCGAGGTGCACAGCCACATTCTGCGCGCGCTGGGATGCACCGCCCTGGTAACCAACGGAGCCGTGCGCGACCTGCAGGCGGTCGCCGCCGCTGGATTTCCGCTGTTTGCCGGCAACGTGGCTGTCTCCCATGCCTATGCGCACATCCTGGATTTCAGCGGTCCGGTGTCCGTAGGCGGCCTGCCCGTGCACTCGGGCGACCTCCTGCACGGAGACCGGCACGGGGTCCAGCAGGTGCCCAAACGGCTGGTCCCGCGTATCCCATCGGAGGCCGAGCGATTGTGGGACGAAGAACGCCGCGTCATCGCCCTGTGCGACGCCCCGGGGTTCAGCTTGTCCAAACTGCGGGAGGCAGTAGAAAAACATGCCTAACATTCCGGCAATCGCATCTTGCGCGGCCCTTTTGACCGCCGGCGCCTTGCTGAACTCCTCCTGCGGCCGCGAGAGCAGTCCGCGAGCCGTCCATGCCGGCAACGCGGAGCAGCGGCAGTCGGTCGCGGTTTCCCGCGTGGTTCTCCGGAATCTGGAGCGCACCATGGTGCTCACCGCCGAGTTCCGGCCCTATCAGGAAGTCGACGTAATGGCCAAAGTGGCCGGCTATGTGAAACAGATCCGCGTGGATATCGGCGACCGCGTCAGACAGGGCGAACCCCTGGCGACCCTGGAAGTGCCGGAAATGACCGACGATCTGGCCAAAGCAGCGGCGTCGCTCCAGCGTAACGAGGCGGAAGTGCGCCGGGCGCGCCAGGAATTGATCCGTGCCCGCTCGGCTCACGACATTGCTCACTTGACCTATCAGCGCCTCGCGGAGGTGATGAAGAACCGGCCCGGCTTGATCGCCCAGCAGGAGATCGACGACTCGCACAGCCGCGACCTGGTGGCCGAAGCCCAGGTGGCCGCCGCTCAGGGAGTCGTTGCGGCGGCCGAGGAGCAGGTGAAGGTATCCAAGGCCGAACAGTCACGCACCAGGACACTGTTCAACTACACCACTGTTTCCGCCCCGTTCGCCGGGGTCATTACCAAGCGCTATGCCGATACCGGCAGCATGATCCAGGCCGGAACAGCCTCTCAAACCCAGGCCATGCCGCTGGTGCGGCTGTCGCAGAACACCCTGCTCCGCCTCATTCTTCCGGTTCCGGAGTCCGAAGTCAGCCGCATCCGTATCGGTTCGAGCGTCGACGTGCGCGTCCCCAGCCTCAAGCATAGTTTTCCTGGCAAAGTGGTGCGGTTCGCCGACAAGGTGCAACTGGCCACGCGAACCATGGACACCGAAGTGGATGTCCCGAACCCGGACTACGTCCTCATCCCCGGCATGTATGCCGAGGTGGACTTGGTCCTGGACCATAGCTCCAATGTTCTGTCGGTGCCGGTCACCGCCATCACCCACAGCGAGGAGGGTTCGACGGTGATGCTGGTGCGGCCGGACGGCAAGATCGAAGAACGAACGGTCGAGACCGGCCTTGAGACCGCCCGAAACGTGGAGATCAAGGCCGGGCTGGAAGAGGGGGACCTGGTAGTAGTGGGCAGTCGCACGCAGCTCCAGGCGGGAGAAGTGGTGACTCCGCGCGTCGTGGAGTTTGCCGCATTGGAGAAAAGGCGGTAGACACATGTCCAAATTCGCGGTCCGCAACCCCTACTTCATCGTCGTCGTGTGTCTGATCATCGCCGTCGTGGGCATCACCAGCATTGCGCGCATGCCGGTGGATATGTTTCCTTCCATGAACATCCCCGTGGTCGTGGTGGCGACATTTTACTCCGGTATGCCGCCCGAGCAGATCGAAAACGACATCACG
>CAZMRK010000778.1:0-11630 GCA_964568355.1 uncultured Solibacteraceae bacterium | reverse complement strand
AAGACGAAGATGGGCGACGACCGGCTCCGCTTCGGAGGCACCAATTTCGTCCCCGGCTTTTCGTCCGAAGACGGCTTTCACATGAACAAATGGACGCCACGGCTGGAGCTTTCCGGACCCATCGTGAAGGGACGCGCCTGGTTTCACAATGGGTTCGATGCGTTCTACGACAACGACGTGGTCCACGGACTGCCGCGCGGCCAGGATCGCACCAGTGGGCTGACCACCAGCAATCTCAGCCGTTTCCAGGTCAACATTACGCCGTCCAATATCCTGACCGGTAGTTTCCTGTTCAATTACATGGACCAGGATCACAGCGGGCTGAGCTTCCTGAACCCGATCGAGACCACCTCCAACTGGCACCAGACCTTCTACATGTCCACCCTTCGCGATCAGATGTATTTCCGGCGCGGCATGTTGTTGGACATTGGTTTTGCCGATAGCCGCGGCCTGGTCCGCCAAATGCCGCAAGGCGATCAAACCTACGAGATCACCCCATTCGGAAACCGCGGGAACTATTTCTCCGGCATGGGCCGCCACATTTACCGGCAGGAGTGGCAATCCAATCTGTTCCTTCCGGTATTCCACGCGCGGGGAAGCCATCAGCTCAAGTTCGGCGTGGATTTTCAGCGCTCGTCCTTTCACCAGGAAGTCCTGCGTCACGAATACCAGGTGTTGCGTGTGGATATGAGCTTGGCGCGACAGGTCACCTTCATCGGCAACCCCTTTCAGCGGCGCAGCAATTTCGAGGGCAGCCAGTACATACAGGATCGATGGAATCCGCGGGAGGACCTGTTGGTCGAAGCGGGGCTGCGCCTGGACTGGGACCAGGTGGTGCGCGATGTCGTGTGGTCCCCACGCCTTTCGGCGGCATGGGCTCCCAAGTGGCTCAAGGAGACCAAACTGGCAGCGGGAATCGGCGTATTCCACGACCCGCTGCTGCTCAACGTGCTGTCGCAGCACCAGGACCAGGTTGCCCTTTCCACATTTTTTGCACCGAACGGGCTGCCCATGGGCGGACCGGTGCAAACAGCCTTTTTCATCAATGAGCGACAGCTCAGTGTCCCGCGCTACCGGACCGTCAGCTTCAGCATCGAACGGAAGCTGCCCCTGGATCTTTACGGGAAAGCGTCCTACACCGACAAAACGGGCAGCGGTGGATTTACCTTCGCCAACATTCTGCCGACTCCTCCTGGAGCGGTTCCAGAAGGGGGCCTATATTACCTTCGCAACTGGCGCCACGATGACTACTATGCACTGGAGTTCACGGTGCGGCGCACCTTTGCCGGGCAGTTTGAATGGATGGCGGGGTATACGCGGTCGAGCGCTCGCACCGATGCTGCCGTGGACTATAGCCTGGAGAATCCCTTATTCGCCGGTCAGGCTCCGGGGCCCTATCCGTGGGATACTCCGAACCGCTTTCTCACCTGGGGCTGGGCTCCTCTGCCCAAGTGGCTGCTTCCGAAAGCGCTGCGATTCGTAACGCGCAACACCGATGTAGCCTACCTCGCGGAGTACCGTACCGGCTTTCCCTTCAACCTGGTGAACGAGCAGGATTTTCTGGTGGGTACCCCGAACTCGCGGCGCTACCCCGGATACTTCAACATCAACCTGCATTTTGAGCGGAAATTCCGGGCTCTCCACTATCTATGGGCCTGGCGGTTCGGCTTCAACAACATCACGAACAGCGGCAACCCGAATTCGGTGAACAACAATATCGATTCACCGTACTTCCTGACCTATGGAAGAGGGCAGGCACGCGCGTTCAGCGTGCGCCTGCGCTTCCTGGGCAAGAAATAGCCCCGGAAAGCCCACGCGGTGCCCCCAGGTGGCAAATTCTGTATTAGGCCTTATGCTTGTCGTAATCGAAGCGTTCGTTGACCAGGTGGTATTCGGGTTCGCCGGCACGCTGCAGGTAGTAGGTCTTGAGCGGCGTACGCTGGAAATCGCTGAGCTTGCGCGGCACCGCCTGTCCGTCCACCCACTCGTAGACCGGAACCTCCCAAGGGTTGAAGGTGTCGCTTAATCCGCGTTCCTTGGCGATCCGGTACAGATGTACGTTGCCCGGTTCGTGGCCGCCCAGGTAGAGGCCGATCAGGTCCAGGCGGAATTTGTCCTTGCCGAACATCACCAGGTTGGTCAGATAGTCATTGCCGATGCCGAAGCCGTTACCATCCCGGCCGTAGATACCGTCGATCATGGCCAGCCCGGTCTTGAGCACGCTCATGTTGTCCAGCGTCTTGTGGGCCCAGATCTCCTGATGCATGGGGCCGAGCGGGGCGGCGCTGTCATAGCGGGAGAACCTCATCTTCACGTGCCGGTCGAAAAACTTGGTGACCACGGGCTCGACGCGCGGATGGATATCCGGTTTCATGAATTCGGGCACGCCGGTGACCATCTTCCAGCCGGGACAGAAGCGCACAAAAGGCAGCACCACCAAACCTTGTTCATTCTTGACCGTTTGGGTGAGGCACATGCCATGCGCTTTCCACTTGGCGATATTGAGCAGCCAGGTGTCGGGCTCATTGACCGGAGCGTAGTGCGGAATGCGGCTATAGACCACCGCGTCGGGCACCTTACTCCAGGTCATGTCATAGCCTTCTTTGAAGTTGCGGACGCGGCGCTCGCACTCGTTCATGCGCACGCCCAAGCGCTCATTGATGTCCACGAACCCGCGCACGTTCCATTGATGGAAATTATTGGCCTCGACGAAGTGGAACTTCTTGAGGCCAAGCTCCTGCATGCCCATGACCATGCCTTCATAGAACTGCGGGTCGGTGCCGGTGCCCCAGTTCTCGACATCCGGACGCCGTTTATCGTGAACGCTGCAAACGTTCGGCTTCAGGACGATGCGGTGGGAGATAGGGATGCCGGGACGGTCCATTGGCACGAAGATCTCGCGCGAAAGCTTGAGGCCGGCATTGCGCTTGGCATCTTCGTCCATTTTGTGCGGCACCTTCGTCCGGCAGATGAACACGGCTTTCGGGTTGGCCTCAATGATGGGGTTTAGGCCGAAGTAAGCCTGTGGCAGCCGGGACGGCGCGGCTCCCAAATCCATTCCGGCGGCGGCACCGGTAGCCGCCACTGCTCCGGCCCTTAGAAAATTTCTGCGGCTGATGGTCATCTGTTCCCTCTCGTCTGGCTTTAGTTTATCCAAAAACAACCACTCCGAGGCGGCGGAGTTCCGGAATCATCACTTCGGTGGTGGTACCGCGCTGGGAGGCCTTCAGTTCGCGCGGCGGGGCGTCGGGCCGCAGCAGGGTGGCTTTGGAGTAGGATCCCTGAATGCGCGCCTGGATTTCCTGGTCGATGGGTGAGCCATAGTTCACGCAGTGCATGAGCCCCTTGCCGGTGGCAAGTGCGATCACGGTATAGGCATTCCACAACCGCACCGCGCGCCGGGCGTGGGTTACGATGTCGATGACATCGAGCGCAAACTCGCTGGGATCGGAGATGGTGTCGTGGTAGGCGATCACCTGTCCGCGCCCCAACTGATAGTAATCGCGGTCTTCCTGGCTTTTGATTTTCTTCAGCCGGTTGTTCTGCCACCAGTCCCCATTGACGACAACCGAAGCGCCAGCCTCGGCGTGGGCCAGGATCCGGTTGCGAACCGGCACAGCCGGCGGTTTCAGGTCCACGGCCACCAGGGCGAGCCGGTGCTGGGGATCGGGCGGAGGCGGCTGATCGGCGCGGACCAGCGCGGGGCAGGTATTCTGCCGGTACATCAGGTTGGCGATTTCTGCCGTGGTCTCTCCTTCTTCCACGAGCAAAGTCACGATCGGGAAGGTCGGCTGGCGAAACAGCGGGACCTGCTTTTGCAGCCAGCGCGCGGTGCGGCCCAAGTCGCGCCAGGCGGCCCGGGCCTTTTCATCGCCGGCCAACAGCTTGGAGCGGAAGCGCGGCTCGACCGAAAGAACGTAGTTGCCTCCGGAGACCCAAGCCTCGATGAGGGCCAACTCCAACGTATCGAACGGCACCAGCCGTTCCCCCAGATTCGGCACATACCCCAGGACGGAAGGCCGAGCCGGCTCCAGGGCGCGGAGATAGCCTACCCAGAAACCATTGGCGTCCACCCAGGGCTGATTGCTGGCGCTGGCCACCTCGTCGGCATTTTTCTCGACGTTGGCCCCCCGGCTCACGCCTGGCCACTGGCCCTCGGTCAAGACCACCGGCTTACCGGGAACCGCCTTGGGCAAACTTTTCAGATCCAGAAACTGGACCTGGTCTTCGGTGAACGTCTCGATGCCGGCGGAGCGGCATGCGCCGGCGAACGCCGCGCTGGGCGTCGGGAGCAGGACGGCATTGACGGCGGCTTCCTGAAGCAGGGAAGCATGTTGTGGCTCCGCTTGGTCCCAGCGGAGCACTACCTGGCGCGAAAGATCTAGTGGCATGGCACCCTGCCAAAGCGTATCCTAACCCGGCAATGGATCTCAAGGCGGGCGAGCCGGGCTGTCGCTACCGGCGGAGAAACAGCGAAAGGGCGATCCCGAAACCGATGGCGATCACCACCCGCCGGACGGCAGTACGGCCCAGGCGCCGGGCCACTCCCGCCCCGCCGTATCCGCCGGCTACCGCACCCACCGCCATGATGAGGGCGTCCGGCCAGGACACCATGCGGGCCCAGACAAAATAGACGGCGGCGATCCCGTTGATCGAAAGGGCGAAGAAATTCTTCAAGCCGTTCATCTGGTGGATGTCGGTAAGGCCGAGAATACTCAAGGCGGCCAGCATCAGGATGCCAATGCCCGCCCCAAAGTAGCCGCCGTAGATGCCCACCATCAGTTGAAACAGCAGAGCGCCGGCGAACCACCGCGGCGAGCGATGAGCCAAGCGGCCGCCGGTTTTGAGCATCCGCTGGACCGGCCCCTGGAGCATGAACAGAAAGGTGGCGAAGAGGATGAGATAGGGGATCAGGACATTGAAAAGCGCCGCCGGGGTATAGCGCAGCAACAGCGCGCCGGCCAAACCGCCCGCCAGGCTGGGACAGACCAGAGTCCACATGCGAGGCTCCGCAGTTTGCAACTCGCGTCGGTATCCCCACATGCCGCCCAGCGAGCCGGGCCAGATGGCGACCGTATTGGTCGCGTTCGCGACCACGGGCGGTAGGCCGAGCCACATCAACGTCGGAAAAGAGACCAGCGTCCCCCCGCCCGCGACCGAATTGATCGTTCCGGCCACAAAGGCAGCGGCAAAGGCAGCTCCCGCATGACTGAAAGAAAAAGAGATCATTATCCGGCTACGGCACCACCGTTCCCGCAGTATTCTGCACCTCGGTGATGGGTACAAAGCGGCCGGCGCCCGGATCATAGGCCGATACCTGCCCGTGGGGGATGTCGTAGACCCAGCCATGCAAGGTCAGCTCTCCTTTGTGCAGCCGCGCGGCTACCGACGGATGCGTACGCAGGTTATCGATTTGAGCGATCACATTCTGCTCGGTCACCGCGCGCAGCAAGGCATCTCCCTCCAGGTGCGTATAGTTCTCGCTGACCAGGAAGCGCGCCCGCTCGGCATACTTCAACCAGGACGCCACCACCGGCATCGAACTCAGCGATTCGGGATAGAGCAGCGCCTTCATGGCACCGCAATCGGAATGGCCGCAAATGATGATATCGCGCACGCCTAGCGCCAGCACAGCATACTCAATGGTGGCTGAGACGCCGCCAGTGGATTGACCGTAAGCCGGCGCGATGTTTCCGGCGTTGCGGCAAATGAACAGATCGCCCGGACGGGTCTGGGTAATCAGTTCCGGCACAATGCGGGAGTCCGAACAGGTGAGGAACAGCGCCTGGGGGTTCTGGGTTCTCGCGAGGCGCGAAAACAGCTCTTTTTCCTGCGGAAAGATCTCCGCCTGAAAGCGCAGCAACCCGTCCAGAATTCGGTCCATAGCCTTTCGTCACAATAGCAGTTCAGCGGCGCAAACGGGAGAAGGAGGGCGCGGCTATCCCGCCAGCTAGGTGGCGGCATGACACCGCGGCATAATAGTCAGCGGATACCCCATGTTCTTTCTACGATTCGGTTTGATTCTGATTTTGGCCGCAGCGGCAGCGGCGCAGACAACCGTGATATCGGTTTCCAATGCAGCGAGCGGCAGCTTTGGACTTCCGCTCAGTGCCGCGGCTCCGGGATCAATCATCAACGTCCAGATCGTGCGCGGCGCCCCCGTGGTGGTCAATCCCTGGTTTCTGACCGCGCAGGTCAAAATTACCTCGCTGAATTCGTCCGAGCAGGATGCCCCGATCCTGCGCGCCTCGACGGGATCGGTGTGGGCTCTGGTTCCCAAGGACGCGCCATTCGGAAAAGCGCAAGTCGTCTTGATCAGCGGCGAGCAGCGCAGCGCCCCCGCGCAAATTGATATCGTGCCCGCGGCAGTCGGGCTGTTTGCCCAGGATTCGAGTGGGATCGGACCGGCGCTGGCGCAAAACGATTCTCCCTCGGAAGCGCCCGTGTTGAACCAGCTCACCAATCCGGCCCGGCCCGGGGATTACCTGACACTCTGGGGCACGGGGCTGGGACAGACCTCCCTGCGCGACATCTCCGTCGAGGTTGGCGGCATGGCGACAGTGCCCAGCTATGCCGGACCGGCTCCCGGATATCCCGGCCTCGACCAGATCAACGTACCCCTTCCGCTCGAAGCCCCCGACGGCTGCTATGTGGCAGTGCAGGTCAGAACCGGCGGCAGTGTCAGCAATACGGTCAGCATCGCCAAATCGATCGCGCCGGGCGCATGCGCGCATCCCTTTGGGCTGAGCCAGACAGACCTCCAGTCGCTGGACGCCGGCCAGGCAGTCCGCCTGGGCTTGCTGACGATGCGCAGCAGGGTGGATCCCTCTTCCGGCAGCGCCACCACGGAAAATACCTACACGCGAAACGAGTCGGCCGGCCTCGAAATGCTCCTGAGGATGCCCGGCGATATCGCCCTGCTGGCCCAGCCGCAAACCACCGACGAAGCCTACTTCCGCTGTGCGCTCGTGAACCCCTCGACACTGCCGCAATTCCTCAACGCGCAGGACGGAGATGCAGGCTCGCCACTTACCCTGCAGGGGCCCGGCAAGGCTCTGAGCCTGACCAATTCCGCGGACCTGCGGGGTGTCTATAGCAGCCTGCTGTCCCCGCCTGCCGCGGTAGCCGATCCGGCGCAGTTGCCGGCGGCCTTCCTGGTACCGGGCGCGTGGCAGCTCACGGTTCCCGGCGGTGCAAACTTCGGTCCATTCCAGGTTTCCTCTTCCTTGCCGCCACCGGTGCGCTGGACCAATCGCGCAGCGCTGGCGATGGTCGACCGCTCCCAGGACCAGACGATCACCTGGCAGCCGGATGGATACTCGTCCAAAGACGTCATGACGGTGTCGCTTTCCAGCTCCTATTTCGCACAATCCCTGCCTGGCACTTATCTGGCCGTCGGACTGACCTGCCGCGCCCCGGCAAGTGCCGGCAAGCTGACGATTCCCGCATCGCTGATGCGGCAGATGCCGCCCTCCCCGTCATTGACCAACGTGCCCGGCGGTACGCTGATCCTTCAGATTTCGCAGCGTCCCGACCGGCGCGCCGGTTTCGATATGCCGCAGGTCGGCGGAGGTTCCGCCCGCGGCCTGGTGGACTATCAGCTCGGCGAGACACTCCGCACGGCAATTCGCTAGAACCTGCGCAGCTCAGAAGATCGCTTTCAAACCGAACTGCATTTGCCGTGGCGCGTTCGACTGCGCGGTAACCGTCCCGAAGTTCGCGCCTCCGTTGACATTGGTATTGGGCGAGGAGAATCGAACCCGGTTGAAGGCATTAAAGGCCTCCGTGCGGAACTGCAGCCGCACCTTTTCGGTGATCTGAAACTGCTTGAAAATCGAAAGGTCGAGGTTGTTCGTATAGTGATTCCGCAGGTTCGTGACCAGGGGGCTGAGGTTGCCGAGAGTATAAGGCGCCGGCTGGCTGAACACGCTGGTGTCGAACCAGCGGTTCAGGCGTTGGTGCGCATCTCCGCTCAGGTTCGGGTTGCCGCCGTTGGTGTTGGCCCGCGACGCCTCGCTGAAGAGAACCGCCGTGCCGGAAGCGCTGATACCGAGCGGGTCGCCGGATTGCACTGTCAGAATGCCGTTCAATTGCCATCCGCCGAGGAACGCGTCAGCCAGTCGCGACAGGTGCGCCCCGAGCGGCCGGCCGCGCCCCACGGGCAACTCGTAGACGCCGCTGTATACCAGGCGGTGGCGGTAGTCGACGCTCGAAACACCGCGCGATCCCAGCACGTCGTAGCTGTCCTGATAGCCTGTGCCGGTATCAAGCGCCTTGGCCCAGGTGTAGTTGCCTTCAAAGGTCAGCCCTTTCGAGAATCGCCGGCTGAACGTAACCTGCAGCGCGTTATAGTCCGACGTGGCGCCCTGCGAGAAAAGCGGGTGAATCGTGTCGTACTGCGGATAGGGCCGCAACAGTTGTGCCCGGCTGACCTGCTTTTGCGCAATCACGCCTCCCACATTGGGTTGTCCGTAGAACGGGTTGTCCACCAGTTGGTTGAGCTGTGCGCCCATGCTGAGATACACAGGATTCAGTTGATTCAGCGTGAAACCGCCCTCGCCGCCGCGCGATAGCTGCCGTCCCCGGTTCCCCACATATGCCGCTTCCAGCAGGATTCCACCCGGCAACTCCCGTTGCACCGTGAAATTGTACTGCAGTGTGTAGGGCGTGTTTGTGTTGCGCAATGGCGCTTCGATGAGGCTGCCGAGGGCAGTGGCTGCGCCGAGCGAGGAGCCGGGGACAGGCGGGAAGCCGCCTGGAAACGGATTGCTGAGGAGGTTGAGCGGCGTGAAACCATCGAGGCTGGTGAGCCAGGTGGTCTCGACCCGGAATCCGTAAGGCCCGACCGTGCCTTGCCCGGCCAGGGTGCTGGGACCAAACAGTTGTGCGAAAGCAGCGCGAATCGCGGTCTTCCGGTCGACCTGATAGGCCAGCCCGAGGCGGGGTGCCAGGTTGTTCCAGTCGCCATCGAACTGCGTTCTGGGATTCCCGTCTGCCCCGACGAAGCGAAGCGCCCCGGTCAGGTCGGAGTAACCCGGCACACTCGAGAGCGGCGATTGGACGGAAGGATCGAACCAGCTCATGTGGTTGTAGCGCTCTGTGCGCGGCGTATCGAAGTCATACCGCAGGCCGATGTTCAGCGTGAGCTTCTTGGTAACCCGCCAGTCGTCCTGAATGTAAAAAGCGTGGTAGAAGCTTTGGGAAGCGACGTTCTTCCAGTTCTGATAGAAATTGCCGGAACTGCCGGCGCCCAGCAGAAACGAAGCGAAGCCGAAGCCCGCGCTCGAACTGCTCACCGCCGGGTTTGGTCCTTGGGTCATGGCGGCAGTGAAGTTAAACGTACCCGCGGCACGGGCCTCCCAGACGTTAATGCGCAGCATCCTCCCTTCGTATCCACTTTTGATGGTGTGCTTCCCGGTCAACTTGGTAAAACTACCGGCCAGGCCGTAGTTGTTGAAGCCGCTCTGGCGATGGTCGCCTCCGCCGAGGCTGACCTCGGTGCTCACGCTGAAAGCCGGGAACATCAGGCGATCGACTGCGCTATCCAGAGACTTCGGTAGCCCCAGGCTGGAGGGAACGAATCCCAGACCTTGATTGTCGTAGAGAAACCGGTTGCGCGCGAACGAAAGCCGCACATTCACCAGAGCGTTCGGAGAGAGTGTATTGGTGTAGTCCACCACGGCGTTCCGGCCGAAATCGTTGTTGTTGATGCGGCCTTCGGCAATGCCGGTATCACCGGGGAAGAGTTGCGGCGGCCCATTGAAGTAGCGGCGGTACGAAAAGCGTCCAAAAATGCGCTGCCTCTCCGAAATGTTGTTGTCGACACGGATATCCCAATTGTCCGTGTTGTTGCGGGCCGATCCGACGTTATAGAAATTGTTCCTGCCGATGCTGTCGCCCGGCTGGTTCGCCGCCGGCCAATACTTGACTACGTTGCGTGCCACGGCGTCAAACCGGCTCTGCGGAATGACATTGCCGGGGAACGCATCGCGCACGTAGCCTCCGCCGTTGGGGTTGGCGCGTGTGGTGAAGGGATCGAAGAGGCTGATCCCCTGGGTCGCCGTGGCGCGGGTCTGTGAAAAATCCCCGATCCGTTCGCGCTCCGTGGGGACCGTTGTGGTAGTGGAAGAAAAGCTGCGCTCACGCAGACTTTCATAGGCGAACAGGAAGAATAGCTTGTTGCGCCGGATCGGTCCGGCGATACTGCCGCCAAACTGATTGCGCTTGAAGCTTGGCAGCGATACGCCGCGCGAATTGGAAAAGAAATTGTTCGCGTCCAGCACGGAGTTGCGCAAAAACTCGAACGCGCTGCCGTGAAATTCGTTGCCGCCGGACTTGTAGACCAGGTTGAGAACTGGTCCCATGCTACGTCCAAACTCGGCTGGGAAGTTCTGCGCCTGCAGTTTGAATTCGGCGACGGCGTCCACGGAAGGGAATACCGAGACGCCGGCGAATCCGTTGACCGTCGGGAACGCGGCGCTCGATCCGTCCACCAGCACATCGAAGGTGCCCCCGCGAGACCCGTTGACGCTGAAGCTAACCCCGTTGTGGGCATTGCCGATGCTGCCCGCAAGCCCCGGCGTGAGATTTACAAGGGTATAGACATTGCGCGTGTTGAGCGGCAACTCTGCGATCCGCTTGTTGTCCACGACCTTTCCGATCGAGGACGTCGTCGCTTCCACCACGGCCGCGTCCGCCGTAACCTGGATACTGTCGGAGAGGGCGCCTACTTGCAGCACGATGTCGATTCTTGCCTGCTGCTGAACCTGAACCCGGATGCCCGTCTGTTCGTAAGCTTTAAAGCCTGTAGCTGAGACCGCCACGCTGTAACTTCCCGGCGAGAGCAGCGGTGCGGTGTACTCGCCCTGGGCATTGGAACTCACTTCGATCCGGGCACTCGTGCTCGCATTCGTGACCACGATCTTGGCACTGCCAACCGCAGCCCCGCTCGGATCCATAACCGTTCCTACGATCGTTCCGGTTGCCGTCTGCGGCAGCGCCGGGACCACAGAAGCGAATAGAGTCATAGCCACTAACAACAGGTGTCTCTTCATGTCTGGATGGACCTTTCGCGATAGCCTAGCAAGGGTCGATTACAAGACGTTTAAACCCCGGCGCAATGAATGGAAGTCACCAGATCCGCCGGCGTGATCTTCATAACGTCTGCCTCCCAGTGTGCAGCGACAATGTCAATCTGTCGTTACAAAAAGGTCGGGGACACGGTAGAAACTGTCTCGCCGGCCGTCCGTTGCAGACAGCCTCTGCCCCCTTACGTTTTTCAGATCTGAATAGATGTAAAGTGGCAGGAAGGAGGCGTTGTGGCGAATCTTACCAGGCGTCAGGCAGTGGCGGGCGCGGCGGCGGCAAACCTCATGATTCTGCAGCCGGAGACCGTGTTCGGCTCCCCGGCCAACTCGGCGGTGTCCTTCGGCGTTATCGGAACCGGCGGCAGAGGCAGCTATGTGGGCGGACACATGGCTCGCGACACGCGGGCGCGGCTCACCGCGATCTGTGATATTTACCCGGATCGGATCGACCGGGCCAAAACCGTAATCCCCGGCGCGGCGCAGGCGCGCGTCTATCGCGACCTGAAAGAGTTGCTGGCGCAGAAGGACATCGATGCGGTCTTG
>CAZMRK010000777.1:0-10914 GCA_964568355.1 uncultured Solibacteraceae bacterium | reverse complement strand
GATCCGGCGCAACGTGATCCTCATGCAGGTGCCGGTGATCAACCCGGACGGGCTGGACTGGGTGGCTCACTGGTATCGGCGGAATGCGGGCACGCCGTACGAGAGCGCCCCGCTGCCCTGGCTCTACCAGAAGTATGCCGGGCACGACAACAACCGGGACTGGTTCATGCTGAACCTGGAGGAGACGCGCGCGGCCACCAGGCTGTTGTTCCAGGAGTGGTTTCCGCAGATTGTCTACAATCAGCACCAGGCGCCTCCCTTCCCTGCCCGCATCTTCATACCGCCTTATGCCGAGCCGCTGAATCCGAACATTCCGGCTGCCGTGGTGGAGGGGATCCATCGCATCGGCATGGCGATGAAGGAGCGGTTCGCCCGGGAGAACAAGCCGGGCGTGCTCTCCTATTGGGGCTTCGATGCGTGGTGGAACGGCGGGCTGCGGTCCGTGCCGGCGTTTCACAATATGCACGGGATTCTCACCGAAACGGCGGCGAATTCCTACGCCACGCCGCGGACCTACCGCGAGAGCGAGATCCCGCAGGTCTTCGGCAACGGCATGCCCACCCGCGAGCCTTCGGTATTTTACTCGCAGCCCTGGCGGCCGGGCAGATGGACGCTACGGGATGCCATCGACTACATGCTGACCGCCGACTTCGCCATTCTGCACGAAGCCGCGGACCGGCGCGCGGATTTTCTACTAAAGAGCTGGCAGATGGCGCGCGCCTCAATCGACGCCGGGGCGAAGGGAAAGCCGTATGCTTACGTGCTCGCGGCCGAACAGTGGGACCGGCCCACGGCGTACGAGATGATGGAGCGGCTGGCGCTGGCGGGCATCCGGATCGAGCGGGCGCGCGCGCCGTTCCGGGCAGGCCGGGCGGAGTATCCGGCGGGCACGTTCGTGCTCCGTGCCGCGCAGCCCTTCCGGCCCTACCTGATGGACTTGCTGGAGCCGCAGAAATATCCCGCGATCGGCAGAAGGCCCTATGACATCGCCGGCTGGACCATGAGCCTGCAAATGGGCGTGTCCTTCGACCGGGTGGAGGAGCCTTTCGAGGTGGACCTGAAACCGGTGAACGAGTTCCGGCCGGAGGGCGCGGCGCGCGGGCGCGGCCCGGTGGTCCTGCTGGATCATCGCGAGAACAATTCCTTCCTGGCAACCGCCTTCTTCCTGGATCGCGACGAGACGGTGCGTTGGGCCTCGGATGGGTCGGTGGAGGTGGAAAGCCCTTATATCGAGAACGATGCCCGGGTGCAAAACTTCGCGCGCCAGTTCGGAATCACGGTGACCATGGCTGCCGCGACTCCGGCGAAAGCCATCTACCAGTTGCACCGGCCGCGCGTGGCGCTTTACCAGTCCTGGGTGGCGAATGCGGATGAAGGCTGGACGGAATGGGTCTTCGACCACTACAAGGTTCCCTACACGGTGATCCACAATGCCGATTTCGGGCAGGATGACCTGCGGACGAGATTCGACGCCATCGTGCTGCCGGCCGCACCTTCCGCCACGATTTTGAACGGCTTGCGGAGTGGCGAAGGCCAGGGGGCGGAGGTAGTGGTGCAGCGCCCCGAGTACAGCGGCGGCATCGGCGCCGCGGGACTGGCCCGCCTGGAGCGATTTGTGCGCGACGGCGGCACGCTGGTGGCGTTCGACGAAGCGGCGGGGCTGCCGATGCAGTTTTTCCCGCTGGCGATCCGCAATGTGCTTGCTCCGGCTCCCGGCGAGTTCTCCTGCCCGGGCTCGCTGCTGCGGCTGGAGGTAGATCCGAATCAGCCGCTGGCCTTCGGCATGCCCCGGGAGACCGTTGCCCTCTCGACGGGCGGTTCGGCCTTCGACATCACACTGGGGGCGGCCTTCAACAAGAACGGGCGCGAGATCCGATCCGTGGCGCGCTTCGCCTCGCGCGATCTGCTGGCCAGCGGCTGGCTCGCCGGCGCTCGCGTGGTGGAAGGAAAGCACGCACTGCTCGAAGCGCGTTATGGGCGCGGCCGCGTAGTACTGTTCGGGTTCCGCCCGCAGTTCCGCGGACAGCCGTTCGCTACCTTCAAATTTCTGCTCAACTCCGTCTATCTGGCATCCGCACAACCGCTATGAAATCCGCATTCCGCATGGGCATGAGCCCGGATTTTTATGTCGACGCGAAGGGAAAATTCGAGCGCGTCCTGGAGGAACAAATGCGCGGCTCCGGCATCGAGTTCGGCCCGATGCCGCCACAGCCGGGAAAACTGGCCACCGCGGAGGCGCTCAACCAGTTCGACGCCATCTGTTCGATTGCGCTCAAGATCAGGCCGGAAAGCCTGCGCGGTGTAGACCGCCTGGCCCTGGTGGCGCGCTGGGGCGTGGGCTACGACATGATCGACGTGGATGCGCTGACCGAGGCCGATATTGCCCTGACCATCACGCCCGCCGGAGTACGCCGCCCCGTGGCCGAGGCCATCCTGACCATGATTTTCGCCCTGCTCAAGGGCCTGTTCCGGCTGGACCGCCTGACGCGTGCCGGAGGGTGGCGGGGCGACCTGACGAAACTGGGGCGCGATATTCCCGGCCATGTGCTCGGATCGGTAGGATGCGGCAACATCGGGCGGGAGTTGTTCCGCCTGGCCCGCCCGCTGGGCTTCGCGCGCCTGATCGCCTGCGATCCTTACGTACGCCAGGACGAGGTGGCGCACCTGGGGGTGGAACTGGTGGACCAGGAGACGGTCTTCCGCGAGAGCGATGTTGTCAGCATCAACTGCCTGCTGAACGCCGAGACGCGAGGAATGATCGGCGCGCCGCAGTTTGCGAGCATGAAACCCTCCGCTTACTTCGTCAACACGGCTCGCGGACCGATTGTCGATTACGACGCTTTGCGCGCGGCCCTGCGGGAGGGCCGGATCGCGGGCGCGGGTCTGGACGTATTTCCAGTGGAGCCTCCGCCACTCGACGATCCCCTGCTTGCCATGGAAAACGTAATCGTGACGCCGCATGCGCTAGGCTGGACGGAGGAGGTGATGCACGACAACGGCATGGAGGCTTGTGGGAGTGTTTTGTCCCTGGCACGCGGCGAATTGCCCGGAGGCATCGTGAACCGCGAGGTGGTGGAACGGGCGGGATTTCAGAAGAAACTGGCGCGGTGGAAGGACGGGGTGTGAGCATCCACAGGCGTGGTCAAGCTCCAGCCCTGGTTTTGTTCGATATCGACGGCACTTTGGTGCGCCGGGCCGGACCGCACCATCGCCAGGTGCTGGAGGACGCCGTGCGCCGCGTAACCGGGCTCGAAACTACGACCGACGGCATTCCGGTCCACGGGATGCTGGACCCGGATATCCTCGCGCAGATGATGCAGGCGGCCGGAGCACCGCCCTCGCTCATCCGGCAAGCCATGCCGGAGATCGTGGTCCGGGCGCAGAATCTCTACGTACGGCGGGTGCCGGACCTGCTCGACCGCACCTGCCCCGGGGTGCCCGAGGTGCTCGAACGGATCCATGGCGAAGGGCTGCTGCTGGGCCTGGTGACCGGCAATCTGACCCGGATCGGCTGGAAGAAGCTGGAGAAGGCCGGACTCAAGAAGTATTTCCGCTTTGGCGCCTTTGCGGAAACAGCCCGGGACCGCACGGGCCTGGTGCGCAACGCGATGCGCCAGGCGCGGGCGGCGGGCTGGATCTCGAAGAGCGCGCCGGTCGCGATGATCGGCGATGCTCCGAGCGATATCCATGCGGCCAAGGCCAATCGGGTGAAATCCATTGCCGTGGCGACGGGTTTGTCCGCGAAAGAGGAGTTGCAGGCGCTTGGGCCGGATCTTCTGCTCCATGATTTGACTGAGTTGCAGATGGGGATGTTGTATTGACCGCTGACCGCTCCCTTACCGTCGCGGCTCGGTAACAATGTGCGCGGCGGGGTAGTGGTGTGCGCGGGCCGGTCACGATGGGTGCCACAGCTATTCGTAGCGCAGCACTTCTGCCGGAGAGATTCTGGTGGCGGCGCGGGCGGGATAGAGCGTGGCTAGAAAACTTACCAGGATGGCGGCTCCGGCGACCCAAATTCCGTCGATCCAGCGCGGCTCGAAGGGCACAAAGCTGAGCGAATAGACGGTTTCGTCGAGGCGAATCCAGCGGTATGTATCCGCGAAGTAACACAGGCCATAGCCGACCGCGAGGCCGATGGCCGTACCTACCAGTCCGATCATGACGCCCTGCACCACGAAGATGTTGCGGATCTGCCGGCGCGAGGCGCCCATGGAAGCCAGGATGCCGATGTCGCGATACTTCTCCATCACCATCATGATGAGGGTGATCAGAATATTGAGGGCGGCCACCAGTTCGATCAGGCCGATGGTCACGACCGTCACCACGCGCTCCATCTTGAGCGCACCCATCAATTGGCGGTTGCGTTCCAGCCACGTGGTGGCAATGTACTTGTCTCCGATGACTTTCTGCACCGCGGCGGAGATGGACGCGACGCGGTCCAGATTGTCGGTCTTGATCTCGATCTGATTGATCACGTCCCGCAGGGACAGGGCATCCTGGGCGGACGGCAGGGACGTGAAACACCAGGAATCGTCGATCTCGAAAAAGCCGGACTCGAAGATGCCGATGACCCGAAACGAGCGAATGTTGGGCCGAACGCCGATGGGCGTCAATTCGCCCTGCGGGCTCACCAGGCTGACACGGCTGTTGACCGGCATCCCGATATCTTCGGCCAGCCGGGAGCCCAGGATGATGCCCGGCAACTGGCCCTCGACCGGTTCGAGTCCGGCCGTGGATCCTTGCTTGAGGCGGCGCAGCGCGTCGCTGATTCGCAGTTCCGCCTGGAGATTCACACCCTTTAAAAAGGCGCCTTTGGATTGCAGCGGGCCGGAGAGGAAGATGGGTGAGTAAAGGGTCGGCGAGACGCCGGTTACGTGGGGCACCTGGGCGATCTTTTTCGCCAGATCCTCCCAGTTTTCGATGCCCTCGGTGCCCTTGGCCTGCACGCTGATATCGGCCATGGCGCCCAGAAGATTGCGCTGCAGTGTGTTATGAAAGCCGTTGTTGATCGCCAGCGCCACGATCAGCGCCATGACACCGGCAGCCACGCCGATTACCGAGATGACGGTGATGACCGAGATCACGACTTCCTTGCGCCTGGCCCGCAGATAGCGCTTGGCGACGAAGTATTCGAAGTGGCCGGGCACGGATCAAAGCCTCTCCAGCTCTCGCAGACGCTCGGCCAGCCCGATTGGGCCTTCCGGCCGCAGCAGCGGGAACAGGATCACGTCGCGGATGGACTTAGCCCCGGTAAAGATCATGGTGATGCGGTCGATGCCGATGCCCTCGCCGCCGGTGGGCGGCATGCCGTAGCTGAGCGCGCGCACGTAATCCTCATCCATCTGGTGGGCCTCTTCGTCGCCGTGCTCGCGCATATCGAGCTGCATCTCGAAGCGGCGGCGCTGCTCCTGCGGATCGTTCAGCTCGGTGTAGGCGTTGCCGATCTCCATGCCGGCCGCGTAAATTTCGAAGCGCTCGACAAAGGCGGGATCATCGGGCTTGCTCTTGGAGAGCGGCGAAGTCTCGACCGGGTAGTCGTAGATGATGGTCGGCTGGATCAACTGCTCTTCCACGTGATTTTCGAAGATTTCCGTGAGAGCTTCGCCGGCCGTGGCTTTGGAAGAATGCGCCAGCAGCCACTGGGGATCGCATACCTGCCCGGCCTCCGGACGGCCGTCCCCTTTCCAGAACTCCACCACGGCCTCGCGCATACTGTAACGGCGCAAGCGGCTGAAATCGAGCTTGGTCCCGTTGTATCCCACCTCGGTCCCGCCGGTGGCATCGATGGCCGCCTGCCGCAGCAACTCCTCGCTGAAGTCCATCAATCCCAGGTAGTCGGTATAGGCCTGGTAGAACTCGAGCATGGTGAATTCGGGATTGTGGCGGGTGGAGAGGCCCTCGTTGCGGAAATTGCGATTGATCTCGTAGACCCGCTCCATGCCGCCGACTACCAGCCGCTTCAGGTACAGCTCGGGAGCGATGCGGAGATAGAGGTCGATATCGAGCGTGTTGTGGTGCGTGACAAACGGGCGCGCCGCCGCGCCGCCATAGAGCGGCTGCATCATGGGCGTCTCCACCTCGATGAAGCCGCGGGCATCCAACTGGCGGCGCAAGGATGCGATGAGCTTGCTCCGCGCCTGAAAGACCCGGAGCGATTCGGGGTTGGCGATCAGATCCAGGTAGCGCTGGCGGTAGCGCGTCTCCACATCTTCCAGACCGTGCCACTTCTCCGGCATGGAAAGCAGCGTTTTGGAGAGCTGCTCCAGGTGCTCGACGTGCACACTCAGTTCGCCGGTGCGGGTCCGGAACAGATATCCTTCGGCGCCGATGATGTCGCCCAGATCGAGCATCTGATACAGGGCAAAATCGCGCTCGCCGACAATATCCTTCTTCACGTAGACCTGTAAACGCTCGCCGCCCTGCTGCAAGTGCGCAAAGCCGGCCTTCCCCATGCGCCGCAGGGTCTGCACGCGCCCGGCGATGCGCACCGGCACGTGCGGCACCAGTTCTTCGGCTGTCTTCGACGAGTATTGCGCCAGGATCTCCGGGATGGTGTGCGTGAATTCGTAGCGCTTGCCGTAGGGACGATAGCCTAACGCTTCCAGTTCCCGAATACGCGCAAAACGCTGCTTCAACAGCTCATCTTCCAACGACAAATCAATCTCCTTCGAGAGGAACCCGTATTATAAACGACGAGGCATCCCCGGCCGCGCCGCGCGCCGGTGCCAGACGCGGAGGGCTCAGCGCTTGACGATCACTTCCCGGAGATGCTCGCGGGTGAGGAAGAACTTCACGGAATCAAACTTGTGGAACATCTTCTCGAGGGTCCGGTTGTTAAACAACTGAGCCGGTTGGTGGGAGCCGTACTCGGCCACCTGCATGGTGTTGAAGTCCTGGATCCGGAAGGTGTAATAAGGGACGGCGCCCAGTTTGTCCTGTGAATGGAAAAACGCCAGCATGTAGCTCTTGGGCTTGACGATCTTCTGCAGGCGCTCGATGGTGGCGGTCAACAGAGGCGGTGACATGTACTCCAGCACGTCCCAGGCCAGCACGCCGTCGAACTGCCCTTCCTCGTAGTCCAGGCTTTGGCGCAGGAAATATTCGATCTGCCCGGGATTGGACTGTTCCATCAGGTCTTCGGTGCCGAAGGTCTCTTGAAGGATGGAAAGCAGATCCTCGGAGTAGAGACGATGGCCCAGGCCCGTGATAAAGCTGACGTTCTCCTGGCGCGCACCTCCCAGGTCGAGAATGGTCAGCCCGGACTGATCGCGGATATAGCTGAAAAACTGCTCCATTCCGCGGCTCTGGCGGATGGATACCTTCTCCTTATCGGAGTTGGAACGGCCGCCGTGCCGCGCCAAGGCACCGGCACGCGGGACTGCTGCCTGGTCCGCCGAACGCGAACCTCGCAGCATGCCCCGCAGCTTTTCAGGCAAAGACTCCCGAATCCCCATTCCACCTTCGCTATCGCTTGACTCCGGCGCTACCGCTTGACCTCGGCAGCGGCCGCGGCCGGCGACGCTGCGGAGACCGGAGCGGCACTCGGCTTGGGCGCGCTCGCGCGGGCGGGCTCAGGCTTCACGATGTCAATGCTGCCCTTGAAGTAGGCCCCGTCTTCGATGATGATTCGCGCCGTTTTGATATCGCCCACGAGCTTGGCGTCTTTGCGGATTTCGATCTTATCAGCGGCTTCGACATTGCCCTGAACCGATCCCAGAGCTACGACCTCGCGAGCTTTGACCGAAGCCTGCACTTTTCCGTTCGGGCCGATGGTCAGCTTATGCTCCAGAAGCTCGATGGTCCCCTCCACATCCCCGTCGACGTAGAGGTCTTCTTTACTGAAGATCTGACCGACAATTCGGACGGCCTTGCCGATCGTTGCCGAACTGGTACGACCATCCGGCTCTGTTCTTCCAACAGGCATGCTCGACATACTGGACAAAGGTGTAGCCTCCTTCTTGACCTCTACCGGATTCGGCGCCATAGGTGCCGGTTTTGGGGATGCCGGGGTGGGAGGAATCGGTTCCTCGTCCCGACGCTTACTCCACATGCTCACAATGGCGGCCCTCCCAAGTTTGACATAAACGAATTCATCATTGCTTCAACTTCTAAGTCTAGTCTAAAGGGGAACTTCCGAAAAACGCAATGCAAACTCCGCAACCCGCTATAATTTTGGGGGTGATTCCGGAGTGCGCAAGCGGAGTTGGGCCGAGCCGTTCAAAATCAAGGTAGTCGAGCCAGTCAGGCTGACCACCCCCGAGCAACGCCAGGCGGCGATCGTGGAGGCCGGGTATAACACCTTCCTGCTGCGCTCGGAAGATGTCTACATCGACCTGCTGACCGATTCGGGAACCTCGGCCATGAGCGACTGGCAATGGGCCGGCATGATGCTGGGCGACGAGGCCTATGCCGGCAGCCGCAACTTCTACCACCTGGAAGAAGCGGTCCGGAAATATTATGGCTACCGTTACCTGATCCCGACCCACCAGGGGCGCGGGGCGGAGCATATTCTCTCCCGGGCGCTGATCCACCCCGGCGACGTGGTCCCCGGAAATATGTATTTCACCACACCGCGCCTGCACCAGGAACTGGCCGGCGGGCGTTTTGTGGATGTGATCGTTCCAGAAGCCCACGATCCGCAGAGCCAGCACCCGTTCAAGGGCAACGTGGACCTGGAAAAGCTGGAGGCCGTAATCCGGGAATACGGCGCCGCCCGGATCCCCTACGTTTCCATTGCCACGAGCGTCAATATGGCCGGCGGACAGCCGATTTCGCTGGCGAATCTCCGCGAACTGCGGGCGCTAACGGCCCGCCACGGCATCCGCATCATGCACGATGCCACCCGGGTGGCGGAAAACGCCTATTTTATCCAGCAGCGCGAAGACGGCCAGCAGGAGCGCCCGATTGCGGCGATCGTGAAGGAGATCTGCTCGCTGACCGACGGCTGCACGATGAGTGCGAAAAAAGACGCTTTGGTGAACATCGGCGGCTTTTTGGCCGTCAATGACCGGGAAATTTACGAAGAGGCGGGCAACCTGGTGGTGGTCTACGAGGGCCTGCATACTTACGGCGGCATGGCCGGGCGGGATATGGAGGCGGTGGCGCGGGGGATCGAAGAATCGCTGCATGACGACCATATCCGGGCCCGCGTGGGCCAGGTGCTGTATCTCGGCGAGAAGATTCGCTCGGCCGGGGTACCGATTGTCGAGCCGATCGGGGGACACGGCGTCTTCCTGGATGCAACTCGATTTTTACCGCATGTACCCCAGGAGCAGTATCCGGCGCAAGCGCTGGCGGCAGCGATTTACCTGGATTCGGGCGTGCGCTCGATGGAACGGGGCACGGTTTCGGCGGGACGCAATGCCGAAACCGGGCAGGAGAACCGCCCCCGTCTGGAACTGGTCCGGCTGACCATTCCGCGGCGGGTTTATACGCAGGCGCACATGGACGTGGTGGCCGAATCGGTAGCCGCGGTTTTTGAAGAGAGGGACCGGATCCGGGGCTTACGCATGATTTATGAGCCCCGCTATCTGCGCTTCTTCCAGGCGCGGTTTGAACCGCTCGCGCCGCGGCAAGCCTGAACGCCGGGAGCCGGGCCGGGGGTAACATAAAAACTATGTCTTGGGACCAACTATGTCTTTGGACCGGCGCGCTTTCTTTTTGACCGCCAGCGGGGTGATGGCAGCGCAAACCGCGCCCGCCAATCAGCGCGTGGTCGGGCTGATCGGCGCCGGCGGCCGGGGCCAGTACCTGATGCGCCTGTGCATGCGGCACCCTGCGGCACGCATCGGCGCGGTTTGCGACGTTTACGAGCCGCGCCTGGAGCAGGCCATATCGGCCAGCGGGAACAAGGCCAAAGCCTATCGCAATTACCGCGCGCTGCTGGACAACCAGGATATCGATGTTGTGATCATCGCCACGCCGGAGCACTGGCATCACCGGATGCTGCTCGATGCGCTGGCGGCAGGCAAAGACGTGTATGTGGAAAAGCCGCTCTGTCAGACCCCCCAGCAGGGTGTCGAGCTGGTCGAGGTGGCCCGGCGGTCGAAGAGCGTGGTGCAGGTGGGCATGCAGCGCCGCAGCTACGATCTGTATCTGAAAGCCCGGCGCGTGGTCGCCGACGGCACATTGGGAACCGTGCGGATGGTCCGCTCCTGGTGGCTCAACAATGACCTCCAGCCGCCCGCCGGGAAGCTGCAAGGGCCGCTCGATTGGGAGCAGTGGCAGGGGCCGGCTCCGCGCCATCCGCTCGATCCGGCCCGCTATTTCAACTGGCGCAGCTACGCGGACTATTCCGGCGGCGTCATGGCGGACCAGGGCGCCCACGTCTTTGACGGCATCCACATGCTGATGGGCGCCGGCTATGTCTCGGCGGTGAACGCTTCGGCCGGCCGCATTCACCGGCCCAAAGTCGACACACCGGAAAGCGTGGTGGTGATCGCGGAATATCCGGAGGACTTCATCGCCTGCTTCAGCATCAACTACGCAGCCATGCGCTACAAGCCCCGGCACGACCAACTTACCCAATTGGATGGCGACCGCGCCCGGTTGGATATCGGCCGCGAAAACTTCGCGGTTTACCGTAAAGGCGAGGAAGATCTGTCGGCACTCAGCGAAATGTCGGGCGGCTTCGACAAAGCCACCGAAGCCCACGTGGCCAATTTCCTGGAGTGCGTACGAACCCGGGCAGTGCCCAGCGCGCCGGTGGAGAAGGGTTTCGCCGCCGTGCTGGTCACCCAGATGGGAAATATCTCGCTGCGTGAAAAGCGCCGGGTTCGCTGGAATGCCCAGCAAAAGAAAGTGGAGTAACGGAACCTCGCAAGTTCAAACGGGCCGGAAGACCAACCCAGCTTTCGGAGGATTCTCAACCATGCGACGATGCCAGTTCCTATTATTCGTTGAAGCGCTCAGCGT
>CAZMRK010000776.1:0-6174 GCA_964568355.1 uncultured Solibacteraceae bacterium | reverse complement strand
TACGACACGATCGCCAAGGTGGCGCCGACCGATTCGACGGTGCTGATCCGGGGAGAAAGCGGCACGGGGAAGGAACTGGCGGCGCGGGCGATCCATCGCAACAGCCGGCGCGCGCGGAACCCGTTCATTGCGATTAACTGCGCGGCGCTGGCGGAGACGCTGCTCGAAAGCGAATTGTTCGGCCACGAGAAGGGCGCGTTTACGGGAGCCGTGGTGCAGAAGCGCGGCAAGCTGGAAGAGGCGATCGGCGGCACGATCTTTTTCGATGAAGTGAGCGAGATGTCGCCGGTGCTGCAGGCCAAGCTGCTGCGGGTATTGCAGGAGCGCGAGTTTGAGCGGGTGGGCGGCACGCGCAGCATCAAGGCGGATGTGCGGGTGATCGCGGCCACCAACCGGGACCTGGACGAGGCGATCCGGAAGGGGGGGTTCCGGGCGGACCTTTATTTCCGGCTGAACGTCATTACCCTGACGCTGCCCCCGCTGCGGGAGCGGCGCGACGATATCGAAACGCTGGCCAACCATTTCGCGCAGAAACACAGCCGCAAGCTGAAGCGGCGGATCGTGGGGATTTCGCGGCAGGCGTACGCGCATTTGCGGAGTTACGACTGGCCGGGAAACGTGCGCGAGCTGGAAAATGTGATCGAGCGGGCGCTGGTGCTGGGCACGACGGACATGATCCAACCCGAGGATTTACCGGATTCGGTCATTGAATCGGATTACTCCTGCACGGGCAGTTTCCACGCGACGATTACCGAAGCCAAGCGGCGGCTGATCGCCGAGACGCTGCAAAGGACCAACAATAATTATTCGGAGGCGGCCAAGCTGCTGGAGCTGCATCCGAATTCTTTGCATCGGATTATCCGGAATCTGGGGTCGCGGGTGAAAGCGGCGGATTAGGGCAAACCGGGTACAGGCATTGCCAGTCCCCGTTTTGCAGCGGTTCTGTGGCGGCCCGGAATTCTTTCTTGACAAAAATATATTCGGGTCTAAAATCTACAGGCAAGAAGGTAGATTGCGGGAACAGAATTGTCTTCGGAAGCTGGAACGTCTGAAGAGAGTCCTGGGGCACCGGGAGGCCGACCGCGTGCCGGTCAGCGATTTCTTCTGGAGCAGCTTCCTGCGCCGCTGGCGCGAAGAACTGGACCTTGCGCCGGACACCGACATTTACCGCTATTACGACCTGGATTGGCTTCAATTTAATCCCAATTTAGACCCTCACATCCACCCTTTTGAAATCCTGGAAGAGAATGCGGAGGAAGTCGTGGTGCGCACCGGGTTTGAGGCGGTGCTGCGCAAGAAACTGGAATATCCGATGCCGGGCTTTGTCGGTTTCGATACGAACACTCCGGAGAAGATGGATGCTTTCCAATTCGACGATGCGTGGGATGAACGCCGCTTTTTCCGGGCGGGCGACGATCAGATCAACGGTGTGGGCGATGGATTCACGCGCAATGTGCCGGCGTTCGTCGAGCGTTTGAAGGCCGCGTATCCGGATTTCCCGGTTTTCGGTGGCGTCTGCGAAGCTCACGAGATGCTTTGGCGGATTATCGGCCCCGAGAATGCGATGGCCTGGATGGGACTCTATCCGGACCGGATCGCGCGCTTTGTGGAACGCATCCACGCGTTCACGCTGGAGGTGGTGAAGGCGCAGATCCGCGCGGCGGACGGGATGCTGGACGGCATGGTGATCTGGGGAGACGTGGCCGCGAAGCGGGGGATGCTCTTTTCTCCGGCTTTCTGGAGGGCGCATTTCAAGCCGGGGGTCAAGGCGCTGGTGGACGAGTGCCATGGGCACGGCCTTCCGGTGATCTATCACGGCTGCGGCAACGTCAACCGGATTTTCGCGGATTTTGTGGAACTGGGAGTGGACGCCTACAATCCGCTGGAGGCAAAGGCCGGTATGGACGTCATCGACCTGCGCCGGCGCTACGGCCATCAGATCGGCTTCTGCGGCAACATGGATGTTCTGCTGTGGGCCAACGGCTCGCGGGAGGAACTCAAGACGGCGGTCCTTACCAAGCTCAATGCAGCCAAGGGCGGCGGCTTCATTTTTCAGTCGGATCATTCGGTTCCCAGCAACGTCTCCGGGGAAAGTTATGACTACGTGGTGAAGCTAGTGCGCGAGTACGGAACGTACCCACTGCAACTGGGCGCGTACGATATCGCGGATTTGTGAGGTTCCCGGCATTATCAGATTCCTTTCGAGGGGGAATGCCATGCGGCACATTCGCTTTGGGGCGTGGTTCGCAGCGGCTGCGGGGCTGGCTCTGGTTTCGAGCCAGGTTTCCTTCTGCCAGACCATCACAGGCGTGATCAGCGGAACGGTCGTGGATACGTCGCGTTCCGTGATTCCCGGCGCGAAGATCACTCTGATCAACGAGGAGACTCGCGTAGACCGGACGACTACCACGGAAAGCACCGGAAATTTCGTGTTCACCGCGGTGCTGCCGGGGCGCTACACGGTAAGCGTGGAAGCGCAAGGTTTCAAGCGTCTGGAAAAGACGAACCTGATTATTACCGCGACCGAACGTCTATCGGCCGGGGAACTGGTGCTCGATGTCGGCGGTGTAGCCGAATCGGTGACGGTCACCTCGCAGGGCACTCCGGTGCAGGTGGCCAGCCAAGAACGATCGGCGGTGTTGACCAACACGCAGATGTCGATGCTCATGAGCCGCAGCCGCGATTTTGTGTCCCTGCTGCGAGTGCTCCCGGGGGTGGTTCCGACGAGTTCCGATCCGGACACGTTGACGCGCAGCCAGACACCGATTATTCAGGGTGTTCGCAACGGCTTCAACAATTTCAATATCGACGGCCTGATGGGCAATGACCTGGGATCTCCCGAATGGCTCGGCAGCCCGATGACGCTGGACTCGGTGGCCGAAGTCAAGGTGCTCATGAACAATTACCAGGCCGAATACGGGCGCAACGCGGGCGCGGTGGTCAACGTGATCACCAAGTCAGGCAGCCAGAGTTTTCACGGCGGCGGCTATATCTATAAGCGGCATGAAGAGCTCAACGCCAACAGCTTCTTCAACAACCTGAACAATGTGGCCAAGCCGCGCTACCGGTTTACGACCGGCGGCTACAACCTGGGCGGGCCGATCTACATTCCGGATAAGCTCAACCGCGACAAAGACAAGCTGTTTTTCTTCTTTTCGCAGGAATTCATCCGGACCGAATCGCCGCAGGCGCTGCGGCAGGTGACGGTCCCGACGGCGCTCGAACGGGCCGGCAACTTTTCGCAGACCCTGGATCTGAACGGCGCGCAGATCCCGATCCGGGATCCCACTACCGGCACGCCATTTCCGGGAAACGTCGTGCCGAGCAGCCGGATCGATCCCAACGGGCAGAAGCTGATGGATGTGTTCCCGCTGCCCAATGCGCTCGACCGGGGCCTGACGAAAGGCAACTACAACTACAATTTTCAGGAAAGCCTGTTCAGCCCGAAGCGGGAAGAGGTCTTCCGGGTCGACTACAACGCCACCGAGAAGATCCGCATGTATGTCCGCGGCATCATGTGGCGAGAGGACGACCAGGGGTACGCGGTAGCGGCGGGGGCGGCCAACTGGGGCATGCTGCCGGGCCACTACAAGTACACGGATAAATCCGCGGTCTACAATCTCACCTATCTGATCAGCCCGACGCTGGTGAACGAGTTCTCTTTCGGGGCCCACCACAACACGGAGAACGGCCCGCCGCGCAGCCAGGCGGATATGGACAAGCTGGACCGGACGAAGCTGGGGATGACACTGCCCCAGTTTTATCCGCAGAACAACCCGTACAACATGGTCCCGTGGGCATCGTTCGGTGGAGTTCCCAACGCGGCCAGCCTCAGTACCGATAACCGCTTCCCGGTGCGCGGGGCGGACACAACGTTCACCATCACGGAGAGCCTGAGCAAGGTGTGGGGCGGCCACACTTCGAAGGTCGGATTCTTCTTTGAGAGGGACCGCAACTACGAAGGGGAGCGCGGGACCTTCGCCGGCAGCCTCAGCTTCGCCAAGGATGTGAACAATCCCAACGATTCGAACTATGCCTATTCGAATGCCATTCTGGGGAACTTTGCGTCTTACGCCGAGTCGAACACGCGGCCCGGGACGCAGAGCCGCGCGGCGATCATCGAGTGGTACGCGCAGGACAACTGGAAGGTCACGCGGAAACTGACGCTCGATTACGGCATGCGCTTCACCACGTATGTTCCTTATTGGCAGGCGGACGGGAAGGCGGCCGCGTTTTCGATCCTGCGCTACGACGCTTCGAAGGCGGTCACGCTGTACCGGCCGGGCCTGGACGCGGGCGGCGCGCGCGTGGCTGTGAATCCGCTGACGGGCGCGACGGCTCCGGCGGTCCTGATCGGGGCGATGGTGCCCAATTCCGGCGATCCCGCGAACGGCATGGTGCTGACCACGGATTCCAACTATCCGCGTTCCTTCGTGGATAACCAGGGCGTGCTGTTCGGTCCGCGGGTCGGTTTTGCCTACGATGTATTCGGCGACGGCAAGACCGCGGTGCGCGGCGGATTCGGCATGTTCTACAACACGCTGGAGCGCGGCGGCATCACCTGGTCGTTTCCCACGAATCCGCCGGTGCAGTATACGCCGACGATCTATTACGGGAACCTGAACAACTTTATCAACAGCTCCGGCGTGCTGTTCCCTTCGTCGGTGACCGGCATGTCCCGTACCGGCGAGATTCCCACGGTGTATAACTACAGCCTGGGGATCCAGCGGGATATCGGCTTCCAGACGGTACTGGACGTCGCGTATGTCGGATCGCTGGGACGCCACCTGTTCCAGCAGAGGGACGTGAACATGCTGCCGTACGGGGCTCGCTTCCTCCCGCAGAATCTGGATACGACGACCGGCAGGCCTCTGTCGGACGTATTTCTGCGGCCCTCCTACCAGGGCTTCAATTCGGTGAACTACCTGGAGAACGCCAGCAACTCCAGCTATCACTCGCTGCAGGTGCAGGCCAATCGCCGTTTCTCGCGAGGGCTGCAGTTTGGTGTTTCCTGGACCTGGTCGAAGGCGATGGATTATGTCGACGGGGATACGAGCAGCGTGGCCACGTACGTGAATCCAAGGGTGTGGAACTACGGCAAGGCGGGCTATGACCGCACGCACAACCTGGTGTTCAACTGGGTCTGGGATGTGCCCGATGCGAGCAAGGTCTGGCGGAATGGCTTCAGCCGGATGGTGCTCGACCACTGGCAGCTTTCGGGCATTGCTTCTTTTGTCAGCGGAGCGCCTACGGGCATCAGCTTCAGCACCGTGGACGGCGCCGATATCACGGGAGGCGGCGACGGGGCGCGGGTCATCGTGACGGGCAAGGCCGCCCTCTCGGCCGGGGACCGCAGCTTCACGCGGTTCTTCGATACGTCGGTATTTGCGCGGCCTGCGGTGGGCACGATCGGGAATGCGCCGAAGGACGTATTCCGCGGTCCCGGAATTAATAACTGGGATCTCTCTCTGTTCAAGAATTTCCCGGTTCGCGAGCGAGCTTCGTTCCAATTGCGGTGGGAGATGTACAACGCTTTCAACCACGCGCAGTTTTCGAGCGTGGACGCAACCGCGCGGTTCGATGCATCGGGCAAGCAGGTCAATACGCGGTTCGGCGCGATCACGGCCGATCGCGATCCGCGCCGGATGCAGGGGTCGCTGCGGTTTACGTTTTGAGAGATTTGCGCGCCGGTTAAAGCCGGCGCGCAGGCTGAAGCCGCCCCACTTTGTAGCACAGTAGTCAGGCAGGCAGTGTTATGCGTGTTCTTTCTTTGTTTGTGCTGGTGTTTTGCGCGCTGTCTCTTTCCGCCGATGACAAGGACCGCGATGCGCGCCTCGCCTGGTGGCGCGATGCCCGTTTCGGGCTTTTCATGCACTGGGGCATCTATGCCGTTCCCGCCGGCGAGTGGAACGGGCTGGAGAAGCAGAAGGATCTATGGGGCGAATGGATCATGTTTCGCGCCCGGATTCCGGTAAAGGAATACGAGCCGCTGGCCAGGCGTTTCAACCCGACCCGGTTCAACGCGGACGAGTGGGTGCGCCTCGCGAAGCGCGCGGGGATGCGCTACCTGGTCATCACGGCCAAGCATTGCGACGGCTTTGCCATGTTTGCGTCGAAGGCCAGCTCCTACAATATTGTGGATGCGACGCCGTTTGCGCGCGATCCGATGCGGGA
>CAZMRK010000775.1:0-6510 GCA_964568355.1 uncultured Solibacteraceae bacterium | reverse complement strand
AGGGCCAGCACGCCGCCATTGCCTTTGCCCCAAACGGCAATGCGCGCCGGGTCGACGTCGGGGCGCGCCGCCAGGTAGTCGAATGCCGCCAGCAGGTCGCTGACCTGCATACCGGCGAGGTTCTTTCCCACCAGGACCGCTCGCATATCCCGCGGAAAGGAGGAGCGATAGCCGGCCAAACGCGGCGCGGCGCTTTCGCCCCAACCGCGCGGGTCCACGGCCAGCACCAGGTATCCGGAACGCACCAGGGCTTCCAGATCGCCGCCGGGGCCGGCATCGGCGGCCTTGCCGGCCTCGTTCACGTAAAGCACGGCCGGCCTGCGGGGCTCGGCTGCAGCAGAAGCGGCCAGCGCCAGCGCGGGAACGGTGATGCCGGGCTCGGTTTCCAGCTCGATTTTCTCGATGCGATAGCCATCGCGGCCCAGTTCGCCTCGCTTGCGCGCGACAGCGTGCAAGCGCGTCACGCCCAGGCGCGAGGCGACCACGCGCCGCAGTTCCGCGGCATCGGAGATGCGCGCAGCACGGCGTTGGGCGTGCATTTTCTCCGCCCGCGCGCGGTTCAGCGACTGGACGGTTTCGCCGCGCAGCGAGGTAGCCACCTGGCCGGTGGGCGTGCAGAACAGGTTCTGCTCCGGCTCGGTATCGAACTCCGGCTCGACGCCGCCGTCGGTTTTGTGCTGGAGCCACTGCGCCAACCAGCGATAGGTGGCCTCGCGGCGGGGCTTGGACCATCCGTGGGGATCGTCGTATTCGAAGAAATCGGCACGATCTCCGGCGCCCATCACTTCAAAGACGCGCTGGGCTTCGGCGAAAGTGGCGCGCGCTCCATCGATGGGGAAGAAGTCGCGAATGGCGGTGAGCATCTTGATCGGCTTGGGGGCGAAGGCGATCAGGAAGTCGCCGAAATCCAGGCCGTCTTTCAAGAAGTTGATGGACACCTGCTCGGCATCCTGCGGACCCGGATCGCTCCAGAGTTTCTGCCAGGAGGTCAGGTAGCAGGAGGGGGCAGCCACGGCAAAACGGGGTTCCATCGCCGCCAGATAGGCCGATTGGGTTCCACCGCCGGAGTTTCCCACTACGGCGACGCGCTTGGGATCGACCTCGGAACGGGTGAGCAGGTAGTCCAGGCCGCGAATGCCGTCCCAGAATTCGTAGCGGCCGAAGCTGGTGCCGGTGAGCAGGCACTGGATGCCGGCCATGGTGTGCTCGCCGGTGCCGCCGGCTCCGAGACGCGAGCGGCCGGTCTCGGGATCGTAGTATTCGAGGCGCTCGCCCTGGCCGGGAGGATCCACCGCCAGGACGACGAATCCGCGCCGGGCCAGGGAGATCCAGACGCGCTGGTATACGGTATAGGCCTTGCCGCCGGCGCTGTGTCCCGCGGTGCCCAGGACAGCCGGGCGGGGGCCGGAGCCGGCGGGCACATAGAGATTAGCGGTCACATAGTAGCCGGGCTGGCTCTCATAGATCACCTTCTCCACGTGGTAGCCCTCGCGCTCCAGGCGGCCGGTAACGCGGGCGCGAAGAGGCGTCTTTTCGGGGAAACCGCCAAGTTCCTCGATCATTTTGGCGCGCACGAAATCCCGGCGCGCGGCGGCTTCGGCAGGGGTCCGGATGGAGGCGACGCGGGCGGCGCGCTGCTCCCAGCAATCTTTCGCCAGAACGGTCAGATAGCGTTCCAACATGCCGGAGAGATTGCCGCTCACGTTCAAAGATTCCCGGGGAGGATGAGGGGCCTGCGCCAGGGCGGCGGCACAGCACAATAAGGCGATCGAGAATTTCATGGCAGAAGCCCAGTGTACTCCGTCCGGGCGGAGGGCACGGGTGACAGAGGCGGCGCCGGTTGGTTATAAAGGTGGAGTGGAGCAAGCCGTGTCTACACCAGCAGAGTCCGATCGCGAGAACCTGATTCCCGAGCTGGCCGAATATCGGCGCCAATTCGAGCGCATCCGGCAGGAGGTGCGGGAGTTGACCTCGGGGCTGGCGGAATCGCAGTTCAACTGGCGTCCGGACGAGACCCGCTGGTCGATTTCCGAGAACCTGCTGCACCTGAACATTGCCGGGGATATGTGGCGGAGGCAGCTCGAAGAAACGATCGAGCGGGCGCGCGCCAGCGGGCCATTCAGCCAGGGACCCTTTCGATACGGATTTCTCGGCTCGCAGATCGTTCGCAGCATGGAGCCGCCGCCCAAGCGGAAGTTCCGTACCGGGCGCAGGTTTTTGCCGACGAACGGGAATCCCATCAGCGCGGTGGTGCCGACCTTCCTGCACTACCAGGACGAGTTTATCCTGCGGGTGCAGCAAGCCAACGGCCTGGACCTGGCGCGCATCAAGCTGCCGTTCCCCGCCATGCGGCTGATCCGGCTGGGCCTCGGCCAGGTGTTTGCTTTGATCCTGGCGCACGAACGGAGGCACCTGTGGCAGGCCCGGCAGGTTCGCCAGCATCCGCAGTTTCCCGCCGAGGGAGCCTATCGCGGCCGGCCCACGGACTGACTCACTCCTTGGCCGGAGGAACCGGAATGCCGGCTGTGACGATCTCCTGCGGCGGATCGCCACCTGCCAGTTGCTGGGCCACGATCAGCCGGCGCGCAGAGATTCGCAGCGCGGGCAGGTTGAGGCCGAAGACGGTGGCGGCCACAATGCAGATGACGCCGCCGGCGGCCACGGTGAGCGGGGCGCCGAATTTCTCGGCGCAGATACCCGAGAGTAGCGCTCCGATCGGGGACATGCCCATAAACATCATGGAGTAGACCGACATCACACGGCCGCGCAGGTGGTCCGGCGACATGGACTGGATGAGGGTGTTGGACGACCCCATCTCGATCATCATGGCAAAGCCGACCGGAATCAGCACGGCGCAGGAGAACCAGAACGAGCGCGAGAGCGCAAAGACGGCAAGGGTCGCACCGAAGGCCCCCGCGGACATGGCTACCCAGCGGCTGAGGCCGCGCACGCTCTGGCGCGTGGCCAGGGTGAGCGCGCCGCACAAAGCTCCGATGCCGGAGGCTCCCATCAGGAGGCCCAGGCCTCTGGCGCCACCATGGAGGATCTGGTCGGCGAAGATGGGCATGAGGACGGCGAACGGCATCCCAGTCAGGCTCAGAATGCCCAGCAGAATCAGCAGGGCGTGTATCGGGAGATTGTGTATGACAAAGCGAAAACCTTCGACGACGTGGGCGATCATCGAGCCATTCGATCCGACCGGAATGTGCCGGCGTACGTCCATCATGAGCAAGCCGGCGATGACCGCGATATAGCTGACGCCGTTGGCGAAGAAACACCAGCCTTCGCCGATGTTGGCCACCAGGAGTCCGGCCACCGCCGGACCGACGATGCGGGCGCTGTTGAACATGGAGGAGTTGAGCGCGATGGCGTTCATCAGGTCTTCGCGCCCCACCATGTCGCTCAAAAAGGCCTGCCGGGCGGGAATGTCGAACGAGTTGACCACTCCCAACAGGGCGGTCAGCACGAACAGATGCCAGACCCGGATCATGCCGGTCAGTGTGAGCAGGGACAGGGTCAGCGCCAGCAGCATGGAGGCCGCCTGCGTGCCGATGACGATCTTGCGGCGGCTCCAGCGGTCCGCTACGATGCCGCCGAGAGGAGCCACCAGGAAAACGGGGATCTGGTTGGCAAAGCTGATGGTGCCGAGCAGGACCGAAGAGCCGGTGAGACGGTAGACCAGCCAGGCTTCGGCAATGCTTTGCATCCAGGTGCCGATGAGGGAAATCAACTGGCCGCCGAAAAATAGCTGAAAATTGCGGTGCCTCAGCGCGCGAAGCGTCGCAGGCACGCGCGACGAAGGCGAGGGGTTCTCCGAGCTCACTATCTCTATTAGATGCGCACCGGGGCATTCAGCGTCAAATCCTGCGGGGTTGCATACTGTAGGGATCAACATGGCGAAGAACTTCAAGGACTTGACGGAACGGGAGATTCTGGCCCTGGCAATCGGTCTGGAAGAAGAAGACAGCCGGATTTACGCGGATTTCGCGGAGGGTCTTCGGGAGTCCTATCCTGCCACCGCCAAAATGTTCGAAGGAATGCAGGAGGAGGAGTCCGATCACCGGCGCCGGCTGATCGAGATTTTCCGACAGCGCTTCGGGGAGCATATCCCGCTGATCCGCCGGCACGATGTGAAGGGCTTCATCACGCGCAAGCCGGTCTGGCTGTCGCGCCCGCTGGGCATCGCCACGGTGCGCAAGCAGGCCGAGATCATGGAACTGGAGACGCGCCGCTTCTACGAGAGCGCGCTGCGGCGAGTCTCGGACGCTTCCATCCGCAAGCTGCTGGGCGATCTGGCCGAGGTGGAACGCCAGCACTACGCCAGCGCCGAATCGCTTGAAGAAAAGCACGTCACGGCGGATGCGCGCCGGCAGGAGGAGTCGACCAGCCAGCGATTGTTCGTGCTGCGGATCGTGCAGCCGGGACTGGCCGGGCTGATGGACGGTTCGGTATCGACGCTGGCACCGGTGTTCGCGGCAGCCGGCGCCACAGGCAAGAGCTGGGATGCGTTCCTGGTGGGGATGGCCGCCTCGGTAGGCGCGGGCATTTCGATGGGCTTCGCCGAGGCACTATCCGACGATGGCTCGCTGACCGGCCGCGGCTTGCCGTGGGTGCGCGGAGTGATCTGCGGGCTGATGACGACCGCGGGCGGCATCGGGCACACGCTGCCGTTCCTGATTAGCGGCTTTCATCTGGCTATGTCGGTGGCGATCGGCGTGGTGGCTGTCGAGCTGGGTGTAATCAGCTACATCCGGCATCGCTTTATGGACACGCCTCTGCTTAGCGCTGCCATGCAGGTGGTGGTGGGCGGGGTGCTGGTGTTTTTGGCAGGGGTTTTGATCGGGAATTCGTAGGGGAGACGTCGACGAGAGCGTCGACGCTGCGCGCTGAAGCGCACGCTACGGCGCACGGAAGGGTTGAGGAGAAGGGATGTCTGTTCTGCGGGCGGACGGGGATGTGGCGGAGATCGAGGTGCCGGAGCCTGCTCGCTAACGAACGAGGCTTTCCCAATACCGGACAACCCGCGTTTTCGACGACAGCGGCAACCTTTTTTGTTTCAACCGGTTAGGCATGGCATATGGTTTGCCCGAGAATGCTGATGATGGCCAACTTGCTGGATGACAGTCGCTATACGCTCCGGATTCTGCGAAAGAATCCGGGCTTCACGCTGGTGGCGGTGCTGGCGCTTGCGCTGGGCATCGGGGCCAATACGGCGATCTTCAGCGTAGTGAACTCAGTCCTGCTACGGCCGCTTCCCTATCGTCATCCCGAGCAGTTGACGATCGTGTGGGAGAGCAGCCGGGGACAGGGATGGAACCGCATTGGCCCCTCCGGGCCGGATTTTGTCGAGTTCCGGCGGCGCAACCGCTCGTTTTCCGACCTGACGTTGATCGAGGCCGGTACAGGAACCATTACCGGGTTCGGAGAGCCACAGCAACTCCCGGGGCTGCGGGTATCGAACAACTTTCTTTCCTTCCTGGGGGTGAAGGTGGCGCTTGGCCGCGATTTCACTCCGCAGGAAGGCTGGAACGATCACGTCGGCATCATCTCTCATGCGATCTGGCTGAAGTACTTTGGCGGCGATGCGAAGGCTATCGGCCGGCGGATTCTGCTCGATGGGCTGCCCTATACGGTGATCGGAGTGCTTCCGGCAAACTTCTGGTCGCCACTCGCGGCCGACGCGCTGGTCCCCTGGGTGGACGCGGATGTCATGCGCCGTCATCCGATGGACCATGTTTTCGCCGTGTTTGCACGCCTGAAGCCAGGTGTGAGCGCGAAGCAGGCCAGCGCCGAGATCACCGCCCTGACCGCTCAACGCGCCGAGGAAGTGCCGGCGATGAAGGGCTGGACGGGAGTGGTCTTGCCGATGCACGAAGCCATGGTGGAATCCATGCGTCCCGGACTGCTGGTGCTGCTGGCGGCGGTTGCGCTGGTTTTGTTGATTGGCTGCAGCAATCTCGCCAACCTGATGCTGGCGCGAGCCGCCGCACGGCAGCGCGAGATTGCGATTCGTTCGGCCCTGGGCGCCGGGCGCAAGCGGCTGATGGGACAGTTCCTGACGGAGAGCTCCGTGCTGGCCCTGCTGGGCGGTGTGTTCGGCCTGCTGCTGGCGATGTGGGGGGTCGATCTGCTGCAGAACCTGGTGCCGGCGACGATCAAGGTGGCGGAGGCGGCGACGGAAATCGTGCGTCCGCGGATCGCCCTGGATCTGCGCGCTCTGGCCTTTACCGGAGTGGTCGCCGTGGTGACCGGATTGGGATTCGGCCTGGCTCCGGCCCTGGCGGCCGCCCGCACGGACGTCAATCGCACTCTGAAAGACGGAGGCCGCGGTTCTTCTTCGGGGAACAGAACGCTGCGGCGGGCATTCGTGGTGGGCGAGGTGGCGCTTGCGCTGGTGCTGCTCATCTGCTCCATGCTGACCATCAAGAGCTTCTGGAACCTGCAGCAGGTGAATCCGGGCTTTCTGGCCGATCATACGCTATCGATGGAAATGGAGCTGCCTACCGATTC
>CAZMRK010000774.1:0-6152 GCA_964568355.1 uncultured Solibacteraceae bacterium | reverse complement strand
GCTTGGCCCGACCAGCAGCGTCATCTCGCCGAAGCGTGCCTCGAAATCAACACCGCGAAGCACCAGGGTACGATTGTCGCCGGTTCGGAATTCCTTCGTGACTTGCCGGCACGACACCGCGGTTTCTTCTGCCGGTGGGTGAGGCCGCGCGGCACGCCCACCAGCGGAGATGTTTGTGGCAATATGCATCATCATTCCCCTCACTCTTCCACTCTCCCTTGGCTCTCACCCCCGAAATACAATCGCCGGTTCCAGCACCAGAACGCGGCGGATGCTCATCAGGCTGGCAAGCATCACGATCATGAGCACCGTGGCTCCCGTGCCGGCGGCGATCTGCCATAGCAGGCTGAAACCGCGCAGGTCTAGGACATTTTTGGTCGACTCGAAAAACGCGGCGGTCATGCCAATGCCGATCGAAAACCCGATCACACCCACCACCAGGGCCTGCAACAGAATCATCCCGGTGATGCGCCAGTTGGTGACTCCGATCGCTTTCAGCGCGCCGAACTGCTTCAGGTTTTCCAGCGTGAAGATGTAGAAGGTTTGGCCTGCTACGATGGTGCCCACGACCAGCGCAATCCCGATCGTGATGCCGAAGTTGATCGGGATGCCCGTGTGATGGATGTAATACCAGATGGTCTGCCAGCCGAACTCGCTGGATGTCGCCGCGTGCAAACCGGTGGCCGCTTCAATGCGGCGCGTAGCTTCCGCATCGCTGACGCCGGGCGCTGCTTTCGCCAGCACAAACGACAACAGGTTGCGTTCCCGGCCTACAAAATGGATCGCCTGGCTGTACCGCGAATAAAATACCGGCAGGTTCTGGAATGGCGCCGACGAATTGTAGATCCCCACAACCGTCGCGCGCCGGTCGTTAAGCTCAAGCGTCTTCCCCAATGCGTAAGGCTGGTTCGGGAAAAAGAATTCGTAGCCGACGCGATCGACAATCACCGCGTCGGGGCGGCGCAGATCCTCGGCCGATCCCAGGACCATGTTGCGGGGCGCGCCAACCAGCGTCGCGTCATCCACGCCCATCATGATCACCACGCGAAAATTTCCGTCGAGCGCCTTCGCGCGGGGAGTGCCTTTGAATAGCGGCACCGCCCACTCGATGCCCGGCACGCCTCGCACGCGATAGAGATCATCGTCCGTGAGCGCTTTCACTTCATCGAAGTACTGCGTTTTGGCATCCATCACCCAGAGATTGGCGTCGGGCACGTCCATGATCTGACTCGTGGTGCGTCGCATGATCCCGGCGAAGATGGAGCTTTGATGGGACATTAGAAAAGTGGAGAAAGCCACGGCGAAGATGAGGCCAAGATACTTTGCCCGGTCGCCGAAGAGCATTTGCAGGGCTACGAAGTTCATATTTACCCCTCTGTTCTGAACGGTTAATAGTATGTGAACAGTGTTCATTCACACACAAAATTTTTTTGCCCTTCCCTTACCGCTTACGGATCCCCTCAATCAGAATGTGCACCACCCGGTCAACCAAACGGCTCGGTTCGATGAACGGAAACTGGCAGGTAATCAACAGCGACGTCACCCCGTGCGCGCCGGCCCAGATGGCTTGCGCCACCTCCTCGGCGTCGTCGCAATTGAGTTGCCCCGCATCGATGCAGTGCCGCACGGCGGTGCGAAGATGATCGAAGCACTGCTGGCCCGCCTGCGGCTGTTGATCGTGCGGGATTTGCTTCGCCAGCACGAACGTAACAATGTAGTGGTTGGGATTGTCTACACCGAACTGGATATAAGCTCGCAAACCGCGCCGCAGGCCATCCAGCGGGCTGCCGGAATCGGAATGGATCGCATGCAGTCTTTTCTCCAGTTTGGCGAAGGTCTCGTCGGAAAGCCGTTCCAGAATCTCCGCCTTGTCGCGGAAGTAAAGGTAAATGGTTCCCGGCGCGTACTCGATCTTCTCCGCAATCTTGCGTATGGAGACGCGTTCATAACCCTCTTTGACGAACAGCGTTCGGGCCGCGTCGAGAATCTCTTCCCGAACGCTCTCTTTTTGCCGTGCTCGCCGTTCCTGGACGCCCATATGGTGAACAGTGTTCAGTATAAAGTTGGGCCAGCCGCCTGTCAAGCCTTTTTTTGAAATCGAGTGCAAGAAAACTGTGCCCATTTGTGGATAGGAACGCAAACAAGCCGCTCGTCGTTCCCCAATACCGGCTCCGTACCTACAAATGGAGAGAAAAAGTACTCTTTACGCCCCTTAACAACCACTTACACATCTTAACAGCGGCTATAGACAGGTATCCGATAAAGTGAAGTATGGATTGTCTTGGAGCGCCCGCTTCAGCGGGCCGCGTCGGCTTCAGTCGACGCCTCTCTCCCCGAAAACCTAAAAAACTGCGCACGATAACTCTGCCATTGTTACTACCGCTGTTCAGCGCCCTGGCGTACGCCCACCAACAGCCCACCACCCTGGCCGTCTTGGACATCGGTTCAGATCACGTGGCGATGAACCTCCACGTTCCCTTGAACGAGTTGGAACTGGCCTTTGGTCACGAGGTAACGCAGCGTCCCCAGCAAACGATAGCAGTATGGGGCCCCCCATTCCGGCAGTATCTGCTGGACCACATACACCCGGTAACTGACGCGGGGCAACCCTGGTCGGTGCAGGTCCTGGAAATGAGTGTGGCAGACGCCGATCAGCCGCAGAGTGGCCCGTTCCAGGCGGTACTCGTGCATCTTTCCCTCACGCCGCCTGCCGGCGCCAGCCTGAGGAATTTCATCCTCCGCTACGACGTCATCATGCATCAGGTGGTCACGCACAAGGCGCTGCTCTCGGTTCACACCGACTGGGCGGCAGGCCGCGTCGAACCCGTCCAGTTGGGTGTCATCGCAGTGAACACCGGCACGGCACGCATCGAACCCGTGGCAATCCATCTGGGAGATGGCAGCTTGTGGGTAGGTTTCCGAGGCATGGTCAGCCTCGGCATCGAGCACATTCGCGAAGGGACGGACCACCTGCTTTTCTTGCTCGTGCTTTTGTTGCCCGCGACCTTGACGCTGACCGGCCGCCGGTGGGGAAACTTCGGCGGCAGCCACTACAGCCTCCTGCGCTTGATGAAAGTCGTCACGGCGTTCACGCTGGGCCATTCGGCCACTCTGCTTGCGGGAGCGCTGCATTGGCTGCGTCTGCCGCAGCAGCCCGTCGAAGTGTTGATCGCCTGCTCGATTCTCGTAACGGCCATCCATGCGATCCACCCCATTTTTCCCGGCCGGGAGGCGCAAATCGCGGCCGGATTTGGCCTCGTCCACGGCCTCGCCTTCGCTACCGTGCTGGCCGATTTGAACCTGCCCCCTGGCCGGATGGCCCTCAGCATTCTCGGCTTCAATCTCGGCATCGAACTGATGCAACTCTTCGTCATTGCCGTCACCGTACCCTGGCTGATCCTGCTAAGCCTGACGCCGGCTCACAAATGGGTCAGGATGGGCGGCGCCTTGCTGGCGGCGGTCGCGGCCCTCGGTTGGATCGTAAACCGGGTATCCGGCGAATCGAATGGCATCGAGCGTTTGATGACCACGGTTACGCGATTTTCTCCGTTGGGGATACTACTCCTGGCTTTCATCGCGATACCGGCTTACATGTACGCAACGTTCTGGGGACAGGCGAACTGCCTCACGGAAAGGGAAAGTAATCGGTGAAAAACAAATATCGGAATCTCTGGAGAAGAGCCATCGGCGGTGGCATGGCGCAATGGTCCGGCGTGAGACTGCTCCTCCCGCTCTCTGCCCTGATGTCTCTGGCCGTTGCCGGCCATTTTCTGGCTGGACTGCGAGCCGCGGATGCCTCCGGCCATCCCATCTTCGTCGCCACCCAGGCTCTCAGCAATCGGCTAAAGTCGGCCAGCGCCTACTCGCCCCGCGCCACCGTGAACGATGTGGTCACGAAGGCCTTGGCCTTCAAAGCCATGCTCACTACCGATCAACAGCAGGTGCTGGAGCAGACCTACACGGCGGAACTGGCTCGCCGCTGGTCCAACCTGCCCTGCACGAACACGTGCCGCAATGGTATAGGACTCGGCACCCTGACAACCGCCCAGCTCGCCGCAGCCCTGGAGGTAATCAAAGCGGCCGAGGGGACCACAGCCAACGAAGGCTTCGATGAATTTCAGCAGATCCGGATGGCGGATGATGTCTTGGCCAGCGCGCAAAGTAGCGGAGGCGGCGGTCCGGGAGGCGGAGGTGGAATTGGAGGCTATGGTGCAGGTGACTATTACTTGTCTTTCCTGAACACGCCCAGCACCACCGGTCCCTGGATGCTGCAATTCGGCGGGCACCACTTCGGGGCGAACATCGCCTTCAATCAGGGCCACGTCGTATCCGCGACACCGCTATTCTACGGTCTGGAGCCGCTGACCTTCACCGTCGACGGCACGACCTATGCGCCCCTGACTCAGGAACACGATGCCATGACGGCCATGCTCGCATCGTTGACTACCAGCCAGCTCGCCGCCGCCAAGCTCTCCCAAACCTTCAGCGACGTCACCATGAGCCCCGGCGAGACCAACGGAGGCAATGGGACCTTTCCCACCACGAAGGTAGGCATTGCCGTCAGTAGCCTGAGTGCCACCCAAAAGCAGCTCGTGTTGGAAGCAATGAAGCCCTGGGTGCAGGACATGGACGCCACCGTGGCCGCCAACCTGCTGGCTATCTATCAGAGCGAATTGGACCAGACTTACATTGCCTTCACAGGCAATGGCGTAGCCGGTGATGCCAGCTCTTTCCTCATTTCCAACACCAACTACGCCCGCATCGATGGACCCAGCGTCTGGATCGAGTTTGCCTGCCAGAATGGCGTCGTCTTCCCGAACCAGATTCACTACCACACGGTCTGGCGCGATCACCAGCGCGACTACGGCAAGGACTTGAGCTTAACAACGCCCCTGGATGCGTCCACCGCGGCGGGATCCGTCACCGCCACCTCAGCCGCCAGCTATGCGACCGGCGCGCTCGCCCCGGAAGCCATCGGCACGCTGTTCGGTGCAGGTCTGGCATCCAGCACCACCGCAGCCTCCACCACGCCGTTGCCCACTACACTCGACGGCGTGCAGGTCCAGGTCCTGGATTCCGCCGGAGTGACTCGCAACGCCCCATTGTTTTATGTTTCTCCAACACAGATCAACTTCCAGAATCCCTCCGGCACCAGTACAGGGGCGGCGACCATCACCGTGCTGCTCAACGGAAGCTCTGTAGGCCAGGGGACCACGGTCGTGGAACAGGTGACCCCGGGCCTGTTCACCGCCAACGCCAATGGGCAGGGTGTGGCCGCCGCCGTTGCCTTGCGAGTCAAGGCCGACGGCTCACAAATTGCCGAGCCGGTCTTGCAGCTCAATCAGACAACCAACAAATATGAAACCTTGCCGCTGAGCATCGGCGACGCCTCGGACCAGTTGTTCTTGCTTGCCTTTGGAACCGGCTTTCGCAACCGGTCCACCCTGGCAGGCGTCACCGCCACCATCGGCGGCACTACCGCGGAAGTAACGTACGCCGGCGCACAGGGAACCTTCATCGGCCTGGATCAGGCGAACATCCGGATTCCCAGCACCCTGGCAGGGCGCGGCGACGTAAACGTGGTCCTGACCGTTGATGGCAAAAGCACCAATACGGCCGTAATCAACATCAAATAACCACCCTGGAAGACACGCGGGCAGCCTTGACAGCGCACGGATTTCATGTTGAAGTCGTAAACGTGCGCTGCAGGCGCCGGCGGGTTCGCGCGAAGGGCTAAGCCCACTGTCCGCACAGCAAAATCCACTGCACGTCACAATCCGTGCTGCCTGATTGCGAACCGCAGGCTGAAGCATGGAGGTTGCTATGACGTCGCAGCAGTTACCCGAGCGTGCCAATCTCGAGCAGCTCAAGAAACAAGCCAAATCCCTACTTCAGGCGGCGCAGGCCAAAGATCCGTCGGCGCTCCAGCGGTTCCAGGTCCTGCCCGCGCTCGCCAGGAAATCCGTCGCCGAGTTGAGCGCCGTGGATCTTGCCTTGCATGATGCCCAGTCCGTGCTCGCGCGCGAATACGGTTTCGCGTCGTGGAAGGAATTGCGCGAGTGCGTGGAAGAGCAATCGCTCTCCTTTGCCGCGGCCGCGGAAGAGTTCGTTCGCTGCGCCACCGGCGGCACCCAAGCCCGCGCGCTTCGATT
>CAZMRK010000773.1:0-3054 GCA_964568355.1 uncultured Solibacteraceae bacterium | reverse complement strand
ATACACTCGGTCCGTGGGGAGCACGACAGGTCCAGATTGGCGCTCGGGTAGACTTCTAGCCATGCAGCGCTTTTGACTGCTCCGATGACGACCAGGGGACGATTGTCAGCGCAAAGGACTGACCAATCGTCCTTCTCGGGAACTCCGTCCGCCCGTTGTACGTGTTTCGCGACCCGCCGGAGGAAGAGTGTGGTGCAATGACCGTGTTCGTAGCGGTCAGCCAGTTTTCTCCGGACGGAATGACCTACGCGCTGCGCACTGCGGGTGATCCGCTGAGGTTTGTTCAGAGCGTGCATGAGATCGTGCGGGAGGCAGATTCCCGCATACCCGTGACAAACGTGGTCACACAGGCTGCGGAAATCGATCGGACGATCAGCCGGGAACTCATGTTCGCGAAACTATGCACGGGTTTCGCGGTTCTGGCTCTCCTGACCGCATGCGTGGGACTCTACGGGACAATGTCCTACAGCGTTGCGCGGCAGGTCGGCGAGATCGGAATCCGTATGGCTCTGGGCGCGCAACGCGGCGCCGTGATATGGATGGTGCTGCGCCGCGTTCTACTTCTGGCGGCGGTGGGACTCGCGATCAGCGTGCCTGCGGCGTTGAGCACGTCGCAGTTGGTCAAATCGTTTCTGTTCGAGACCCAGCCCAATGATCCGGGGACCTTGGCGCTGGCGGGCATCGTCCTCCTCAGCGCCGCAATTCTCGCTGGCTATGCGCCGGCAAGGCGAGCATCCCGAATTGATCCGCTGGCGGCTCTGCGGAACGAATAGGGTGTGGGTTACCACGCGGCGCTACGAAGGCGTGAGCGGTCCGGATCGCATAGGATATGTAGGATGCATTCGAACCATGGAGGGGGAATCAGCCGCTGGTGGCGGGTGGTCGGCGGGCTTTTGATGAATCTGGCTCTAGGGACGCTTTACGGATGGAGCGTGTTCGTGGCGCCGCTAGAAAGCCGGTTTGGATGGAAACGGGCGGATACGTCGATGGTCTTCACCATCGCCGTAATCGTCTTTGCGCTCAGTTTTGTTGTCGCAGGACGGCTCCAGGACACCATCGGCCCACTGGCCTGCTCGCTGGCCGGCGGGATCCTGGTGAGCCTGGGCTTCTTTCTTTGCGCGTACACGACCAGCCTCGCCCACCTCTACCTTTGCTTTGGGGTGATCGGCGGGTTGGGGAACGGATTCGGGTACGCCACGCCGATTCCGGTGATGGCGAAGTGGTTTCCGGATAAACGTGGCTTGGCGGTGGGTCTGGCCGTGGGTGGCTATGGGGCAGGGTCGGCGATCTTTGGCCCGCTGGCTCAACTGAAACTGATTCCCGCGTACGGTCTGCCAACTACCTTCCAGATCCTGGGAGTCATCTTCTTCGTGATGACCATGGCCGGGGCTCTGCTGCTGCGGAATCCGCCCCAGGGATACCTGCCCCGGGGCTGGTCGCCAGTCGTCGCCAACAAGGCGGCATCGCGCGACTTCACGCCAGGCGAAATGATACGCACGCGCACCTTCTACCTGATGTGGGCGGGCTACGCATTGGGCTGCTCGGCGGGCCTGATGGTGATCAGTCAACTCGTACCGTTCGCCCGGAGCGCCGGCATCCAGGGTGGGGCGCTGGCTACTATGACCCTGGTGGTCGGCGCCATTGGGAATGCCTCGGGACGTATCCTTTCGGGATGGATGTCGGACCGGCTGGGGCGGGTCAATGTGCTGCGGGTCATGATCGGCATCAGCATCGCGGCCATGCCTGCGCTGCATGCCGCCGGCGGGAACGCGGCGCTGCTCTACGCAGCGGTGTTCGTGGTTTACTGGTGCTACGGCACGCAGCTTTCGGTCAACGGGGCGGCGGCCGCGGATTTCTGGGGCACAAGAAACGCGGGTATCAACTACGGCATTCTGTTCACCGCCTGGGGCGTGGCCGGGATCATCGGGCCGCGCATCGGCGGGGTGATGTTCGACCGCTATCACAACTACCAGGTGGCCTTCTATAGCGCGGCTGTGTTGGCAGCCATCGCGTTGTTGTGCGAGCTCGCCGCCCGGCGGCCCGTGGAGAAGCCGTGATGCTCCCGCTGCCGTTGGTGGTGGTGCGGATCCTCTACTGCCGGCCAGCAGTGATAGTATTTGTTGGCTGGCGCTTCGCCCAGACTTCAAACGCGAGGGGTGCACATGGTAAATGCATCTCATTCGAAAGACCGGCAGTCGGCGCGCATCGCCATTGTTGAGCAGCATATTCGCCTGGAGAACGACCACGACCTCGAGGGCGTTCTCCGCACGTTCGGCGAAAATGCGCGCTACGACGATGAGCCTTGGGGTGAACACTATACGGGCCGGGACGGAGTCCGTCTGTTCTATCAGCAGCTCATGAAGGCGCTGCCTGACCTCGCCATCATGGTGCAGCGCCGGCATATCGCTGAAGACGCCATTCTCCTGGAAGTCGTGATTCGCGGCACACACTTCGGTAGCTGGCGCGGCCTACCGGCAACGGGGCGACGAGTGGAGTTCCCGCTTTGCGGTGTGTACACGTTTGACGCCGATGACCTTCTGGCCGGTGAAAGAATCTACTACGACCCCGGGTCAGTGCTGAGGCAACTCGGCTTATTCCACGAGCCTGGGAGTGTATTCGGTCAAATCTGTATGGTGGCTACTCATCCCGTCACGATCGCCCGGGCTTTTGTGAGGAAGCTCCTGCGTATCTGACGTTCGTCCACGCCTCGAAGCGGGGCCGCTGTTTCCGGGCTCGGCGGATGTTCCGGGCCGGCTGCTGATTGCGGGAGGGATGCCTGCCATCTTTTTTGCGTCACCTAGCTCTATTGCCGAACTGTTCCCCGGTGGCTGGGACTTCGAACCGGCGCCGGAAACCTCAGTCCGCGACCTGATAGGTTAGGAACGTGAAATACTGTTGTCTCGTCGCCTTTTTTCTGTCTCTTACTGCCTTCGCCCAGAGACCCGAGTGGGACAATCCGGCCATCGTTCATGTTGGCACCGAGCGCCCCCACGCCACGATGATGGTCTATCCGACTGTCGAGATGGCCCGTGCTGCCAACCCGGCCGCTTCTCC
>CAZMRK010000772.1:0-8991 GCA_964568355.1 uncultured Solibacteraceae bacterium | reverse complement strand
CGGCTGAATCGCAACTGGGGCTACTCCGGCTACCGGCTGGGTCTGTTCGCCCTCACTCCGGAGGCGATCGAACATCTTTATCCCAACAGCTTCAAGCCGGATATCGTGATGAAGGGCGCCTCCCGCTATGTCCGCTGGGATTTGGATCTGAAGAACAACGTGGCGCAGCTCAACGATCCCAAGAGCCGCCGCATCCAGCTCCAGTTTCCCGCGAAGCCGATGCTGGGCTGCATTGGCGTGGCTCCGGCCGGCGACTTTGCCCCTACTTCCGGTCCTGCCGGATCCTATGGCGGCAATCTGGATTACAACGAAGTGCGCGAAGGGGCCACGGTGCTGCTGCCGGTCTATCATTCCGGAGCCTATCTGTTCCTGGGCGACGGCCACGCCCTGCAAGGCGATGGGGAGCCTACGGGCAACGGCATCGAAACTTCGATGGACGTGGAGTTCAGCGTGGAGGTACGCAAGCAGGCTCACCTCTCGGTCCCGCGCATGGAGACGGCCGAGTACCTGATCAGCCTGGGGCCGCAGCCCGAGTTCGTGAGCGCACTCGACCGGGGCTTGCAGGCGGCGACGTCCGATATGGTGAAGTGGCTGGCGGACGAGTACAAGCTGGAGCCATGGGCGGCACACCTGCTGGTGGCGTTCCAGGGCAAGTACGACGTGGTGACCGTGGCGGGGACCATGGGGTTGAAGATCCCCAAGGCGGCGCTGGCTAAGCGTCCCTGAGGCTGGGGCCTACTCGGCGCGGGAGATCCGCGCCAGGAGGCGGTCGACGAAGGCGGAGATCTGCTGGTACTCCTCGGTGGTGAAGTCCTCAAAGAGGCGGCTGAACATTTCCTGTACGAGCGGCACCAGGCGGTGTTCCAAATCCTTGCCTTCCGGGGTAAGCCAGACGCGCCAGACGCGCCGGTCGTGAGCGTCGCGCTCGCGGCGAATCAATCCCCGGGATTCCATGGTATCGAGCACGCCCGTGAGTGTTCCGGCCAGTTGGGAGAGCCGCTCGCCGATGCTGAGGGTCGGCAGGCCATCCTCCCGCCAGAGGCAGGTCAGCACACCCCACTGAAAAGGGGTCAGCCCGAACGGATCCAGCCTGCTTTGAAAATAGCGGGTCAAGGCCTGCACCAGCAGTTTCATCCGGTAGGGCAGGACCTTTGGCGGAAATAGCAGGTCTCGATCGAATGCTTCCACGCTAATAGCTTTATACCAAAATACAACGGGCACGTATAGTACGGGCACGAATTATCTTGACATCCTGCAAAAAGCAGTGTCCAATGAGGGAGGAATACTACGGGCACTAAATATTATGCCGAATGGAGGTAATTTCGTGCGCCTGGCATCCTCGTTAAGCCTGATCCTGCTGAGCGGTGGCGGCTTGGCCGCGGCGCAAGAGCGGCCGGAGATTCCGGCGACGCTCTCGCTGCGGCAGGCGGTATCGATCGCGCTGGCGCAGAGCACCACGCTCCGCTCGGCGCAGTGGCGGTTGAAGCAGGTGGAAGGCCGCGGCGAGCAGGCGCGCGCCCCTCTGCTACCGCAGGTGACCCTGGGCGGATATCAAACGGACCAGACCACAAACCTGCGGGCGATGGGGATTGAGGCTCCGATTTTACCCGTGAAAGTGGGGCCGTTTCCCTCCATGGATTTTCGGGGCACGGTGACGCAGGATCTGTTTAACTATCAGTCCATCCAGAATCACAAAGCGGCTCAGGAGCGCACCAATGGTTCGCGCCAGCAGGTGGTCAACGCGCGCGAGGCCGTGGTTCTGGCGACCGTGAGCGCGTATTTACAGGCGCAGCGCAGCAAGGCCTCGCGGGACACCACCGCGGAGCAGTTGGGCCTGGCTCAGAAGCTGGAACAGATCACGCGCGACCGGTACGAACACGGCATTTCGAGCGCGCTGGACCTCAATCGCGCCCGCCAGCAGGTCAATAGCCTCCAGCAGACGCTGTACCAGTCCGAGAATGCGCTGACCGCGGCCAAGCTGCAACTGGCCAATGTGATACACGCCCGCGTGACCTCCTCCTTTGATGTCGAGGAGCTGGCGGCTTCGGCGGCGCCGGCGATCGACGGTAGCCAGGCGGTGCGGCAGGCACTGGAATCGCGGCCGGACTACCGCGCCGCGGAGAGCCAGGTACGCGCCGCCGAGCGGCAGCTTAGTGCCATCCGCGCCAGCCGGCTGCCGGTGATCCAGTTTCGCGGCGATTTCGGGCAGAGCGGCCGCACGCCTTTCGAGAATCTTTCCACGTTTCACGTGCAGGGCAGCATCAGCCTGCCGTTGTTCACCGGGGGCCGCATCGCCGGACAGGTGACCGAAGCCGACGGGCAGCTCCAGGAGGCGCGGGTTTCGCTCGAAGAGATCCATTCGCAGGTGGAGACCGATGTACTCACGGCGGTAGCGGCCGTGGAGAGTGCCGCGCGTGAGCTTCAGGTGGCCCGCCAGAACGTTCAATTGGCCCACGAGGAAGTGGCTCTGGCTACGGAGCGCCTGACTTCCGGAGTGGCCGATAACACCGAGGTGGTGAATGCCCAGGATCGTCTTGCGCGTTCCGAAGACACGCGCATTCGCGCGGGCTATAGTCTGGAGGTGGCGCGCGCCAATCTGGAGCGCGCCACCGGCGCGGCGGAGAAAGCCTACACCAAGTGAGGACAGCATGAGCGAGACGCGGACGAGCTTCCTATGGCGGTTTCTTCTGGCGGCCGGAGCGGCGCTCCTGCTGGCAGGCTGCCACTCCCGGCAGGAGGTCCAGGACGGCCGGATCTTCGTGAGCGGCCGCATTGACGGCGACACGATTGATATCGCGCCGAAGGTCGCCGGGAGGGTTTTCGAGATCACGGTTCGGGAAGGCGACAGCGTGCGCGCCGGGCAAGTGCTGGCGCGGCTGGATCGAGCGCAATCGCAGGCCGCCCGTGATGAAGCTGAGGCCAAATGGCACAGCGCGCAGCAACGTCTCCAGCAGATCCGTCTGCAAATTCCCACTACCGAGGAGCGCCTGCACCAGGCCCAGCTTGTGGAGAACCAGGCCGAGAGCGATTCTCCGGCTCGCGTGGCTCAGGCCAGAGCGCAGCTTGCCGCCACGCAGGCCGAACTGGTGCGTGCTCTTGCCGATCTCGCTCAGAATCGCCAGGACGCCGAGCGCTATGCCACGCTTGCCAGGCACGGGGCGGTGGCGCAACAGCTTGCCGACCAGGCGGCCACGCGCGTAAAGACCTCCGAAGCCGCCGTGGAAGCCTCGCGGAAGCAGGTGGCCGCCGCGCAGGCTGCGCTCGAAGTGGCGCAGGCGGTACTGACGACTCCGCGGATCCGCGCCGCCGAACGCACCACCCTGGTGAAACAGTTAAACGAGTTGCACGCACAGGTGAAGGTAGCCGAAGCGGACGTCCGGGCGGGCAAAGCTGTACTTGACCGAATGGAAGCCGACCTGGCGGATCTGGAGGTGCGCGCCCCGGCCGACGGCACCATCATCACACGCGCAGCCGAACCGGGGCGGGTGATCGCCGCCGGCGCCACGATCCTCACCATGCTCGATCTTTCGCGCCTCTATCTGCGCGGCTTTGTCCCGGAGGGCCAGATCGGCCTGGTGAAGATCGGGCAGCCCGCCGAGGTGTATCTCGATTCGGCGCCGCAAACCGGCATTCCAGCCGAAGTCATGCGCATCGATCCGCAAGCGATGTTTACACCGGAGAACACGTACTTCCAGCAGGATCGCGTGAAGCAGGTGGTCGGCCTGAAGATCCGGCTAAAGGGCGGGGTGGGTGCGGCCAAGCCGGGCATGCCCGCCGATGCGCACGTGCGGGTGGAGGCGGCGCAGGGGAAATCCTGATGGGCACGGTGATCACGGCTCGCGGGCTCTCCAAGAGCTATGGCCCGGTGAAGGCGCTCGACGCCATCGATTTCGCGGTGGAAGAAGGCGAGATCTTCGGCCTGATCGGCGCGGATGGAGCGGGCAAGACCACGACATTCCGGATCCTGGGCGGAGTGCTGGAGCCTTCGGGCGGGGAGGCGCAGGTGCTGGGCGCCCGGCCGCGCGAGAGCCGCGCCCAGGTGGGCTACCTGACACAGCCGTTCAGCCTCTACCTGGATCTCAGCGTGATGGAGAACCTGCGTTACGCGGCCGGATTGCGCGAAGTCTCCACGACCGATTTTGACGAGCGCAGCCGCCGCTACCTGGAGTTGTTCGACTTGCAGCCGTTCACCGGGCGCCTGGCGGGGCGCCTCAGCGGGGGCATGAAGCAGAAGCTGGCCCTTTGCTGCGCCCTGATCGGCGGTCCGCGCATCCTGTTGCTCGATGAGCCGACCACGGGAGTCGATCCGGTGAGCCGCCGCGATTTCTGGGATACGCTGGCCACGCTTTCCGCGCACGGCATCACCATTGTCGTTGCCACACCCTACCTGGACGAGGCGGAGCGCTGCCATCGCGTCGCGCTTATGGAGCGCGGCCGGATCTATCAGGTGGATGAGCCCGCGGTCTTCCGTTCCAAGCTGGGGCTTACGCGGCTGGAGTGGCACAGCAGCGAGCTGGTGCGGGCGGAGTCGATTCTGGCGTCGGCTTCGCAGGTGGCCGATGTGCAGCGTTTCGGCGACCGGCTGGACGTACTGGTGGCCGATCCGGACACAGCCGAGCCGTCGCTGCGCCGTCTGCTTACCGAACAAGGCGTGCCGATCGAGCATGCGCGCCGCTCCCAGCCGACTCTGGAAAACGCTTTTGTCGCGACGCTGCGGTCGATGCGCGGGCAGGAGGAACGGCAGCCTTTCCCGGGGCGTTCGGCTTCGCTTGCCGTCGATAGCGGAGCAGCGATCGGCGCCTATGGCATCGAGAAGCACTTCGGCGATTTCCAGGCAGTGAAGGATTTCAACCTGGAGATCCGCTACGGCGAGATCTACGGCCTGCTGGGCGCCAACGGTGCAGGCAAGACGACGGCCATCAAGATGCTTTGCGGCCTGCTGTCGCCTACGGCCGGCTCGGTGGCTCTGCTGGGGCGCCGGAAGAAGCTGCGCAGCGCGGAGGTGCGCTCGCGCATCGGCTACATGTCGCAGAAGTTTACGCTCTACGACGATCTCACGATCGGCCAGAATCTCGATTTCTACACGCGCTTGTACGGCATCCCGGAGCGCCTGCGCCAGGAGCGCAAACAATGGGTCCTCCAGAGTTCCGGTCTGGCGGGGGAAGAAGGCACGCTCACCGGATCGCTGCCCGGCGGGTGGAAGCAGCGCGTCGCCTTTGGCGCGGCGGTGATGCACGAGCCCGCCGTAGTCTTTCTCGACGAGCCTACTTCCGGCGTCGATCCGCTGGCGCGCCGCGCGATGTGGCGCCTGATCAACGAAATGGCGGATCGCGGGGCCGCCGTCCTGGTGGTGACCCATTACCTGGAGGAGGCCGAGCAGTGCAATCGGCTGGGCTTCATGGTGGCCGGTGAGATCATCGCGCAGGGCAGCCCCGGAGAGATCAAGCGCAACATGCAGGGCACGCTGCTCGAACTCGAAACGGCCGATCCGCAGGCGGCCATGCAGGTTTTGAGGGAGCGCTTCGGCGGCTCCCGCGTCTCGCTGTTCGGCGATCGCATCCACCTGGTGGTTAACGGGGACCGGAGCGAAGGAGCGGCGCGCGAGGTGCTGCAAGCCGCGGGGCTGGAGGTCCTGCGGATGGAGCCGGTGGATTTCTCGCTCGAAGACGTGTTCATTTCACTGATCGAGGAGCGCCGGGAGCTCATTCCGCAATGAATGGGCGGAAAAGGAGATGGGTATGAAACGCATCTGGGCTCAGGCGGCCAAAGAATGGAAGCAGATCCGGCGGGATCCGCTGGTGATGGCGCTGGCGGTCATCATGCCGCTGGTGCTGGCTCTGCTGTTTGGCGCGGCGGTCTCCCTGAAGCTGGAAAACGTTCCGCTGGTCGTGTTTGACGAAGACAACACCACGCTCAGCCGCACGTACCTGGAGACCTACGCCGCCGCGGCCGGACAGTTTGTCCTGCGTCCGGCGCCTCCGCAGGCTTCGCCGCAGCGGATTCTGGTGGCCGGCCAGGCGCGGGCCGTGCTGGTCATCCCCGTGCATTTCGAACGCGATTTCAGCCGCGGCCAGACTCCGCTGGTCCAGGTGCTGATCGACGGCACCGACGCCAATTCCGCAACGGTTTTGAAGAATGTCGCGCAGGCTCTGAACCAGGCCTTCCTGCTGACGCACGCGCCCGCCGGAGCCGCCGCGGTCCGCCTGCAGACGCGCCTCTGGTACAATCCCGGCGTCTCCAATCCGCGCTTCTTCGGCAGCGGCGCGCTGGGAATGGTGCTGATCCTGTTTCCCGCGTTGCTGGGCGCGCTGGCCGTGGCCCGGGAGCACGAGCAGGGCACGCTGATCCAGGTCTACGCTTCCACGCTTTCGGCGCCGCAGTGGCTGCTGGGCAAGGCCCTGCCTTATATGGGAATCGGCCTGTTCGAGCTGGTCATCTGTTTCTGGCTGGGCCTTCAGGTATTCGAATACCGCTTGCCCACGGATCCCACGCCCATGCTGGCGGGCTCGGTTCTTTACATCGCGGCGGCGGTGTTCTTCGGCATGATGGCCGGCAACCTGACCGGCTCGCAGAGCGCGGCGATCCAGGCGGTACAACTCGGCGGCTTCCTGGCTTCGATGCTGCTCTCGGGCTTCCTGGTTCCGGTGGCCAATATCCCACCGGAACTGCGCTGGATTTCGGCCCTGCTGCCGGCCCGCCACTATATCGAGATCACTCGCAATTCCATGCTGCGGGACGAGGGCTGGATGACATCCGGGCGCTCCCTGCTGATGCTGGCCGCCCTGGCCGCGCTGCTATTCCTGGTAAACTGCGCGCGCATGAGGCGCATGCAGTTGCCCGCCTGAGGTATCTATGCACGCTTTTCTGCGCCGTTATCTGGCCCTGACCATCAAAGAAGTGCAGCAGCTTCGCCGCAATCGCAAGCTGGTGATCCAGTTGATTGTTCCGCCCACGCTGGTGCTGGTGATCTTCGGCTTCGCGCTCAACCCCAAAGTTACGGATCTGCGCCTGGGCGTGGTCGATCTGGACCAGACCGCGCAGAGCCGCGAACTGATCTGGGCACTCACCGAGAATACTGCTTTCCGCATCCGCGGCAATTACGCTTCGGAAGCCGACGCGGAGCGGGACCTGCGCCGCCTGAACCTGGACCTGTTTCTGGTGGTGCCGGTGGATTACTCGCGCCTGCGCGCCCGGGGCGTGCCGGCGTCGGTACAAGTGGTGGTGGATGCAGTCAACGCCAATACCGCCGCTATCGCCCAGGGCTACCTCACCCTGGCAGCGGCCGACTACAACCGGCGGCTGCGGCCGCGGGGCGGCACGGTCCTCAATCTCGCCGGCGTGGAAGCACGCTCCTCGGTACTCTTCAACCCCGGCCTGATCAATCCGTGGTTCTTCGTCACCGGCGTGATGAGCGTGCTGCTGTTCATCAACGGATCGCTGGTGGCGTCGGCGTTGGCCGTGCGGGAGAAAGAAGTCGGCACGCTCGAACAGTTGCTGATGAGCCCGGCCCAGACCATGGAGGTTCTGCTGGCGAAGATTACGCCGGTTTTCGTCGTCCTGATCGCCGGATTGTTTCTGGCGCTGCTGGTTGCTTCGCTGGTCTTCGATCTGCCGCATCGCGGCTCACTCTGGTTGTTCGCCCTCTCCGGATTTCTGGCGGCTTTTTCCGGAATCGGCATCGGGGTGCTGCTGGCCACCTTCTCGCAGAGCCAGCAGCAGTCTCAGTTACTGACGTTCTTCATCAATCCGCCGCTGGTCACGCTTTCCGGGGCATTCGCGCCGATCGAGAGCATGCCCCGCGGGCTGCAATATCTTTCGGTGTTCGACCCCTTACGCTACCTGATCGTCCTGGTGCGCGGTGTCACCCTGAAAGCCGCGGGGGTGGAAGTGTTGTGGCCGGCCCTCGCCAGTCTTGCCGGCTGCGGCATCCTATTGCTGGGCTTGAGCGCGTGGCGATTCCGCAAACAGCTCGGATAAGGAATTTCCGGTCTGAATAGGGATTGCGCCGAGCCGGGCTGTAGAGTATGCTTCTGGTCGGAAGGCTGCCGGATCTCCTCTGTGGGAGTCCGGCAGGGAGGTTGCCATGACAGTTACAGGGAGGCGTGCGGCGCTTTTTGCCGCTGTTGCCGCAATCGGCCTGCTTGCGATTTCCTGTGCTTCCGGGCCCCGGCCGCCGCAGCCGGGCACGCCCGCATTTTACTGGGGCGCCGCTAACGAGATGTTCCGCGCCGGGAACTATCTCAAGACCAATGACAATCTGGCCCAGATCACCAGAAGCGACAACGAATTTGCTGCCCGCGCCCAGCCGTTTGAGCTGGTGGTGTCGGCGGGGCTGGCCCAGGGCTTTTACGATCTGGCGGAGAACTACGAACTGGGCGCACGCGCCAATCGGGCCAATCCTACTCCGTTTCGGAAGCAGGTAAACATCTCCCGCGGGTATGCCAGCAATCTTTCGCTGCAGTTCACGGAGGCATTTCACCGGTTTCGCCTGTCCAATAAGGACGCCAACATCGCTCTGGCGTTTGGCTATCCGACCGGCAATGCCAGCATGCCGCCGCAGATTAAGCGGGTGACCAGCGGCATCTTCGTGCAGGACGCCGAGCGGGAAGAGATCCAGAAGGTAGTGCTGCAGCGCGGGGTGCTGCTATCGGTTTGCCGCGCGGTCGGGGCTCCGGACAATCCGGCCAAGGCTCTCGAGGTCTTCCAGAAAGGCGAGGTGCAGGTACCGGCTGCGGTATTCTTCTTCGCCATGGCCAAAGCGCTCGAAGAGCAGTCGCAATTGTTCGCACCCATCAAGCTGGACCAGCCTGTGCGGATGCAGCTTCTTTCTAATGAAGCGCTGGCGGCACTGAAGCTGGTTCCGCCATCGAAGGAAGTCAAGGATCTGACGGGAAAGATCGAAAAGACGCTGAAGAAGGTTAAACCGACCTAGCGCGTTGGTGTCGCAAAGTGGGGTGGGCTTCAGCCCGCGCGCCGGTTTTAACTGGCGCT
>CAZMRK010000771.1:0-10034 GCA_964568355.1 uncultured Solibacteraceae bacterium | reverse complement strand
GAGAAGAAGCTCTCGCTGAGCGCTTTGTCGTACCACAGGCCGCCGCCCTGAACGGTCTGGAGACAGGCCAGCAGCGCGGTGGCCGGAAGGGTTTTTCGCAGAATGCCGCTCACCCCCAGTCCCAGCGCCTGAAAGGCCAGTTCGGTCGAGATCTCATGATTGATCCAAAGTACGATTCTGCAGTTCTTGAGCGAGCGGCGCAGCCCGTTCAGGACCTCAAAGTCCACTTCCGGAGTGAGGTCCAGCAGAAGGATATCGGGCGCCAGCTCGGCCAGCGCGTGGGGCAGTTCGGAGACGGCGGAACAGACGCCGACCAGTTGCAGATCCTGCGACGAGGAGAGAACCAGATGGAGGCCGCCGGCCAAAATCGGTTGATCGCTGTGCAGCAGAATGCGCGTCAAATGGGAACCTCATCAGGTCTTTTTTGTTTTAGAATTCAATTACAGAGCCCCGTAATTTTGACCTGATTTTCCGGATTTGTCAATTCAAAACGTAAAAAACCCAAAATGATCGATGGCCGCGTAGCACCATGCCCCGAGCGCGATCACCGCGCCGTGGGGCAGCTTGAGGCTGCGGGCGCTGCGTACGTCCAGTTCTTCGCGAGCCAGATAAGGAGGGCGGAGATGGGAGATCTCCCGCAAAATAAATGCGGCATTCCAGAAGGCGCGGCGCAGCCGGCCCCCCCGGAGGAGAACCAGGAGAGCCAGAAAGCCTCCCAGCACAGCGGTGAGCAGAAAGATGCGCCACCACGCCGGCGCGCCTGCCACCGCTCCCACCGCCGCCATGAGCTTCGCATCCCCGGCGCTCATGGCGTGCAGCGAGAAGAGGAGCAGGTAGACCGCCAGCGCCAAACCGAAGCCGAGCATGGAGACGCGCACGCCGGCGAACCCGCTCCGCCAGCCATGGAACACCACGCCGGCAACCGCGCCGGATACGGTAAGCCAATTCGGAATGCGGCGCCTGCGGATGTCCGAGATCCCCGCGATCATCACCAGCGCCAGCAGCAGGACTTTGGTCTCGACAGGCAGAAAAGGCTATTTTAGCTCCCGCCTCCAGGTCCCGCGCTGCGGACCGCCGCGCGCACTAAAACGCCAGCTTCAATCCAAACTCCACCACTCGCGGGGAATTGCTCATGCTCGTAATCCTCCCGTAAGTGGAATTCAAAATGGTCGTATTCGGGTTCCCCAGATTCGGATGATTCAACAGATTGTAAAAAGAAGCGCGGAACTCCAGGCGCTTGCTCTCCGTGATCGGAAAATTCTTGGCCGCTGCCATATCGATGTTCCAGCTTCCCGGTCCGTAGAGCCAGTTGATCCCGGTCTGGCCGAACGTGCCGGTCGCGTTCTGCACAAACGCGGCGGTGTTGAACCACTGTGCCATCTGGTCCTGCTTGCTGCGGCCGTCCGGCAGGCGCCAGTCGCCTACCTGGTCCGCGGTGTCGCCGCCGATCCCGGTCAGCGAGTTGTCTCGGCCCGAGCGGACCGTCAGCGGCGAGCCGCTGATCGCATTCAGGATCCCGCTGAACTGCCATCCGCCCACCGTGAAGCGCTGCCACCGTGGCGCGCCGTTCTTGCCCCATGGCAGATCCCACAAGGCCGAGGCCACGAAGTTGTGCCGGCGGTCCAGGCCCAGCGGTCCGTAGTCCAGCCGGTAGTTGAACGGATCGCGCGGGCCGTTGCTGCCTTCACCCCCCGCCGATGCTCCGGCGATCCCCAGCGCCTTCGAAAACGTGTACGAGCTCAGAATCGTGAAGCCCCGCGAATAGCGCTTGTTGAAGACGATCTGCGCGCTGTTGTAATTCGCGCTCAGGTTGCTCAGGAAGTTATTGATCAGCCCGACGTTCGGATACAGCCGGCGCGCCTGCGTATTCGAGATCGTGGATTGCCCCGGGATGTACTGCGCCGGATTGGCCTCTGCCGAGGTCGACATATGCGAACTGGAGCTGCCCACATAGTTCAACTCCAGTACGGCGTCGGACCCGATCGCCTGCTGGATCGAGAGGCTCCACTGGTAGTCGGCCTGGGTCTTGAACGGCAGCCCGAAGGTCGTCTCGTTGGCCGTGGGAACGAAGTCCGCCTGCTTCAACGCGTTCAGGTCTCCGGCGTTGGGGCGCGGGAAGGGGCTCACCCCGTTGAACGGCGCGCCCCCGAAGATGTTGTACGCATCGCCCCCGTACACCGTGAGATCCGTGGTGAACGGCTGGATCAGGGTGAACCGGTTGAGGCTGATGCCGCGTGTCAGAGGCACATAGAACATGCCGAAGCCCGCGCGCACCGAGGTCTTCCCGTCGCCGCGCACGTCCCAGGCCAGCCCCACGCGCGGCGCGAAGTTGTTCAGCCGTTTGCCCACGACGCTCGGATCTACACCCGCGTCGCCGGGAAAGAGCAGCCCCGGCACCGCCTTCGGCATAAACGTCGATTGCTTGCCGGGCGCCAGCAGCATCAACTGGCTGTTCTCCGATACGTAGCCGAAATACGGCTCCCATCGCACGCCGAGGTTCACCGTCACGCGGCGGCTCAGCTTCAGATCGTCCTGCGCGAAGAAGCTCGGCAGGTTCTGCCGCAGCCGCGAGGTGAGCCCGGTCACCTGGCGGTAGTTGTCGAACTTGCCCAGCAGCATATCCGCAGCGGCGTTCCCGGAAAAGGCGCCGGAGAACACCATGTTCCCGCCGCTGAGCCAGTTCTGCAGTTCATTCACGCGATTTCGGTAGAGCTCGAAACCGAAGGCCAGGCTGTGCCGGCCCTTGATCCACGAAAGCGTATCGGTCACGTGGTGCGTGGGCATGATGTCCCGCGTCGGATATCCCGTGTCTGCCGAGACGAATCCCGAAATGTTGAGCACCGATTGCGCGGTCAGCCCGTAACCGGTGTTGATATTGGCCAGGTTCACCGGCAGGCCCAGCCCGGTCAGGGAGAAGTCCTTCCGCGCCAGCATCCCGAACGTGCTGCGCACATAGGTGAACCGGAAGGTGTTGATCAGCGTCGGCGAAAACAGGTGATCCTCGCCCGCGGTCCAGTTCTGAAATCGCGTCGGCAGATCGGTCAGCCAGTCCTGCCCGACGTTGCTCGCCTGCCCCACCTGCGGCACGTCGTTGTAGAAATACCGGAAGGTGATTTTGTCTTTGTCCCGCAAAGAATAGTCGATCTTGGCGATCACCTGGTTTTGGTCCAGGCTCTGGCCTACCGGAGCGAACTGATAAAAATCGCCCGAATTGGGTAAGGGCAGATACTGGTTCAGAAACGTCGTGGCATACGGGCGTATGCGCGATGCGGGAATCACGTTCCCCGGAAAGGGCGCGCCGTTGTTATCCGGATCGGTGATGTTCTTCGGCTGCCCCGAGAAGTTGCCCGCGCGTTCGTTCGCGTTCAGCGAGCGGTAGCGCACGTCGCCCGGTGTGCCGCGCGCCTTGGTGCCCTGGTAGCTCAAAAAGAAGAACAGCTTGTTGCGCACGATCGGACCGCCGAACGTGCCGCCGTATTGATTGCGCTTGAAGTCCGAGCGCTGCGCGGAAAAGAAGGGCCTCGAATCCAGCTTCGTATTCCGCAGAAACTCGAACAGCGTGCCATGGAATTCGTTGGTGCCCGAGCGCGTAACCGCGGTGACCGCCGACGACCCGCGGCCGAACGCCGCGCTGTAATTGCGCGACGTGGCCGAGAACTCCTGCAGCGCGTCCGGATTGGGATACTCGTTGGCGATGGCGTAGAACGGGTTCATGTTATTGCCGCCGTCCAGGGAAAAATTCATATCGATATTTCTCCCTCCCGACGTGCTGAACGTGCTCTGCGTCGCCCCCATCTGTCCGGCCGTCCCCGCCGGAACCACGCCCGGCAGCAGCGCCACCAGTTGTAGCGCGTTCCTGCCGTTCAGCGGCAGTTGTTCGATGCGCTTGCTGTCCACCAGTTGCGACACCGAACTGGTGGAAGTGGTGACCGGCGGCGGGCTGGCATGAACTTCGATGCTCTCGCTCACGTTGCCGATTTCCAAAGTGGGATGGATCGTGATCTGCTGGCCCACGGTCAGCAGCACCGGTCCGATCACCAGCTCCCGAAAACCCTGTCCGGTGATCTTGACGGTATATTCCCCGCGGCTCAGATCGGTGAAGTTGAAGAAACCCTGCTCCGTGCTGACCGCCTGCCGCGTATCCCCCGTCTGCCGGTTGGTGAGCACCAGGACCGCTCCTGGAATAGCGGCCTGCGTGGCATCCGTTACAGTTCCGTTAATCGATCCGGTCACCTGCGCCTGGGCAACCGGCAGGAACAGCGCCGCAGCCGACACAGCCAGCAGCATCACACGTGACAACGAAGTCATTCCGACCCCCTCTGGAAGATTTACTTGGCTCCCGAACACAAGAGCTTCTTCCGCCCGCATCCACACTCGACCCCAACCAGCGGGCGCCCCATTTCGGAATCCAGTATCTTTCAACAAAACGTCGTAGTCAATTACGGGAGTACTGCTGTTTGAGCCGCGACGATCGGGATTGACAGCCCGCCAGGATAAGTCGCCGGTGATTCCGAGACCGCCTGCGCCAGGTGCGCTCGTTCACTGACTTTGTGGCGCTTTGGCGGCGGATGCTGGCGGACTGGGCGGTTTCCGTGCCGGCGCGCTACTGGGAACGGGTCGCGGCGCATCTTCACTCCAGCCCGCTGGCAAATCCCGCGCGGCGATGCATTTTCTTCGCCCGTTCGGAAGCGAGTTCGTTTTCGCGGCGCGAGATTACGGTAGAGCATCTGCTCCTCGGCGTATTGCGGGAGGAACCCTCGCTTGTCTCCGAGGTGGCGTTGGAGGCTATGGTACGAGCGATCGAGGCAAGTGAACCTGCTGGCCGGCGCGTCCCCCCGATGGAAGACTTACGGCTCGCCGGCGCAGCCGTCCGGGTGATCGACGCCGCGCGAAAGATCGCCCATGCTGAGGGGCGACACGGGGTCTCGCCGGCAGATTTGGCGAGAGGAATCTTGCGCGAAGAGAACACTCTGGCAGCGCGCCTGCTGCGCGAGCACCTTTCCGATCGCCCTTGAGGCCCGGCATCCCAGCGCGGCAGCGCCTCAGTGCGTTGTGCGGCCAATTGCCAACGCCAGGTCGGAGGTCTCGGCGAAGGCGCGGAAATCCCGGTCTCTCGTAACAAGAGCAATCCCGTGATCGATGCAACTTTGGGCGATCAAGGCATCCCCCAAACGGGCCTTGCGGTGTCTCGCCAGCACTTTCGCTCGCAACGCGCCCGCCCGTTGCCAATAACCCGGCCTGATTTCGATCAGAGGGAGGTCTGAAAGCGTTCGTGCAACCGGCACAGGAAGCTTCGGGTCACTCAGCACTTCAGTCAAGACCGCAGGCACCATGAGAATCTGCCTGTCTTCGAGCGCCCGATCGAGTAACTCGACGTCTTCGCCGGCATCCCCTTCGAAGAACGCAATCCAGGTACTCGTGTCCGCCGCAATCATCGATCGCTCTTCAGATCCGCCAGCGTCCGCGTGAAGCGAACTTTTCCTCGGAGTTCGCGCAGCCGCGCATAGGTTCTGGATGCTGCAACAAGTTGCAAGCCGGTCCGGATCGTCTGGGTAACACCGGTTCCGGTGGCCTGTTGCGCCTTCTTGAGCAGCTCCGGCGGAACCTCGATGGTAATCTTGCGAGCTGTCGCCATGACGTCGTCACTATACCATATTCAATACCAGCACTGAATATGGTACCCGGACAATCTCCATCGGGCTTGAATGGCGCTGGTCGGTTGCATCCTCCGCCGCGCCCTCATGCCCCCGCCGGCGGCTTGTTCACCTGCCGCGCGCGTTCGATCAGCCACGCCTGGCTGTTCATCGGCCGCGCCCGCGAGACCGGCCGCCGCCGCACATACGTTCCGTCGCCCTGCATCCGCCGCGCTTTGGCCGTATCCGCCAGGTATACCGCCAGAATCTCCTCCTTCACGAACCGCACCAGCTCTTGTCCCTCCAGCGGAAACAGCACCTCCACGCGCCGGTCGATGTTGCGCGGCATCAGGTCGGCGCTCCCCAGGTAGATCTCCTCCTGCCCTCCATTGCGGAAATAGTAGATCCGGCTGTGCTCCAGAAAGCGCCCCACAATGCTGGTCACCTGGATCGTCTCGCTGATTCCCGGAATCCCCGGCCGCAGGCAGCAGATTCCCCGCACCAGCAGATCGATCTTCACCCCCGCCTGCGATGCCGCGTACAGCAGCCGGATCACATGCGGGTCCACCAGCGCGTTCATCTTGAAAATCAGGTGGCCTTCCCGCCCTTTGGCCTGGTGCTCGATCTCCCGCCGGATCATCGCCTCGAAGCGCTCCCGCATATTGACCGGCGACACCAGCAGCTTCCGGTAATCCTTCTTCGCCGAATACCCGGTCAGGTAGTTGAACAGGTCCGTCGCGTCATGCCCCAGTTCTTCATTGCACGTCAGCATCCCGATATCGGTGTACAGATGCGCCGTCACGGCGTTATAGTTGCCCGTCGCCATGTGGATATAGCGCCGGATCGTGTCTCCTTCCCGCCGCACCACCATGGCCACCTTGCAGTGCGTCTTCAGCCCCAGCAGGCCGTAGACAACGTGCACGCCTTCGCGCTCCAGCGCTTTGGCCCACTCAATGTTGCTCTCCTCGTCGAAGCGCGCCTTCAACTCCACCAGCACCGCCACCTGCTTCTCGTTCTCCATCGCCTCCAGCAGCGCTTCGACAATCGGGGAGTTGCGGCCCACCCGGTACAGCACCATCTTGATTGCCAGCACCTGCGGATCCCGCGCCGCCTTGCTCAGAAAGTCGATCACCGGCTGGAATGACTCGAACGGATGGTGCAGCAGCACGTTTTGCCGCCGGATCAGCGTGAACAAATCGTCTTCTTCCGATACCGGCACCAGCGCCCGCGGAATCGCCGGCACAAACGGCGGGTCTTTCAAGTCCGGCCGGTCCAGCGCGTACAGGTGCATCAGCCGGCTCAGCGAAGGCTGGCCTTTCACCCGGTACACCTGGCTTGCATCCACCTCCAGGTTGCTCATGAGGATGTCCAGGATGTGCGCCGGCATATCGTCGCCCACCTGCAGCCGCACCACGCTGCCGAACCGGCGCTGCCGCACCCCTTCCTCGATGGTCTCGAGCAGGTCCTCGGCCTCCAGTTCCTTGATCGCAATATCGGCATCGCGCGTCACGTGAAACGGATGTGCTTCCTTCACCTGCATGCCCCGGAACAGCGCCGCCAGGTTCGCCGCGATCACCTGCTCCAGCCACACGTAGCTTTGTTGCTTCGCCGGGCGATGATGTTTGCCGGGACGCCGCGGTCGCCGCACCGGAACCAACTGGGGCAGGGAATCCGGAATCTTCACCCGTGCGAACCGCTCCAGCCCGTGTTCGTCCTGGATCAGCACCGCCAGGTTCAGACTCAGATTGGAGATATGCGGGAACGGCCGGCCCGGATCGAAGGCCAGCGGCGTCAGCACCGGAAAAACCGTCTCCGCGAAATAGCCGTTCACCACCTCCAACTGCTGCGGATTCAGGTCGCTGTACTCCAGAATCTGGATGCCGGACTCCTCCAGCGCCGGCCGCAATTGCAGGCGCAGACATTTGTGCGCCTCCCCCAGCAGTCTTTTCACCTCCCGCCGGATCGCTACCAGTTGCGCGTTGGGGCTCATCCCGTCCGGGCCTACGTCCAGGATGCCTGCGTCCACTTGCGCGATCAGCCCTGCCACGCGCACCATGAAGAATTCGTCGATATTCGATCCCAGAATGGCCAGGAATTTGACTCGTTCCAGCAGCGGATTGCGCTCGTCCTGAGCCTCTTCGAGCACCCGCCGCTGGAAAGCCAGCAGGCTTAGCTCGCGATTGACATATAGGCTGGGATCCCGCAACGCCGGCGAATCCACCGTCCGCCGGCTCCAGGCTGCAGTCGCATCTCGTTCCTCCCCCGTCGCGGCTGTCGCCGCCTTGCTCGCCGCCACGCGGCTTCTTTTGGGCATCACCTTATTGGTCAGTCTACCGCCAACCCCCGCACCATTTGTAGCGCCCGATTCATCGGGCAGCGTCGCCACTCCTGGCGACGTTCTCTTCTAAAGCTGATAGCTACTTCGTACTAAGGTTTTTCCAGTTTCCGCCGATCCTTTCTACTTGGAATACCGGAATGGGGATCTGGCAAAAAACAATCGAGCCGAATCCCGGATTAGAATGGCGAGCCAGCCTGTTTCATGATCCGGTGGCCCGCCTGCGCTACCTGCGGCGGGCTACCGCGCCCCGTCGTTCGCGTTGGAAGCCCGGTTCCCTGAGGATCAATGCCTGCTTGCTGCTATTTGTCCTGGCCGGTATCCCCTACGTCGTCTCCGATGCCTCCACCCGCGGCTACCCCCGCGTGCGCGCCCATTTTGACTCCATTCCGCCGAGAGAAGTTTGGCAGGTCGAGACCACTGGAGAATATACCGTCTTCAGCAACGGACTACGTGTGGAAAACCAGTTCTCGACTCCAAACCGCCCCCGCCTCGAAACCGCTGGAATCGTCTTTCATACGACGGAAAGCCTGCAACTGCCCCTGGAGCCTGCCCGCAATCAATCCCTGAAGTCGGTGGGAGAATCGCTGCTGGAATATGTCCGCCGAAAACGGGCATACCACTTCGTCATCGACCGCTTCGGCCGCGTCTATCGCGTGGTGGACGAGGGCGACGTCGCCAACCACGCCGGCCACTCCGTGTGGGCATCCGGCCGCCACGCCTATATCCAATTGAATACGAGTTTCCTCGGCGTGGCGTTTGAGGCCCAGTCACCTCGCGAGGGCCAGGCCGTGACCATCACCGCCGCCCAGGTGCACGCCGGCAGAATCCTTACGGAGTGGCTGCGCTCGCGCTATCACATCCCGGAGGAGAACTGCGTTACTCATGCGCAGGTCTCCGTAAATCCGGCCAATATGCGTGTCGGCTATCACACCGATTGGGCCAGGGCTTTCCCCTTTCGGGAACTGGGCCTGCCGGATAACTACTGGCGGCCTTTGCCCAGCGTGCACCTGTTCGGCTTTCTCTGCGATGCGCGTTTCCGCCAGTGGGCCGGTTCGCCCCTGGCCGAAGGCATCACCCTCGCCGAAGGAATTCTTCACGACACCGCCCTGACGGAAGGCTATTCGGTTCCGGCCTATCGCCAGGCGCTGCAGAAACGGTACCGACAAATGATAACGGCGCTCCGTCAGGGAAGCGCTTCTAAGGAGATCTGGAGTGAAGCCAATGGAGAATCATCAGACCCCGGCGATCGGCCTTGATTTCGGCACCAGCCGGATTGTGGCCGCCCGTCCCGGTGAGCCGGCCTTCCAATACGAAAGCCAGTTGAATGCGTTCATCAGCGTGCCCTTCTCGCGTATGACGGAGAAGGTCCTGCGGGAGGAAGGCGTGCCATACGTCACCGCCGCTTCCGAACTGCTGGTGCATGGCAACGAGGCGGCCCGCTTTGCAGACCTGCTCAACGCGGAGATTCGCCGTCCCATGACCCGAGGCTTCCTCAACCCCGGCGAGCCGGAAAGCGTCAAGCTCATCGAAGCCATCACGCGCCTGCTCACCGCAAGGACCGACAAGAGCGAGAAAAAAACGAAGGTCTGCTTCGCCGTTCCGGCTGCTCCGGCCGGATCCGAAGAGAGCCTGATCTATCACGAAGCCAGCCTGAAACAGGTCCTCGAATCTCTGGGCTTTGAGGCCCGCAGCATCAACGAAGGGCTGGCCGTTGTCTATGGCGAAATGGAAGCCACGAACTATACCGGTATCGGCATCAGTTGCGGCGGCGGCCTGTGCAATGTCTGCATGGCCTACCTCTCCGTTCCCGTCCTGAGCTTCTCCATTCCCAAAGCCGGCGATTTCATCGATGCGAGCGCCGCCGCCGTCACCGGCGAGCGGGCCAACCGCCTCCGCATCCTCAAAGAAGAGTCGTTCTTCCTCAACGGCCACTATCCCGGCAAACTCCAGCAGGTTCTCGGTCTGTATTACGACGATATGATCCGAGCCCTGGTCCAGGGCCTCAAAGAGGCCTTCGAGCAGGCCCGCAACATGCCCAAGCTCACTCGCCCCATCCCCCTGGT
>CAZMRK010000770.1:0-4971 GCA_964568355.1 uncultured Solibacteraceae bacterium | reverse complement strand
CGAGTTCCGTTTGTCTGTGCAGACCGCGGCGTAGGAGTTGGGCTTATTCCTTACCCGGTTCCGGAAAGGATCTGACGTGGAAATCACACGGAAGCTTCCCTGGGTCATGTCAATGCTGATCGTCTGCTCGCTCCTCGCATGCTCGTTCCTCGCATGGTCGCAGGCGCCATCGGCAAGGGCAGCGGCCGATCTCACTGGCCGCACCTGGCAGCTTGTCCAATTCGAGAGCAGCAACGGCAAAACGCTGATACCCACCGGCCCGTCGAAGTACACGATCATCTTCCAGCCCACCGGTCAGGTGAGCGTGCGCATCGATTGCAATCGCGGGCGCGGCACTTGGAAGTCCACCAGGCGAAACCAACTGCAGTTCGGACCGCTGGCGTTGACGCGGGCGATGTGCTCGCCGGCGCCCCTGAACGACCGCATCGCCAGGGACTGGAGCGATGTGCGGTCGTATACGCTGAAAGGCGGCCATCTCTTTCTGGCCCTGCGCGCGGACGGCGGAATTTACGAGTACGAACCGCAGACGGCGACAGCGGCGCCGGGCGAAGAATAGAGAGAACGAAAAGGCTGTCTCTTACGGTCGCGGTCCAGTGGCGGCGCGGAACTGCGCGCGCCAGCAAGCGGACGAACCGAATCAGCCGTGTTTTGCAGACTGTTACCGAGCCGCGGCCGTGAGGGAGCGGTGGCAGCGAGGCTTTTTCAATCCCACTGACCCGCCGGTAGAGGAAATACCGGATCGCACACCCGCGGACCCGCAGGCATCCCCAAAGCTTAACCCGTCTGTTGCCAGATAGTAACCAGGGCATTCCTACACTCTTGTTTTCAATCTCACCAATCGAGATTCGACCTATGCCCAAACGTCCATGTTCCTTTGCGATTCTTCGTGTAGCAACCGTTCTCTGCGCATGTACGACGCTCTTTGGCCAGGTAAACCGCGGCTCGATTCGCGGCGTGGTGCACGACAGTTCCTCGGCCACCGTAGCGGGCGCCCATGTCGAGTGCAAAAACGTCGGAACCTCGCTCACCGTCCAATCCATTTCCTCCAAAGAAGGCGAATACGTTTTTCCTGCACTGATGCCGGGCGACTACCAGATCAATGTGGAAGCAGCCGGCTTTCGGCGAGCTGCTTCGGAAATCGTCAGGGTGTACGTCGGTGAGATCACTCGCGTCGATATCCAGCTCCAGGTCGGGACAGTAGAAGAATCGATCCAGGTCTCCGGAAGCGCGGCGCTGGTGCAGCCGGATTCCGCCGCGGCCACCACGGTTCTCACGGCAGCCGAGTACGATCATCTGCCGCTCGCGGCGGTGAGCCGGCTGCGCATTCCAACCGATTTCGCGCTTCTGACCCCCGGCGTTCTCGGCGGACAGCAGCGACCGGGCAAATCGCAGACCGCCACCACCAGCATCTCGATCGACGGCAGCGGTGACGGTACGGTCGACGTCCTGGTAGACGGCATGTCGGCCGGGCAGATCTCCAGCTTCGGATCCTTTACCGAGGTCGCGGTGCCGGTAGATGCCATCCAGGAGTTCAACGTGGTCAAAGGCGCCTTCTCCGCCGAATACGGTTACGTTCGGACCGGGCTGATCAACTTCAGCCTGAAGTCCGGCACCAACGAACTGCACGGGAGCGTCTTCGAGAACCTGCGAAATCAGAACCTGAATGCCCGCGCCTTCTTCGAGCAGGACAAGCTTCCGTTTCATCAGAACAACTTTGGCGGCACGTTCAGCGGGCCGGTGGTGATTCCTCGCGTCTACAACGGCAAGGACCGCACCTTTTTCATGTTTTCCTCAGACAATTCGCTGTTTCGCGGCACATCCCAGGTGGTGCTCTATACCTCGCCGACGGAGGCCATGCTGCGCGGCGACTTCTCCGGCCTGCGAACGGCGACCGGCCAACCCCGGCTGATCTACGATCCCGCCACAACCACATCGGATGGAAAGGGCGGCTTTACCCGGCAGCCATTCAGCGGAAATATCATCCCCGCGGCGCGCATCGATCCGATCGCGGCGCAGGTAGCGGCGCTCTATCCAAAGCCTCCCAGCCCGGCCCCGGATTCGAATTTTCTGGGACGCGGCGGCGCCACATTTCTCAATGACTATTCCTACAACACCAAGGTGGACCATCGCATCACAAATCAACATACCCTCTCGGTGTCCGTGAACCATACCAGAATTCCCCGCATCACCAACAGCAACCCTTACGAAAATTCTCCGTTGTGGAACGGGCTGAACCAGGTCTTTTCGAGCAACGAGGTTCGCGTCACCTATAACGCGATCTTCACGCCAACCACGCTCAATACCTTCCAATTCGGGGTAAACCGGTGGGTCAACAATGTGCGCACGCTCAGCTACGGGCAGGACTGGCCGAACAAGCTCGGCCTCAAAGGTGTGGGAGGCGATGGCAGCCTGCCGGTTTTCGCGTTCAGCTCGGATAACTACCCGCAGATTTCGAGCACTCGCTGGGATGCGAATGTGGAGCAGAACGTGCAGTTCCGCAATACGACCACATTGATCCGAGGCCGCCACACCTTCAAGCTCGGGTTTGAGACGCGCAATCAACAGGTCAAGACGCGCAACTGGCAGAACCAGAACGGAACGTTCTCCTTCAGCTTTCTCCAGACCGCTCTCAATGCGAGCTCCCAGAGCGGGAACGCCTTCGCCAGCTTTCTTCTCGGATATGTCAACCAGGGCTCCATCTCCACGCCCCTGCATGTGGCCTCCATCCGGCCCTACTACGCCGGGTTCGTTCAGGACGATTGGAAGATCAGCCCGCGATTCACGCTGAACCTCGGCCTTCGCTACGATCTGGATCTCGCTCCTCACGAGCAGTACGATCGCGCGTCGATCTTCGACCTGGACACTCCCAATCCGTCGGCGGGAAACCTGCCCGGCGCGCTGGTATTTCTGGGCTCGGGACCCGGGAGAATCGGTCGCAGCACGTATGAGGAGGTGCACAAGGCCAACTTTGCTCCCCGCGTCGGCCTCGCTTATCAAGTGAACCGTCTGACCGTCCTGCGCGCGGGATACGGGCTCAGCTATGCCGGCAACGGCCTGCTGAATTCCAGCCTCGGCTTCAATACTACCGCCAACTTTCAGAGCCAGGATCAGGGCGCCACGCCTGTCTTCCTTTTGCGGGATGGAATGCCTACCAGCTTTCCGCGTCCGCCCTTCATCGACCCGGGATTCGGCAACGGAAACAACGTGACTACCTCCATCGTCTCCGAAGCCGCGCGCATGCCGGTGACCCATACGTGGCGCCTGGACATTCAACGCGAACTGCCCCGCAACATGCTCCTGGAAATGGGCTACGCCGGAACACGCGGCCTGCATTTGAATGCCCCCGGGCTGCGGCAGCTCAATCAACTGCCCGTCGCCGACCTGGCGCTCGGCTCGTTGCTGAACGCGGACGTCCGCTCCGCCGCGGCACAGCAGGCCGGCATTGCCGTTCCCTACTCCGGCTTCACCGGCGTCGTGCGCCAGGCGCTGCGTCCGTATCCGCAGGTGCTCAACATCACGTCGCAAGAGGACAAGATTGGCTCTTCCACATATCACGCGTTCGAGAGCCGGGTTCAAAAGCGCTTCGCCGCGGGCCTGCAGTTTCTTGTGTCCTACACCTTTTCAAAAAACATGACGGATGTACAGTCCGCGCTCGCGGGGATTTCCAGCTCCGGCATCCAGGACGCGGCCAATCGCCGGGCGGAATGGGCGGTCGCCGGTTTCGACACAACCCACAATTTGATGATCAGCACCATATACGAGCTGCCGTTCGGATACGGAAAGCCCCTCCTGAACACGCGCGGTCCCGCCAACTTCCTCCTCGGCGGCTGGAGCGTATCGGGCGTTCTCACGTACCAGAGCGGGCTGCCGCTTCGGATCACCCAGACCAACCGCCTGCCGCTCTTCAATGCCGCGCAGAGGCCGGATCTGGTGGCCGGCGTCGATCCGCGCAATGACATTGGCTACTCCAGTTTCGACCCCGCCCTTGACCGGCTCTACAATCCCGCCGCCTTTGTCGAAGCGGGCGCGGACCACTTCGGCAGCGCTGCACCCAGGCTGTCCAACGTTCGAGACTACGGCATCCGGCGCGAAGACGTCGCGCTTCGCAAAGCGCTGACCTTCCACGAACGGGTACGGTTCGAGTTCAATGCGCAGTTCTTCAATATCTTCAACCGCAATCAATGGGGCCCTCCGAACGACAACCGGAGCGCGTCGGATTTCGGGAAGATCGCTTCGGCGGGCCCCGGCCGGTTCTTGCAGCTCGGCCTGAAACTGGGTTTCTGAATACCGGAAAGGCTCTCTCTGATGAATCTGAGACTCGGTCTCTCATTCGCTCTGCTGGCCGCTGCTACGGGCTGTCTGGTGGTAATTGCTTCGCCCGCCGGCGGCACCAAAGTTCTCGCCGTCGAAATTGACAGAACCAATACGGACCTTCTGCCTCGCGGCAAGGAAGCCGACGGGATCATCGGCGACTTTGTGCTGCGCAGCGATCGCGTGCACGCGCTGATCTCGGGCGCCCAGCCCCTGCGCCGCGCCAACATGCGAACAGAAAATGCCTTCGTCACCCCGGGCTGCGTCTACGATCTCGATCTCACCGGCGAACAGAACGACCAGCTCACCGCCTTCCGTCCAGGCAATGCAGGCGGCGAGGTGTCGTGGGTTCGCGTCGTGGAAAACTCCGAAGCCGCCGGCATCATCGAATCCGTCCGCACGGCCGCCAGGGGCAGCGGCCTCTTCACGCGCCACGAATACCGGCTGGAGCCCGGCTGGCAGCATCTTCTGATCACGTCCACCTATCGCAACGAGTCGGACAGGCCGCTGACGATTCGCCCGGCTGCCGAGTGGCGCGGATTCGAGAATTCCCGGGAATGGACCGTTGGCCAGGTTCACGTCGCCGACGCCACCGATCCGTTCGATAAACGCGGCTACGCCTGGAGTTTCGCTCCCGGTGAAGCCCCGTCTCAACAAGAC
>CAZMRK010000769.1:0-2898 GCA_964568355.1 uncultured Solibacteraceae bacterium | reverse complement strand
ATGGGCGCTCAGGCGGTGGTGAACCGCCGTGACAACGACAAGGAATACGTGTTCGACGCCTACGATCAGTTGACGCCGCGGTATGTCTACCGGTTCATCTCCTCGACCGTCGTAGCCAATCTGAAGTGGAGGAACGGGTTGAAACCGCGTAACGAGGAAGCCGGGGACATTGTTTTCATGCACGTCGCGGGCTATGGAAATTCCCGCTTTATTTCCACAACGCGCTCCAAGAAGCCGATTCAGAACCCCCACGGTGAGACTTTCGGGGTGAAACGGGTCAAAATCGACCTCAGCCTGATTTCCCGGCAGCATATCTACGACGTCAGTACGCCTCAGGGAGAAGTGGAACTCCTCAAGGGAAAGTCCGGTACGTCCGGAGTACCGGAGTCGTATACGTCCCAGGTGCAACAGGCCTTGAAAGATGCCAAACGCACGAAAGAAGTGCTCGTCGAGAACAGCATTCCGCAAGACGCGATTGTCGAGACCGCCGGCTTTACCCTGAACGGCGTTCCCCGCAACGATGCACAAAACCAGTAGCCGCAAGACACGCACGCCGGTGCGCTGACCGCGCCGGGAACCCGAATTTATTGGCCTAGAAACTTTTCGATTTTTTCCACCTGCCGCTCGGCCTTTTCCATGAAGCGCTTGACCGATCCTGAGTCACCCGCGTTCAGGGCCTGCCGCGCGCCTTCCAGGTAGGTATTCATCAGGTTGGCTGCCTCGGTGATATCGCCGCGCAGCGCCAGGCCGGAGGCCGCCTGCTGCTGCGAGAGAGCCCGCAATCCGCTATTGCACGAGCCCGCGCGTGTGGCCAGCATCGCCAGTTGCTCCCGCAGTTCCTGCAAAGCCGTCAGCTTGGCTGGGTCCGGCTGCGCGGGCGGTGGGGCGCTCGGCGGGGGCGTGCTTTGTTGAGGAATACTCTGCTGCGGAGGCGTCTGCTGCGCTACGTTCGGGGCACGAGGCGCCTGCTGCTGGTCCGTGCCACTCGCCGGCCGGCCGGGAATCTCGACCCGCCGCTGCGGCGGATTCGAACGCGGGGGAGGAGGGCTGGCTTGCGGTACGCTCGCCTGAGGCGTGCTCGCTTGCGGCGTGCCGGCTTGAGGAGCGCTCGGAGCCGGCTCGCTGGCCGCCGGAACCGCAGCCGCCGGCGGATTCTGCGACGGAGCGGGTGTCATCGCCGGAGAAGCCGGGGGCTGTGCTACATCGGCCCGCGTCGATTTCCACGGTCCGAACTGAATGACGGCCACCAGCGCCAGCGCCGCGGCCACCCCGCCCGTCGCCATCCAGAGTCCCCGGCGGCTGCGCGAAGGCTCCGGCGCGGTCGGGTCGATCAGCCGGAAATCCTGCGCCGGAGGCGGAGCGGCTGCCTCCACGACCGGTGCTTTGGTCTGGAACACCGATAGCAGCGCCTGGCGAAACTCTTCCGCATTCTGGAACCGCGCCTCGCGATCCTTCGCAATCGACCGCAGAATGATCTCGTTGAGTGCCGCCGGCAGCGTGGGATCGAGCGTGATGGGCGGCACGGGCGTGTTCTTCAAGTGCGCCGACATGATGGCAAACTGGCTGTCCCCATCGAACGGCCGCTTGCCGGTCACCAGTTCGTACAGGCTCACGCCTACCGAATACAAATCGGCTCGCGCATCCAGCGTCGAGGCGCCCTCGATCTGTTCTGGCGACATGTAGTAGAGCGAGCCCATGGTGAAGCCGGTCATGGTCAGGCGCCGGTCGCCGGCTGCCTTGGCGATGCCGAAATCCATCAGCTTGATCACGCCCTGCGGCGTGCGCATCATGTTGGCCGGCTTGAAATCGCGGTGTACGACGCCCCGCTGGTGGGCATAGCCCAGCGCGCCCAGCGCTTCCGCGATGTAGCTTACCGCCTGCTGCGCCGGAAGCCGCCCCTTGGCCAGAATCTGTTCCAGCGTTTCGCCTTCTACCAGCTCCATCACCATGAGAAGCTGGTTTTCCACGCGCAGCGCCGTGCGCAGGGTCGCGATGCCCGGGTGCTCCAGGCTCGCCAGCACTTTGATCTCGCGCACAAAGCGGTCCGCCAGTTCTGGCTCGGTCGCCAGATCGGGCAGAAGCACCTTCATCGCCTCCACGCGGTCGGAGATGAGGTTCTTCACCTTGAAGACCTTCCCCATCCCGCCCGCGCCTAGAACGCCGATGATCTGGTAGTCGCCGACGGTACTGCCGATTTCGAGGTTCATGGATGCGCCGTCTGATTCTTCACGCTGTCGCCGACGGCAGGCAGCTTCGACCCTTGGAATTTCCCGACCGCCGATTGCTCGTCCACTTCGGTGATCACCAGCTCGCCCAAACGATCTTCCACCAGCCGCAGGATCTTGCCGGTGGCCGGATCGCGAACTTCCCTCACCTTGTGCGCTACCTGCAGACGGTCGCCGATCTTCACGCCCGCCCTTGATCCCACATTGATGATCGTGGTGCCGTCGGGCGAAATATCCGCCACCAGGCCGCTGATCACCACTTCTTTGGTCGGCAGACTGCCGGCCTGGTTATCCAACTGCCTGGCCACGCTGTTCACGGCCGAATAGGTGGCCTCACCCAGCAGCGTGTTGGCGAAATTGCTGGCCCTCATATCCAGCGCGCCCGCCGCCATTCCGGCGTAGCTGCCGCCCGAGCCGAGCAGCCCCGTCCCGGACCGCTCTGAATTCCCTTTGCCGGTCATGCTGGCCAGGATCTCGGCCGTGTCGGTATTGATCATGCGCGCGGTGATGCCCACCACCGCCTGCGACTTGGTGCGCTGCACGCCGCCGATCCCGAAGCGTCCGGAAATGCCGCCTAGCGCGCCGCCGCCGATATCGGTCTTCTTATCATCGCGGCCGAACTGCGTGATACTGCCGATGATGATCGCCTCCACACCCAGCACCTTGCCGATCT
>CAZMRK010000768.1:0-10744 GCA_964568355.1 uncultured Solibacteraceae bacterium | reverse complement strand
GCGATCTATTTCAATCCACGCGACACCACGACACCGTGGGCATTCCAGCCTTTTTACGATCGCGGAGTCATGGTAACTCCGGCATATTGGGGCAGCCACTGGCCGCTCGGCCGCGGCAAATCCACCGGCTACGCGATTGATGATCGCATCTATTCGAATCCGGGACACAACAGCCTATTAACGTGGGGAATGGGGAACCGGCCCAAGCCGCTGTCGATCAGTGAGTTTCAAATGCCCGACACGCTGGGCCGCTCCCGTGATATGACGGTGCAGCGGTGGGCATGGCTGATCGCGAAAACCGATGCGCCGGACAGCGTACTGCTGGACTGGGCACAGAGTTTCTCTTCCCCGCCCTCGCTGGAACTGACGGGCGCCCATTTGGATTTTCCATCCTACAGCCAGGAGCGGCGGGCGCTCCGGCTGATTGCCGACGCGCCTTCGATCGAGATTACCGTGAAACCGGCCGCGCGCTCGGTGAATCCTGTATTCGAAGTGGATCGTGCGCCGAAGGAGCTTGCCGGTGTGACGCTTGACGGAAAACCGCTCGCAGCGGACTCATATGCCTGGGATGGCGCCACGCTTTGGGTGAAGGCCACGATTGGCGGAAGCGGAGCGAAGATCGGGCTGCGATTCCGATAGGGCGACCGTTGGGGAAGCTATGCCACGATCTCTTTCACCACGCGCCCCTCCACATCCGTCAGCCGGAAGCGCCTGCCCTGGAAGAGATAGGTCAGCTTCTCGTGATCGATTCCCAGCAGATACAGAATGGTCGCCTGCAGATCGTGGATGTGGACGCCGCCATCCACGACGTTGAATCCGAAGTCATCCGATCGACCATGGGCCAACCCACGCTTCACTCCGCCACCGGCCATCCACAGAGAAAAGACGCGGCCATGGTGATCGCGGCCGTAGCTGTCAGGCTTCGGCTTGCCCTGCGCATAGGGCGTGCGGCCGAACTCGCCGCCCCAGATCACCAGCGTATCGTCCAGAAGCCCCCGCTGTTTCAGGTCTCGGACCAGGGCGGCGGATGGTTGATCCGTGTCGCGCGCCAGCACGGGTAGCTTCGTGGTGAGGCCGTCATGATGATCCCAGCCGCGGTGATAGAGCTGAATGAAGCGCACATTGCGCTCCGCCAGGCGCCGCGCGAGCAGACAGTTCGCCGCGAAGGTCCCGGGCTTGCGAGAATCCGGGCCATACAGCTCGTAGACATGCTCGGGCTCTTTCGACGTATCCAGAAGCTCCGGCACGCTGGCTTGCATCCGGAACGCCATCTCATACTGCGCGATGCGCGTTTCGATCTCGGGATCCCCGACGCGATCATGGAGACGCCCGTTCAGTTCCGCGAGGCTATCCAACAGCACTCGGCGCCGTTCGCGCGTCATGCCCGGCGGATTGGAGAGGTGCAGCACCGGATCACCCGCGCTGCGAAACTGTACGCCCTGATACCGGCTCGGGAGGAACCCCGCACCCCAGAGGCGAGACAAAAGGCCCTGATCGGGCATGCCGTTGCTTGGCAGAGAATTCAGCACCACGAATGCCGGCAGGTTGGCGTTCTCGCTTCCCAAACCGTAATGCACCCAGGAGCCCAGGCATGGCCGGCCAGGCAACTGGCTGCCGGTCTGAATAAACGTGATGGCGGGATCATGATTGATCGCCTCAGTGTGCATGGCTCGCAGCACACAGATCTCGTCCGCGATCTTGCCCGTGTACGGTAGCAGTTCGCTCAGCCACCGGCCGCTCTCGCCATACTGCTTGAAGCCATACATGGTCGGCACTACGGGAAAGCGATCCTGCTGGGCTACCATTCCCGTGATGCGCTGCCCGCCGAATACGGAAGGCGGAATATCCTGATTGAAGCGGCCCTGCATTTGTGGCTTGTAATCCAGCAGGTCCAGGTGAGACGGCCCGCCCGCCTGGAAGAGAAAGATGATGCGTTTCGCACGCGGGGGGAAGTTGGGGAAGGCCGCTTCCGCAGCAGCTATTTGCGGCGCGCCGAGAAGGGCCTGCAGCGCCGCGGCACCAATGCCGTATCCGGCCCGCGCCAGCAACTCCCGGCGAGTCGCGAAATTCACATATCTCCCACATTCCATCGGAAATCCCTGCCCTTCAACCTTTTGTAATGACTTCATCCATGTTGAGAATCAGATTGGCCACGGCCGTATAGGCGGCTAACTCCGCAGCCGGAATGGAAGTATCTCGCGGCGCGGGGCCGGCCGCAATCAGGGCCTCGGCGCCCTTCTCATCTCCCCGATATGCCGCCAGCATCTGATCGAGCGTCTTGCGCAAGATACGCATCTCCTCTCCGTCCGGCGCTCGGCCAGCCGCGAGCCGAAACGCGAAGGTAAGGCGGGCGTCGGGTGTTGCGCCCCCCTGCAGAATGGAACGCTCCGCCAGTTTCCGCGAGGCTTCCATATAGATCGGATCATTCAGCAGCGTGAGAGCTTGCAACGGAGTATTCGTGGTGGACCGGCGCACGATGCAAAACTCGCGGTCGGGCGCATCAAAGACCGCCATTGTGGGGTGCGGCACAGTGCGTTTCCAGAAGGTGTACAAGCTCCGGCGATAGAGATCGTCGCCCGTGCTCTGGAGATACTTGGTGCCTGGGTAATCGGCAGCCACCACAATGCCCTTGTAAAGATCTGCCGGCTGGAGCGGATAAACGCTCGGTCCGCCAAGCCGGTTCTTGAGCAGGCCGGAGACCTCCAGGGCCTGATCGCGGATAATCTCGGCAGGCAGTCGGAAGCGAGGTCCACGGGCGAGCAGGCGGTTTTCCGGATCGCGAGCAATGAGTTCTTTGGATGCTGCGGAATCCTGACGGTAGGTCGCCGAGAGCACGATGCGCTTCATCAACGCCTTCACATTCCAGCCCGAGTCGACGAACTCCCGCGCCAGCCAGTCGAGCAGCTCGGGATGGCTGGGCCATTCGCCTTGCAGACCGAAGTTTTCGCTGGTTTTGACCAGTCCCTGGCCGAACAACTGCTGCCAAAACCGATTGACGACAACGCGAGACGTAAGGGGCTGATCGGGCCTGGTCAACCACCGCGCAAGCCCCAAACGGTTCTTTGGAGCGCCATCCGGCCAGGTACCAAGAAGGCCTTCGGGGACGCCAGGGTCGACCTTTTCTCCGGGTGCATTGTATGCGCCGCGAATCAGCACGTGCGTTTCGCGCGGCTTTTCCATCTCCTGCATCACCATGACGGTCGGCGTATCACGCTCGAGCGCAAGCAACTCAGCACGCAAGCGATCGAGCTTGTCTTCCTGTTTGGCAAGAGCCGGATCAGCCTTTCGCAGAAGAGCGTCGCGCAACCACCTCCTCTCGGTTGATGAAGCTTGATTCCGGCGCTGGCGTGCCACCGCGTAGGGTAGCGCCTGCTTTTCAAAAACCCGGCCGATCTCGCCTTCGGTGAGGGCGCGAGGCCAGACCGCGACCTCGTCCAGACTCCCGGTGTAGCGGGCGCCTCCAGGGCTGTTATCCCATCCGACGCGGAAGTGGGTAGAGCTGGGTTTCTCGGATTTCCTGTCGGGAAGGCCAAGGCCATCCGCGAGAACGTGCGTAGGCAGTTCGCGCCCGTCGGCGAAGATTCGTACCCAGGATGCATAGGCGCGATTCGCGCTTTCCCTGGGCTCTCCCGCATAGATCAAGGACAGGTGGCGCCACTCGCCTGGAGCGATCTGTGCCCCATCGGAACGGACGCGAATGGCATATGCCGGGAAGCGGTCCGCAAACCGGAATTCCAGTTCTCCGTGAACCAGGCGGAGTTCCATGCCCCTTCCGTAGGTAGTGGCCGCAGGGCTCGTCGCGTAATTGACCGTAGAAAGAAGCGGCGCGTCCGAATCCACGGATTCCGGACGCAGCCATAAACTGAACGTCAGCGGATTTCGCTTCGAGACCGGCACGCCGGCGCCTCCAGTCATCGGCTTCGGAGTCGCATCGGCTGTGACACAAGACTGTCCGGCGACACCGTCCTTCAGCAGGAGACCGCGTTCCGGCGACTTTTCGAATTCGTTTGCCGCATCGCAGCTCATCCGGAGCGCCGCGCCTCCAGGCTCAGCGGCCTGCGCCGCAATCTTCAGGGCCTCAGCGGCATCCGCGTCGCGCCATTTCCAGGAATTCTCGCGTTTCGCGAGGCGCAGATTCAGGGTAGAAATGGACGATTCCAGGTCCCGCATTTTGCGTTGTTGCTCGCTGGTTGGCGCGGGTATGAAGGGTGGCGCGTTCGAAACGCGGCCGTCCTCGCCCATCTCGGGCACATTATTGAAGAATGCAAATAGACGATAGTAGTCGCGCTGCGTAATGGGATCGTATTTGTGGTCGTGACAGTGGGCGCATTCGAGAGTCAGCCCCATCCATGCCATGCCAAGCGTCCGAACGCGATCCGCCACATAGGAGACCCGGTATTCCTCATCAATGATGCCGCCCTCGGAGTTGATGACATGGTTGCGGCCGAAACCCGTCGCGATGCGCTCCTCGAGAGTGGGATTCGGCAGCAGATCGCCAGCCAACTGATCGGTGAGAAAGCGATCGTAGGGCATATTGCTGTTGAAGCTTTGGATCACCCAATCACGCCAGCGCCACATGGAGCGCGAGGCGTCATTGTTGAACCCGTGCGTGTCGGCATAGCGGGCAACATCCATCCAGTCCATCGCCATGCGCTCGCCATAGCGCGGCGACGCAAGCAGCTTGTCCACGGCTGCTTCGTAAGCCGCATCACCGCGTTTTCGAGCGTCGGCGGCAAACGAATCGACCTCCTCGGGGGTGGGCGGCAATCCGACCAAGTCGAGCGAAACACGGCGCAACCAGACGCCCGGCGGCGCAGGAGAGGCCGGGTGTAGGCCTTCCTCATCCAGGCGCCTGAGCGCAAACGCATCGATCGGCTGCTTCACCCATCGCGGATCCGATGGTTGCGGCACCGCGGGCCGCACTGGCGGCACGAACGCCCAGTGTTTGGCGTAATGGCCGCCTTCCTGAATCCAGCGCTTGAGTGTCGCGATCTGGTCCGCATGCAACGTGCGATTGGAGAAGGGCGGCGGCATACGCTTTGCCGGCTGGTCCGCCGAGATGCGCTGGTAGAGAAGGCTGGCTTCCGGCTCGCCGGGCACAACTGCTGAGCGGCCGCCACGGTCGGCTGTCGCGCCCTCAGGGGTATCGAGGCGCAGTCCAACCATGCGTTTCTTGCTGTCCTGTCCGTGGCAGGGGAAACAATTCTCCGAGAGGATCGGCCGGACATCCCGGCCGTAGTCGAGCGTTTTCTCAGCCCCGGCGGCAACGGCGCTGATTTCCGGCACCGACAGGACAAGACCGACGCAAATCGAAACGACAGACCGCAGCAACCCTAGATCCCTCCCTACTATTGTGCCAGCGAAATCGATCCCTGGCGCTGGCGAGAGATTCCCTGTCAAGCGCCGGGGAACGCCGATATTCAGACTACTCCAACAGCAACACGCGCACATCCTGATGAGGCACTGTCAAATCGATCGCACCAGCATTCACCGGTTCGGCGTTGCGCGAGTGGATGTCCGTTGCCCGCGAAAAGGGCGGCGGCACCACGATTCGCGAGGTCTGCTCCTCGACCGTATCATTAAATACGATGAGCAACGCCGGACCGTTGCCGCTGTGGACCAATCGCGGACGCAGACGCCCTCCGGTCACCGCCGGCTGGACCACGGGCCGGATGATGGCTCGTAAGAGTTCGATACCGCGGTTATCGCCGGTTGCAATGCTGGCCCCCAGATTGGTTCCTATATAGTAGACCCGCCCCGAGCCAAGCGCCTTCACCGCTGCGACAGGCTCACCCTGGCATGTTCCAATGACTTTCGCCGAAGTTACCGTGATAGGAGTAACATAGTAGTTTCCACGGACGCGGATGGCAGCCGGCTCGGTGAAGTCGAGTTCCGGGCTCTCATAGATGCGATCCGAGGGCGCCACGTCCGCCGGACGATTACGGGCGGCGAACGCGGATGTTGTCACACCCTGGTCGGCTTCGGAGGGGATATAGTAGCTTTCCCCCTCGCGATAGCCGAATGCCTCCGCGAGGCCGTGCGGGGGGACTACCATGTTGGCGAAAAAGCGGTCATCAAAGAGCCCCATGCTGGTTTCCAGAATCAAGGTGCAGCCCGCTTCCACCAAGCGGCGCAAGGCCCGGCACGTCTGTTCCTTTCCCACAAGGTGCCACGGCGCGATGATCACTTTGTATTTCCCGGCGGTCGAAAGCTGGTCCGGCTGGATGAAATCAGCTTGGAGATCCAGATTCCACAGCGCGCGGTAATAGCCCCGAAACGAATTCGTGGAGGGCTCCTCCATGCCATTGGCTGCATACGTCAGCAAGGCGCTGTCGGGATCGGTCAGAAGGGCAACAGCCGGCTGCGGCTTGAAGTTGCGGATCAGATCGAAATGCTCCTGAATCAGGCGTTTGTTGCGAGCAGCTTCCCGCACCCGCTCGGTTGGCTGCCCGTCGCGGGTTACGAGGCCGAAGCCGGTGGACTCGCTGCCCGTGGCTTCGGCGTGGTACGTCCAGTAAATGACCCCGCGGGCACCGTATGCCACGGCCATCCAGTTCCACAGCCGAATATCCTGCGGCCGCATGCGATGGCTGTGCCACAGGCCCTTATTGCCGTGCCCACCCTGCAACTCGGTCATCCAATACGTCTTGCCGTTGGCGCAGGAGCGCGTCACGTCGACTTTGGCGGCACCCTCGTACACCGAGAAACTGAACCAGCGCGGGAACAACGAGAGCCCCCATTGGTCCACAACTTCCGCCAGGCGCCAGGAATCGATGCCGCCGACTGCAATTCCGTCCAATGGCGGGTGATGCGCTGCATGGTCTTCGAGAATAGTGCGCTTGTCGACCGCGCGCAGGTTTTGCACGCGGAACTTCAGCTCTTCGGTGCTGCGTTCGATGATGAAGCGGCGCCAGTCCACCCAGTCCGCATACGTCCCCATTGCGCGCGGAGGATCGATGGATTCGAAGCTGGGATACCGGCGCGTCCAAGCTTCATTCAGGCGGTCAAGTGTGCCGTATCGCTTCCGCAACCATTGATGGAAGGCTGCAATCGTCCGATCACAATAGCAAAAAAGATACTCCTGCGGCTGGGCCCAGATATTCCGCTCCCAGGCGGGCTCTATATGGGGCTCGTTCCAGCAATCATAGGCGTAAAGCGAGCGATGCGTGGAGGCGAACCTGGCCAGCGCTTGCAGATAGCGGCCGGCGGCCTCACGAATCGGCTGCCAGTCCCAACAAAGGCCCGGCCAGCCGCCGGTCATATTGTTTCCGCTTCCGGCAAGGCGCCGGATTTGGCCTTTTGCATCTACGTACCGGCATTGCGGGTGCGCCTGCTCCAGCCACCACGGGGCGCTTTCGAGGACCGCGCCCAACAGCACACGAATCCCGAATTCGTCACAGTACCCCATCACTTCATCCACATCATCGAACACAAACTTGTCTGGCCCGGGATTGTAGTAATCCCACCCCGGATAGATGCGGATGATATTGAACTTGTAATCCTGGGCAATGGCGCGCAACATCTCGCGGCGCATGGCGCGCGGCGGATTAGGCGGCCGATAGAACGCCGAGCCGTAGATGAACTCGTCCGGCCTTTGGGAGACCCCTGCATCGGGCGCTGGGCCCGCCTGGAGTTTCATGCCGCCCCATGTCCAGCTCAAGGTAGCGCCCATTTTCAGAAATTGCCGGCGGGGAAGCGAATCCTTCATGGTCCCTCCCATCACTGAATCCGATTCAGTGATTATATACATTTATTGAACTAACATCAAGACTAGTGGGACGCCGATTTGGTGGATTCCGCCAGCCGCTCCTCGGCCGCACGGCGCCGCCGGCTCTGGATCTCTTTCACCGCAGCCATGGCACGCTCGGCCTGCAACCGGTTGCCGTTCCGCAGATAGATCCGGCCGAGCAGGTACCACGCGTTGTCCTGATCGGGATTGGAGGCCACGACGGATTCAAGCACAGCGATTGCTTCCGCGGCATTGCCCCTGGTATCCAGCAGTTTTGCCAACTCGTACTGAGCCGAGACATTTGGGGGCGTCGTAGCTACAACCTCCCGCAGCAGTGGTTCGGCCTCAGCCAGACGGCCGTCCGCCACCAGCGCCAGCGCCAATTTGTAGCGGCAGTATTCACAGGCGGGATTGCTCTCCAGCGCTCGCCGGAACCATTCGATCGCCTCACGCCGGCGCGACAGTTTCTCAAGAGCGCGCCCTTTCAGGAGCGCCGCCCGATCGAACTTCGGGTTGAGCGCAAGAGCGCGGCCGCAGCTTTGCATCGTCTGCCCATAATCTCCCGAGTTGAACTGGCTCAGGGCGAGCGCGAAGTGGATCTCTGGAGACACAACGCCGCGCCCGACGGCTCCTCGCAACAGGTGAATCGCCGCAGGGTTGTCGCGCGCTTTCTGATAGACAGCAGCGAGGTTTAGCAGCAGGTCCTGGCGTGTTGGAGCAAGGCGTAATGCCTGCTGTCCGGCGCGTATCGCCTCGGGCAGCCGGCCAAGGCGCGCGCACGCCAAACCCAGAAGCTTATAGTAGTCCGGGCCGCCTCCGGCCGCGTCCAGAGACCGCAGCGTTTCCCAGGCTTCTTGCGGGCGATCGGCTAACAGGTCAAGTTCAGCGGCGACCATCGCAATGCGCAAGGAAGCTCGATCTTCGGCGCGCAGGGCGTGAGCCGTCAAGCAAGCTGAGGCCAACGCCGCACGTGTTTCCGCACGCAGAGTGCTCCGCAGGCTGGACAACAGGCGTTCGAGCGATTCCACCGCAGCAGGAGAATCTCCGGACCGGTACTGTGCCGACGCCAGGGCATTCAGAACCAGGGGGTTACCGGGAGCAATCTCCTCCGCCTTCAGGAACGTTTCGACAGCTTGTTTTGGGTCACCATGCTCTGTCATCAACGATCCAGCCGCCAGGAGTATCGCTGGATCTTTTGGATTCCGGCGAGCCAATTCCGCCGCAATGTTCAAGCCCTCCCGGCCGCGATTCAGGGCAAAGTAGCAGCCTGCCAGGGCATATAGGACGTCCGGACTAGCAGGCTCCCGGCGGCGCGCTGCCTCCAGGAGCGGTAAGGCATTCGCCGGGCGCCCCTGCTTCAACAGCGCTAATCCAGCTTCGTATTCGCCGGATGCACCTGTTACGGCGCCGGCACTGATCAACAGGGATAGTGCGGTGAGCGCGTACGCCCGGATCTTCCTCATCGTGGAAATCCGTATTCTACGTTCCAGCCCTTCCGGTTAGCGATCGCAGCGCACCTAGCGGCCACATCATCCGCCATTGGCTGTGCATCGGCTCGAAATACTTCTTGACATTACCCGCGATCCTGGATTATTAAAAATGAGTCACGGTCAGCACTCTATATCAGATTGTGAATGTTTTTCAACCACCCCGAAAGTTGGTTGGCAGCATCCGTGAGGAGCAGTCCATGTCGAGACTTGAAGAGGTTATCAAGGTCTTCCTGACGTTTTTCGCCTGCGCGCTGGCACTGCTGGCGCAGGTCGAGCGCGGCGTGATTAGCGGAACCGTTCGTGACCCTTCGGGCGCCGGGGTCGTTACCGCCTCGGTAGAGGTAACCAACACGGAAACCGGTGTCTCCGTCAAGACGACAACCAACCAGAACGGCGAGTATGTGGTCCCCAACCTGATCCCGGGAATCTATTCGGTTCGCATATCGGCTTCCGGCTTCAAAATTACCACTCGCGACAGGATCGAGTTGCATGTCAATGACCGCGTAGCCGCCGATATCACCGTGAGCGTCGGGGAACTGACACAAGAGATTGAAGTCCAGGCCTCCCCGCCCCTGCTCGAAAGCGAGCAGTCTACCGTTGGCAACGTCATCACGCGGAGAGAAGTATCCGAACTTCCATTGAACGGAAGGTCGGTCTATCAGTTGGCCTATCTCAATGCGGGCGTAACAGCGGCAATCCCCACCCAGAATGCCAACAACACCAGCATTCCGGACAATGCGCGCGCGGCTCAAGGGCTCTCGGTCAACGGCCAGCGGCAATCTAATAACACGTTTATCCTGGACGGCGTTTACAATAACCAGATCAACCAGGGACTGATCGCGATCCTTCCTCCGCTTGAAGCCGTACAGGAATTTGTAGTCGAAACCAGCAACTTCCTACCGGAGATCGGGCGTGGAGGGGGCGTGATCAACGTGACGCTCAAGTCCGGGACCAACACGTTTCATGGCCAAGCGTTCGAGTTTCTTCGCAATTCGGCCCTGGACGCCCGCAACTTCTTCGACTACCTGTCCGACCGCCGCCTTCCCAACTTCGTTCAGAACCAGTTCGGGTTCGCCTTTGGCGGACCTATCGTCAAGAACAAGACATTCTTCTTTGTCGACTATCAAGGTTTTCGGCAGCGCCAGGGCCAAAGCTTTGTGGCCACGGTTCCGGGCGAAGCTCTTCGCAACGGAAACTTTCTCGGGACCGCTCGTCCGATCTACGATCCCGCCACCTATAATGCCGCCACCAACACCCGCCAGCCGTTCCCGGAGGGCACCATTCCCACGTCGCGTTTCAATCCGGTCTCAATGAACGTGATGAAGTATTTTCCGCCTGGCGGGAGCCAGGTTCTGGCCAATGGGGAAACGTACTTCTACAGCGGTGCTTCTCGTAGCAATAACCAGAACTCCTTTGATATCAAAATCGATCAAAACTTCGGCGTCAAAGATCAGCTTTCCGCGCGTTTCAGCTATGGCGATTCCGATACGGTACTGCCGGGCGCGTTCAGCAATCTGCCACAGTA
>CAZMRK010000767.1:0-3656 GCA_964568355.1 uncultured Solibacteraceae bacterium | reverse complement strand
TCATCCGAAAGGGACCCGTGCGCGGGTCCTCCTCACTTCCGTTTTTGGTCCATACGCCCAAGATGACGAATTCGGCAGCCGCGCCATCAACCCGATGGAGCTGTACCACAACCAGGTGACGCGGGAGCAGGGGGTGTTTTCCCTGCGGATGTTTCACCGGTCCTGGGGCATCATGATGATCCAGGAAAACATCTCCGCGCCCTGCACGGTGCTCGATTTTCCGACGCGCGAGGCATTCGAACAGGAACTGACCAGCAACCACTACGATATTGTCGGGATCTCTTCGATTATCGTGAATGTCGGCAAGGTGCGCGAGATGTGCCGCATCGTACGGCGACTGTCGCCGGAGTCGACCATCGTGGTGGGCGGGCATGTGGCCGCGATTCCCGGCGTCAGCGGGATGATCGACGCCGACTACGTGGTGCGCGGCGACGGAATCTCGTGGATGCGGCGCTATCTGGGCGAAGACGAGCAGGCGCCGCTCCGACACCCGCACATCGTCTCGGGGTTCGGGCTGCGGGCCATGGGGATGCGAATTCCCGCGCCGGCCGGCAGCACGGCGGCGACGATCATCCCTTCGGTGGGATGTCCGATGGGCTGCAATTTTTGCACGACCTCGGCGTTTTTCGGAGGGAAGGGCAAGTTTCTGAATTTTTACGAAACGGGCGAGCAGCTTTTCCGGCTGATGAGCGAGATGGAAGCCACGATGAAAGTGCGCTCGTTTTTCGTGATGGATGAGAATTTTCTGCTGCAGAAGAAGCGCGCCATGGACCTGCTGGAGCGGATGAAGGCCAAGGGCAAGGCCTGGACGCTCTACGTGTTTTCATCAGCCAACGCCATTCGCAAATACTCGATCCGGGAACTGGTGGAGCTGGGGATTTCGTGGGTGTGGATGGGGCTGGAATCGGCGAAATCGAATTATGCCAAGCTGGATCACGCCGATACACACAAGCTGACCCAGGAACTGCACGAGAACGGCATCAAGGTGCTGGGGTCGACGATTGTGGGGCTGGAGCACCACACGCCGGAAAATATCCGCGCCGAGATCGAAGACGCGGTGTCGCACAACACGGACTTTCACCAGTTCATGCTTTACACACCGGTGCCGGGCACGCCGCTCTATTCCGAGATGCTGGCGCAAGGGCGCATGCTGCCGGACACGGACCTGGCGGATATCCACGGGCAGCACAAGTTCAATTTCCAGCATGAAGCCATTTCACGCGACGATTCCAAGCGCTTTCTGGACTGGGCCTTCCGGCGCGATTTCGAGCGCAACGGTCCGAGCCTGTACCGCATCTGCCGGACGACCCTGGCGGGCTGGAAGCGCTACCGGAACGATCCGGACCCACGGGTGCGCGAACGCTTCGAATGGGAGGTGCGCAGCATCAAGAGCGGGTATGGCGCGCTGCTATGGGCGATGGAGCGCCAGTTGCGGCGCACCAACGAGGCGGTGAGCCAGCAGGTGCGCGCGCTGCGCCAGGAGATCGGGCGGGAATTCGGTCCGGTCTCGCGGTGGGCCACGCGGCTGCTGGGCCCGGTGCTGCTCTGGACCGCGCGGCGGGAGCAGAAGCGGCTGGCCGAGGGATGGACCTACGAGCCGCAGACCATCATCGAGCGGCGCAACTGGATCTCGGCCTGACATTTTTCTCGCGATCCGGGCGGGCGGCCAGCGTAGAATGTATCCCATGTCCGGATTGCTTCGTGTATGGCTGCTGCTGGGTCTGCCGCTGCTGGTGTGGGCGGGGCGCCCGATCGAATCGAAAGATGTCTACCGCATCCAGGAGGTCGTTGAGGTGGAACTGTCGCCCGACGGCGCCTGGGTTGCATACGTAGTGCAGAAGAACGACCGGCCGCTGGGGACGTACGACCAGATCTGGGTGATGTCAACCAAGGACCGCACGGCCCGGCGGATCAGTCCCACCGACGCCAGCGAATCGGCGATCCGCTGGAAGCCGGATTCGAGCGCGTTCGCCTTCTTCTCCAACGCGGGCGGCAAGCCGGGGATCTGGGTGGCGCAGCCCGGGGGCAAACGGCAGTTTCTGGTGGCGGCGGAGAATACCAACCACGTGCTGCCGACTACGGGCAAGCGCATGGACTGGTCGCCGGACGGGAAGCAACTGGCCTATGTGGCGGCGGACCCAAAGGACCCGCGGGAATCGACCGACCCGGTGCACATCACGCGGTATCTCTATAAATTCATCTCGGGCGAGGACGACAATCGCCACATCCACATTCATCTGCTGGACCTGGCGACACGGCGCTCGCGCAAGCTGACCGACGGGCCGTATTACGAGCACTCGATCGAATGGTCGCCGGACGGGAAAGAGATTCTGTTTGAATCGAACCGGGGTCCACTCGATGAGCTGGAATTCAACTACGACATTCTGGCGGTGGACGTGAGTACGGGCAAGGAGCGGCAGCTTACGCACACCAAGAGCCAGGAGTATCAGGCGACGTTTTCACCGGACGGCAAGAAGATCGCGTATCTGGGCACCAAGCGCGATATCACCTGCTCGGAGACGACGATGGAGGACACGCACGTGTGGACCATCGGTGCGGAGGGCGGGACGGGCAGGGAACTGCCGGGCACGCTGCAGTTCGACCGGCGATGCCAGCGGGCGCGCTGGGCTCCGGACGGCCGATCGATTTACTTTCTGGGGCAGGACCATGGCGATGTGCACCTCTACCGCGTTGCGGCGGAGGGCGACGGTCCGGTGAAGCAGGTGACCGATTGGAAGGGCACCGTTACGGACTATTCGGTTTCGAAGAACGGCAAGACGGCCTATGCGTATCGCTCTCCGAAATCTCCGGCCGAGCTGTTTCTGGACGGCCAGCAGGTAACGCAGCTCAACCAGGCTTTCCTGAACGAGGTCGATATCAGCCTGCCGGAAGAAGTGAATTACCAGAGCGTGGACGGGACTCCGGTCCAGGCATGGGTTACGCCGGCGCTGCACGCGGAGGCGGGGAAGAAATATCCGTTCGTGCTGCAGATTCATGGCGGGCCGCACGGGCAGCAAGGGGCGGCGTTCAACATCAAGGCGCAGGTCTATGCGGCGAGGGGTATTTCGAGCATGATGGTGAACTATCGCGGTAGCACGGGATACGGCGAGAAGTTCTCCGAGGGCACGTTCCAGAACAACGACGGCACGGAGTGGGAAGACGTGAACGCGGGGGTGGATTATGCGATCGCCCACAAGCCGTATGTGGATCCCGACAAGCTGGGCATTGAAGGCACGAGCTATGGCGGACAGTTGACGAACTGGGGCATTACGAGGACCACGCGTTTTAAGGCGGCCATCCCTACGGCGGGGATCTCCAATTTCATCTCCTATAACTTCAATTCGTACTATCACGACTACTATCGCGTGGAATATAACAGCTATCCGTGGGAGGGCGACAATTACAAGATCCTGTGGGAGCACTCGCCGCTGGCCTACGTCACGCGGGTGAAGACTCCGGTGTTGTTCATTCACGGCGCGCTGGACAACGATGTTCCGGTGAACGATTCCGAGCAGTATTTCATCGCCCTGCTGGAGAACCATGTGCCGACCGAAATGCTGCGCTATCCGCGGGAAGGCCACGGGCTGCGCGAGCCGGGGCATGTGGTGGATGCGATGGAGCGCAGTTTGGCCTGGTATGCGCGGTGGATGAAGTGA
>CAZMRK010000766.1:0-5320 GCA_964568355.1 uncultured Solibacteraceae bacterium | reverse complement strand
CGGATGCCCTGCTCCACCGCCCGCCCGTACAGCGCGTCCAGATCGCGAACCTGCAATGCGACATGATTGCACCCCACGTCGTTGGCACGCGTGGGCGGCGGCACGGGCGTCGGCGTGTTCAAATACTGCAGCAGTTCTATCGAAACGCCGTCTGGTGCCTTCAGCTTCACGGTGTGGATGCGCGCGCCAGCTACGCCGGTTACCGCTTCCACAAAAGGCCCTTCTTCGATCTGGTCCCACCAGACCTGCAACCCCAGCAGGTCACGGTAAAACGGCAGCGACGTGGCAAGATTGCTCACCACGATTCCGGAATGGCGGATGGCGGTCACCGACATGACAGCTCCTTTGTGTTCTGATTCGGGTATATGTCATCGAGAAATGCCGCCAGGTTCCGCCGCACGCTTTCGGCGTGCGCCGGGAATTCTCTGTGACGCGACGGCGTTTTTACCAGCCGGGCGCAAGGCAGATGTTCCGCCCAGGCGGCGGCATAAGACCACGGATGCACGTAATCCGGCTCGTTGCCGATCACCAGCGTGGGAATTTGCAAAAGGTCCGCTTCCCGCCAGTCGTGAATGGGAGCATCGCGCGGAATGCCATGCAGACGATGTCTTCGCTCCACGGCGCCCTCCAGGGTAAACTGGCCCAGCAGACTCGCAGCGGCATCCGGCTCCTTTTCGGCAAGCGCCCGAAATTCCGGTAACGCCACGAACAACTCCCGACCTTCCTGAGCGCCGTGTGCGCCCAGGTACTCTGCCGCAATGGGATAGAGGCGAAGACCTTCGGGCAGTCCTTGGTCGAGCCATGCCGGGCGGACCAGCACCAGCGCCCGCGCCCGGCCCGGATGGTCGATGGCGAACCGCGCCGACACCGCTGCGCCCATAGAGATCCCGCCCACCACCGCTTCACCGATTCCCAGTTCATCCAGCAGCGCGCCCAAGTCCTTCGCAAACATCCGAAAGTTGAAGGCCTCTGGCGGACCCACCTCGGTCCGGCCATGCCCACGCGCATCCCACACAACGCGACGCACGCCGGGGAATTCCCCCAGCAGTTCCTTCGGTTGTTCCAGACTCCCGGTGAGGCCGTGGCAGAATACTAGCGGCGATCCTTCACCTGATTCTTCGTAATAAAAACGGATTCCATCGTGTTTAATAAATGGCATTGAGCTTGTCCTTCAAGAATTGGATGCTGCCCGGGACCTCATCTTCCCTCAGCCCATGCAGCACCAGCGGACCGCCATAGCCGCTCTTGTTCAACACGCCGAGATAGGTTGACCAGTCGAGCAGGCCCCGCCCGGCTGCATAGCTCGGCCGCGCCGGATGCGGGATGTCCTTCGCGTGAGCCAGCACGATGTCGCTCCCCAGAAGGTCAACCGCGCGGCTCAACACGTCCGCCTGCGCCGGCGGCTCGGTACCATCAAAGAGATTCGCGCCATCCAGAATAATGCGCAAAGAGGGCGACCGCAGCTCATCCAGCAGCCGCCGGGCCTTCTCCGCCGAGTTGACGACATTGTTATGCTCCGGCTCAATGCCAAGCGTCACCGCCGCGGCCTCGGCCACGGGCAGCAAGCGGCCCAGCGTCGCCAGCAGGTCCGCCCAGGCATCCGGAAGATCATTCGCCGCATGCCGCTTCCACATATCCTGCGGATCGCGCGTCCCGCTGCACAGGCTCGCCATGGGCGCCCCGATGCGTGGGCAGGACTCGATGATTCCGCACGCCCGCCGGATGTCCAATTCGCGCTGCCGCACATCGGGGTGGATCGCATTGAACGTCGCAGACACCGAGGTCATCACCAGGCGCCGGTCTTCGAACTTCTCCCGGATTTCATCGCACAACTCCCGACCGATCGCATCCGGCAGGCTCGTCAACCCGGCCGAACTGAAATTGAAGTGGACATTGGAAAGGCCATGCGCGCAAATGACATCCAGCACCGCGTCTATTGCCGGCCGCGCGAAGGTTCGCGAAAAAACGCCGATCTGTTCGCTGATCACGTCCTGACCGGCCCTTCTACTGTGACGCGCGCGCCGCGGTTCACCGATTCCTCCACGCCTTCCAACAGGCTGACTGCGGCCCAGCCGTCGGCGGCGTCGGGATTCGTCGGCCGATCTTCCAGGATTGCCCTGGCGAAGGCTTCGATCTGATTCTTATACGGATTGCTATTGGCCCCCAGCGGAGTGTGCCACTGCTGCGTCCGCCCGTCAAAGGCGCGCACTTTGCTTGGCCGGTAGTAAAAAGGCAGGAATGTTTGAATTTCGACGCTCCCGTGCTCGCCGTGGACCAGGTAGCCCTCGGCGTAATCGCCGCTGGTCTTCACCGAAAGCTCAAAGTGTCCCAGCGCGCCGGATTCAAAATGCAGCAGACCGTGCCAGGAATACTGGTTACACTTCTCGGCCAGTGCCGCGTTGACCGAGGAAACGTCGCCTGCCAGAAAGCGCAGCGTGTCGAACAGATGGGCTCCATGCGTAACCAGCGAGTAATGCCGCCGGTCAGACGTCTTCGGATCCGCCGCCGGACGGATCGACCTCGGACTGGTCACCGGGCGCGGCAGAATCGCAGTCTGCATCTCATAGCGGAACAGGGAGTCGCGATACCAGCCGCTGGCCGAAATGATCTCACCCAGGCGCTCTTTCACGAAGGTTTGTGCAAATGCGATCCCCGGATCATGGCGCTTCATGCACCCCACCTGGAGCTTCCTGCCGGATTGTTCGACAACCTGCAGCAACTGCATGCAGGCATTGCTATCAACCGCAAGCGGCTTCTCCACCAGCACATGCTTACCGGCTTCTAGAGCCTGTCGCGCGAGAGGCAGATGGAACTCGTCCGGCGCCGCGATCAGCACCGCGTCGATACCGCCTTTCTCCAGAAATTCCCGATAGTCGGTGAAGAGGTTCGACACCCCTGCCCGCGCCCCGATCGTCTCCAGCAGATCCGAGCCGCCATCACAGATGGCCGCGAACTGGATTCCCTGCGCCCTCGTCAGGGCAGGGATGTGAGCGAACTGAGAAATGGTCCCGCAACCCAGGAGACCGATCCGGACAACATCGCCTTCCATCTTCCATGCTCCCTGTTCGTTGTTGACCGCAAGCGGACTCACTTACCCTGATGCCAGAACGCTCTACGCCAGTAATGCTTTCGCAGCTTCGCCTCCAATTCATCGCTCATCGGCGCGAGCGCGCCGACGCGGCAATTCATCTCCGCCTGCGCGGCGTTGCGTATACCGGCAATCACCGTCGACACCGCCGCCGGCTTGAGTGCGAATTTCAATGCGGCAGTAGCCAAGTCCGGCTCCGCCGCGCCAATTGTCTGTTCAATTGTCTTCACCCGTTTGACCGTGCGAGCCAACCGGTCGCCTGCAAAGTACGCCCCGCGAATGTCGCCTTCGGGAAACTTCGTCGATTCCGTCAACTTGCCGGTGAGCGAGCTTTCGTCGAACGCCACCCGCACAATCACGCCGACGCCATGCGCGGCAGCTTCCTCCAGCAGGCCTTCCTGCGCCTCCTGCGAAAAGATGTTGTAGATCAGTTGCACCGTGTCTACCCAGCCGCCGCGGATCAGATCGGTGACCGCATGCTGATCGTGTTCCGGAGTGCTGACACCGATCGCCTTCAGCTTGCCCTGCGCCCGCAGCTTCCGCAGCGTCTCAAACGGCGCCGGATGGCGGTTCCACGACCGCATCCAGGTGTGAATCTGAACCAGGTCCAGACAATCGACGCCGAGGTCGCGCAGGCTCTTTTCCACTTCCCGCTCCACGTGCGCCGCCGGATAGCGCTCCTCGATGGTGTCGTACGGTCCCGGCGGCCAGTCGCCGGGCAGCACCGGCGGAACCTTGGTAGCCACATAAACGGATCCGTTCGGCCGGTCTTGCAGTGCCCGGCGGATCACTCGCTCGCTGCGGCCGTCGCCGTAAGCGCGCGCTGTGTCGATGAAGTTGCACCCCGAATCGAGCGCGCGGTGAATGGCCGCCACCGAGTCTTCATCGTTTTGCGGACCCCAGTTGCTGCCGATCGCCCAGGCGCCGAATCCGATCTCGGACACTTGCCATCCGAGCTTTCCGAACTTCCGTTTCCTCATCGTGGTGTCCATTTCTCGCAGCGCCTACCAGCGATCATGCCGGAGCTTCGGTTCGAATTCGAATCCCAGCGGCCCGAATTGCTTCCGCACATCGATCAACGCTTGCCGGACAAAATGCAAATCGCCGCCATAGCAAAGCAGCGTTGCGCCGATCTCGAGCATGCTTCGGGTGTAGTCCACGCCGGATACCGTTGTGCCGAAGCGCTTTCCGGCCGCGAGGGCCGCCTGGCACGTCTCTCGTAGCGCGTCCTGCACAACCGGCAGCAGGAACTCGCCGGCCACTCCTGAAATCATCGAGTAATCGCCCGGCCCGAAAAACAACATATCGATGCCGTCCACTTGCGCAATCGCCGAGGCCTGCTTGACCGCGTTCGGTGATTCGATCTGCGCGATCAGAATCGTCTGGTCGTTGGCTTGGCTCAGATATTCCTTAGGCGTCATCGTGCTATAGGGATTGTCTGGACTGGCGCTAAAAAATCCCCGTTCGCCGAGCGGCGGAAACTTTGCGCAGCGTACCAGTTCCCGAGCTTCTTCCGGCGATTCGCAACGCGGATACATAATCAGCGATGCCCCCGCCTCCAGCAGCCGCGCCATCCGCATGAACTCTCCCTTCGCCGGACGCGCCATCACATCCATATCGCTGACCCGCGCGGCCCTCATGATGTTCGCCCCTTCGGCCATGCCCAGCGGCTGATGCTCCAGGTCAATCCACAGGCAGTCAAATCCCATCAGCCCGATCAACTCCGCGCTGGCCGGATCCGTGAAATGTGCCACCGTTCCGAGCACCGGTTTGCCCTGCGCCCAGCGCTTCTTTACTCGACTTTCGTGCATCGGTTTTTCATCCCTAGTCCTTCATCAAAATGGGCCAGCCATGGCCGGCCGGGTTCAACAAACGGCTCGGCGCAAAATACGCAGCCGGATAATCGTCGTCGTCGCGGCCCTGAATGCAGGCACAAATCGAACGGCCGGCGTTGAAGCTCACCGCCGTCCCCGAACCGCTCATACCCGCGATCACGTACTGGCGCTTTCCATCCATTACACCGACGATCGGATATTCGTCCGGCGTAAATCCCACGCTCCCCGCCCATTCGTTGGTCACCCGCAGCGGAAAGGCGCCGAACCGCAGCCCGAGTTGCGCCGCCACGAATGCCGTAATGAATCGCGACGGGCGGTTCCGCCCGGCTTCCCGCGCCGGCAACGGCGTTTCGTCGGACCCGAACAGAATCCCGCTGCCGTGCCTCACGCAGAAGAA
>CAZMRK010000765.1:0-11424 GCA_964568355.1 uncultured Solibacteraceae bacterium | reverse complement strand
TCACCGATGCCACTCTGGCGCCCTATGACGTTCTGGTGGTGGACTACTGCGGGCCCCGCTGGCCGGAAATCACCGAAAGGGCGGTTGCGTCGGCCGTCCGGTCCGGAAAAGGACTGGTTGCCGTGCATGCGGCCAGCTATCCCTTCGGCGACCAGGTGGTGCTCGGCGCGCACCAGACCAAGACCGGCGTCTTCGAACCTGTCTGGACGGAGTGGAGGCGGATGCTTGGCGTCTACTGGGACATGAATCACGACCCGCGCACCGGACACGGCGCCAGGTACACGTTCCAGCTAAAGTTTACGGATCCGGAGCATCCCATTCTCAAGGGCCTGAAGGAAGATCTGTACGCGACCGACGAGCTTTACTCGAAGTTCCGCTACGAGCCCGGCGTGCCGGTACACGTGATCGCCACGGCCCATGACGATCCCGCATACCGCGGCACCGGGAAGGAGGAACCAGTGCTGATGACGGTGGAGTACGGACGCGGCCGGATCTTTCACACCACCTTAGGACACGACCTGACAGCGCTGAGTGAAAACGGCTTTATTACGCCTTTCGTGCGCGGTGTGGAATGGGCGGCAACCGGCAAGGTCACGTTGTCTGGTCCGGCTTCCGCGAATCCGGTCCGGGTTTTGGTGGTGACCGGCGGTCATGGCTATAGCACCTCGTTTTACTCGATTTTTGAGGGTTATCCGGAGTTGTCGTGGGACCATTCCCCATCGGCCGAGTCGGCGTTCCGCAAGGATTTTCGAGGCCGCTACGACGTATTGGCGCTTTATGACTTCAACCAGGAGCTCAGCGACACAGGGCGGCAGCATCTGCGCGAGTTCGTTGAATCCGGCAAGGGCGTGCTGGTGATGCATCACGCCATTGCGGATTACGGGGCGTGGACCTGGTGGTGGCGCGATGTCGTAGGAGGACGCTATCTGCTGAAGCCGGAGCAGGGAATGGCTGCCTCCACCTACCAGGAGGATGAGGATCTCCTCATCAGGCCGGCGCCCGAACGGCACCCGATCTTAACCGGCCTGGGGCCGATGCATATGAAAGACGAGGCATACAAGGGAATGTGGATTTCCAAAGATGCCAAGCCCTTGTTGACCACCAACAATCCGCATAGCGACGGGCCGGTCGCCTGGATCAGCCCTTATTCAAAAGCACGGGTGGTCTATGTCCAACTCGGGCACGGTCCCGAGGCGCACCGCTATCCGGGATACCGGCAACTGATCCGGAACGCTCTGCTGTGGACGGCCGGACGGACGACCGAGAGATAGCAACGCCATTTTCGCGGGTGACGGAAAAAGGAGTCATGGTCATGGAGACATCGCGCAGGGAGTTTGTAGCGGCTTCCGCCGGAGTGTTCACGGCGGCGGCGGCCGGGCGGGTGCTCGGCGCAAACGATCGAATCCGCATCGCCGTGGTGGGGACAGGCGGACGGGGCCAATACCTGATGAAGACGCTTCAGAAGGTGGCGCCCGCGGGGATCGAATTTGTCGCGGTGTGCGACGTCTATGATGTGCGCCGCGCCGAAGCCGCCACGATCGCAGGCGGTGGGGTAGAGCAGTACGTGGATTACCGGCAGGTGCTGAACCGCAAGGATGTCGATGCCGTCATTGTGGCGACGCCGGATCACTGGCACGCGCCAATCGCGGTAGAGGCAATGGAGGCCGGCAAAGACGTTTACATCGAAAAGCCGATGGTGCATACGCCGGAAGACGGGTTGGCAATCGTCAAGGCGGCGCGGGCACATCAGCGTGTGGTGCAGGTAGGAATGCAGGGCCGCGGGATGCCGCACTTTGTGGAGGCCAAGGAGAAGTTTCTCGATACCGGAGTGATGGGCAAGGTCGGGATGGCGCGGACCTGGTACACCTCGAATACAGGCTACGTGAAGGAGGCGCCCGCGGGATTCGAGAGAAAGCCGGAGGGTCTGGACTGGCAGCGCTGGCTGGGTCGCGGACCGAAGGTGGGCTGGAATCCGGATATCTATTTCAGCCCGTATAAATGGCTCTATTACGACGGCGGAATGATTATGGGCATTGCCATCCACGTGCTGGACAATGCGCGGCACTGGCTGGGAGTCCGGCATCCGGTTTCGGCGGTTGCCGGAGGTGGCGTCTGGTATTACGAAGACGGCCGGGATACACCGGACGTGGTGAGCTTCATACTGGACTATCCGGAGAAGGTGACGTTGACGTTCCATGGCGAGTGCCTGACGGCGCCGGGGGTGAAGACCTCGGCGGGAGTGGAACTGCGGGGCACGGGCGGCACGCTTTCCGCGGACCGCTATGCGCCCTTTTCGGGCTATGAATATGTGCCCAACGGGAAATTCAGTAAGGAAGCTGCCGTGAAAGTTCCGATGCCGGCCACCAATGCGGAGCGCATTCTGCCGAACTGGCTGGAATGCATGCGCACGCGCCACAAAGCGATCTGCAATGAAGAGGAGGGCTACTACTCCGCGGTGGCGTGTTTCATGGCGAATAAGGCTTACAACACGCGGACGCGGGTGGTGTGGGACCGGAAATGGGATCTGCCGGCGGCGTAGGAGCAGGGACGGCGAAGCGTGGCACAGTGCTGACGGCGAAGCGAAAGAAACGCTATGATGCCAGATATGGAGCCGCTGCATATCAGCGAAGGTGACCTGGCCAAGGACATACGATCGGTCTTGAAGCGGGTCGAGACCGGCAGCGAGGTCATCATCGAGCGTGACGCGCAGCCTGTAGCTGTAATTCGTCCAGCCGGACCGATACGCCGCAAAATATCGGAGTGCATCGCCCTCATACCAGCCGACTCCACAGCGACCATTGATCCCGATTTTGCAAAGGATGTTGAATCGGCTATCGCTGCCCACCGGGAAGCTCTGGAGCCGCCCGCTTGGGACTGATGCTTGACTCAACGGCCGCGGTGGCCGCCGAACGCCAGGGGAAGAACGCACATCAACTTCTGGAAGCGGTAGCGCGGGAAACCGGCGACGAAGAAATTGCTATTTCCGTTGTGACCGTGCTCGAACTTGCTCACGGCGTCACGCGCGCCGGTACTACGGAACGCCACGAACGCCGGAAACAGTTCCTGGACGACCTGCTGACCGGCGTTCCAATCCACGCGGTAACAGTGCCGATCGCTCTCCGTGCCGGACAAATCGACGGCCAGAGCCAAGCGCGAGGCGTTCGCATTCCGCTATCGGACCTGCCGATCGGAACGAGCGCTCTGGAAGTCGGCTACAGCGTGGGAACGGCTAACGTCTGCCACTTTGAACAGATTCCTGGCCTGCGTCATCAAACTTTGACTGGTGTCCTGAGTTGGTAGAGTCCTGGGGGCGGACGCCCATGTCCGGCTTAGCCTGGGCCGGCGAGGGCGCCGGCCGCGGTCCAGGGGGACCGCCCCACACACAGCGTGGATTTCTGCAAAGACAGTGACGACTCAGGACACCAGCCTATGCTACTCTTCGGCGGGAGGCGGGGCTATGCCGAAAGATTGCAAGGCCAGATAGCTGGGCCCGAAGCGCTTGATGTTTTCGAGCTGCTTTTCGAAGTGGTCCTGGTGTCCTTCTTCATCTTTTACCAGTGATTCGAAGAGCTGCTTGGAGGCAGCGTCGGCGTGAGCACCGCATTCCTGCGCCGCCTGGTTGTAGTCATGCACGCTGGATTGCTCCATGGCGACCGCCTTGGCCAGCATTGCGGCGGGATCGGTGATTTTCTCAACAGGCGCGGCGGCGATCATTTCCACCTCACCTTTCAAGAACAGGATGCGTTCCGCCAACGCTTCCACATGCGTCATCTCGACGATGGCAGTTTGCTTGAAAAGCTTCGACAGAGGTCCGAAGCCCTGGTCGTCCAGATGGAAGTGGAAGTACATGTACTGATGGACGGCGTGCAATTCGTCCGCGACGGAACGGTTCAACAACTCGATGCTCACGTTTGGCATAAACACCTCTGTAAACCTGATTATACTTCGCTGCTGGCGAAGGCTGGGGGACTGGTAGAATCGCAGTGATGGCCGAAGCAAAGAGCGTTCTGGTGACGGGATCGAGCAAAGGTGTGGGAAAAGGCATCGCCCTGGAACTGGCGCGGCAGGGCTGGGACGTGGCGGTCAACTACCAGTCGGATGCCCAAGGCGCCCAGGACACCGTGGCGGAGATTCAGGCGATGGGCCGGCAGGCGTTTGCCATCCAGGCAAACGTGGGGGTAGCCGCAGACGCGGACCGGCTGTTCCGGGAGGTGACCGGGCGGTTTCCAAGTCTGCGCGGCCTGGTCAACAATGCCGGTGTCCAGACCTGGAAGCCGCTGCTGGAGCTGGAGGAGTCCGAATGGGACCGGGTGATCGATACCAATCTCAAGGGCTGCTTCCTATGCACGCAGCGCGCGGCGCGATACATGAAGGATCACGGCGGCGGGCGCATCGTCAACATCGGGTCGGGATGCAACAAGGTCCCCTTTCCGAACCTGGTGAACTACACGGCGAGCAAGGGCGGCATCGAGATGTTCACTAAGTCTGCGGCCATCGAACTGGGAACACACGGGATCACGGTAAATTGCGTGGCTCCCGGGGCGATCGAGATCGAGCGCACCCAGCACGAGGCGGGGAACTATGCAGCCACGTGGGCGGCGGTGACGCCGTTAGGCCGGGTGGGGAAGCCTCTCGACATCGCCCGCGCCGTGGCGTTTCTGCTCGGAGATACAGCGGATTTCATCACCGGACAGACCATCTGGGTGGATGGCGGGCTGTTCACTCATCCGAACTGGCCTTATGGCGAACAGAAGGCGGAATTGAAGCAATAATTCTCCTTCGCCCGGCTCAGGTTCCCTGAGGCTGGGTCACATGAACGGCCTTGGCGTTGGCCTGGGCCTCGGGGAGGAGCTGACGGCGGAGGTCGTAGAACTGAATCCGGCAGTAGCGGCAGTGGAAGAGAGGAGCCCCCATCCAGCGCTGAATCCAGCTCAGAATACTGCGGTACATGGGATCGATGTGGTCGCGGGCGGCCATTTGGCGGAGGCGGAAGGTGCCACAACGCGGGCAGCGAGGATATTCCCCTAGGTAAAAAGAGCTACGGCGTGGTTCGGGCCTGCGAGTGAGGCACTTCGTGCACTCATACATGGCGAGATAGAGCAGTTTCTCACGCAAGGTCCGGTGTACGCGGCGCATCCGGTCGCCGCAGTTGGCACAGTAAGGCACTCGGTTCCTTATACACCAATTTGCGCCGCGAACTCAACCCGCGCCACAATAGATAGGTCGCTGTTTTTTCCCAATCGACATCCTATGTTGGATCGCATTACAGTGCATGGCGCGCGTCAACATAACCTCAAGAACGTCGAGGTGGAGATCCCGCGGCATACACTGACCGTGATTACCGGGCTGAGCGGTTCCGGGAAATCGTCGCTGGCCTTCGACACGATTTACGCGGAAGGGCAGCGGCGCTACGTGGAAACGCTTTCAACCTACGCGCGGCAGTTTCTGGATCAAATGGAGCGGCCGGATGTGGACTCGATCGACGGGCTGAGCCCGGCGATTTCCATCGAGCAGAAGACCACCAGCCGGAGCCCGCGCTCCACGGTGGGGACCATTACCGAGATCTACGATTACCTGCGGCTGCTCTACTCCTCCATCGGGATCCCGCATTGCCCCTTGTGCGGGCACGAGATCTCGCGGCAGACCACGGAGCAGATTCTGCAACACGTGCTGGCGCTGCGGCCCTCGGAACGGATCATGGTTCTGGCGCCGGTGGTGCGGGGGCGCAAGGGCGAATACAAGAAGGACCTGGAGAAGCTGGCACGGCAAGGTTTCGTGCGGGCCCGGATCGACGGCATTCTGCGGTCGCTGGACGAGGAGATCACGCTCGACAAGCGCAAGAACCACACCATTGAAGTGGTCGTAGACCGGCTGCAGGTGAAGGAAGGCATTGAGAAGCGGCTGGAAGCCTCGATCGAGACCGCTACCAAGCTGGCCAATGGGCTGGTGCTGATCGCGGTGGTCAACGGAGAAGAGCGGCTTTACTCGCAGAAGCTGGCCTGCACCGAATGCGGCACAAGTGTGCCGCAACTGGAACCGCGCTCGTTTTCCTTCAACAGCCCTTTTGGGGCCTGCGAGGAGTGCGCCGGTCTGGGTAGCAAGTGGACCTTCGATCCTTCGAAGGTGATTGTGGATCCCAGCAAGCCGCTGCTGGAAGGAGGTCTGGGGCCGGGCGCCGGGTCGGCCTATATGCAGAGCCACCTGGCCGAAGCGGCCAAACAGCTTAAGCTGAACCTGCGGACGCCCTTTGAAGACTTCCCCAAAAAGACGCAGACCCTGCTGTTGGAAGGGGGCGGCGGGTTCGCGGGGATTCTGCGGGTGCTGGAGCATACCTTCGACGACGCGTCAGAGGATTATCGGGACTGGCTATCGGAGTATATGTCGCCCACGATCTGCGTGGCGTGCAAAGGCAAGCGGCTGCGGCCTTCGAGCCTGGCGGTGGTGGTGAAGAACTTCTCCATCGCCGATTTCACCGCCCTGCCGGTGGCGCGCGCTCTGACCACGGTTCGGAACTGGGAGTTCAGCGAGCGGGAGATGCAGATCGCCGGGCGGGTTTTGGACGAGATCCGGCGGCGGCTGGAGTTTCTCTCGGCGGTGGGGCTGGATTATCTGAGCCTGGAACGCTCGGCGGCCACGATTTCCGGTGGGGAAGCGCAGCGCATCCGGCTGGCAACGCAGATCGGCTCGAAGCTGCGGGGAGTGCTCTATGTGCTGGACGAGCCTTCGATCGGGTTGCACCCGCGCGACAACGGCCGGCTGCTCGAAACGCTGGTGCAACTACGCGACATGGGCAATACCGTGCTGGTGGTGGAGCACGACGCCGAGACCATCGAGCGGGCCGATTATGTGATCGACCTGGGCCCAGGAGCCGGACGGCTGGGCGGCGGTCTGGTGGCGGCCGGAACTCCGCGGGAAATTGCAGCCAATCCGGATTCGCTGACGGGGCAGTACCTGGCCGGCGCGCGAGAGATTCCGGTGCCGGAGATGCGCCGTTCGCCCAACGGGAAATGGCTCGAAGTAGTGGGAGCGCGGGAACACAACCTGAAGAACATCAATGTGGAGTTTCCGCTGGGGCTGCTCACGGTCGTGACCGGCGTCTCCGGCAGCGGCAAATCGACGCTGGTCAACGAAATCCTGTACCGCTCGCTGGCGCAGGAGATCTACGGTTCACGGGAGGAGCCCGGGGCTCACGATTCGATTGAAGGGCTGAAGCTGATCGATAAGGTGATCCGGATCGATCAGTCGCCGATCGGGCGGACGCCACGGTCCAATCCGGCGACCTACACGGGGCTGTTCACGCCTCTGCGGGAGTTGTACGCCATGCTGCCGGAATCCCGGGAGCGGGGCTACAAGGCGGGACGGTTCAGTTTTAACGTCAAGGGCGGCCGGTGCGAGGCCTGCCAGGGCGACGGCTTGAAGCGTATCGAAATGAATTTTCTGCCGGATGTGTACGTGACCTGCGATGTTTGCCGGGGACGGCGCTACAACCACGAGACGCTCCAGGTGAAGTACAAAGGCCACTCGATCGCGGATATGCTGGAAGCGACGGTGGAAGAGGCTCTGGGGCTGCTGGAGAACATCCCGCAGATCCGACCGAAATTGCAAACGCTCTACGACGTGGGCCTGGGCTATATCCACCTGGGGCAATCCGCGACAACGCTTTCCGGAGGCGAGGCCCAGCGCATCAAACTGGCTCGGGAGCTAAGCAAACGCCAGACTGGGAAGACCCTGTACGTTCTGGACGAGCCCACCACCGGACTGCATTTCGACGATGTCCGCAAGCTGCTGGATGTGCTGGCGCGGCTGGTGGACCTGGGTAATACTGTGGTGGTGATCGAACACAATCTGGACGTGATGAAGACGGCGGACTGGATTATCGACCTGGGGCCGGACGGAGGGGAATACGGCGGGCGCGTAGTGGCGGCTGGAACTCCGGAGCAGGTGGCCCGGTCGAAAAAGAGCTACACGGCCGAGGCGCTGCGGAAAGTGCTGACGGCATGAGCAGGTACGCGGTGACGCCGGTGGATTTCGCCGGGTTGAAGACGGTGCCCCTGGGGGCACGCGGCGGCAAGGTGCGGACGGAAGATTTCGGCCGGCCGTACCGCAAGGGATCGGGCATTGCCGGCTGGCTGGATTCGCTGCCTCGAATTCTGGCGGGAAATTCGTTTCGCGGCGTGGTGGACGCGCTGGTGGAAGCCAGAGCGCGGCGCAAAGCCATCATCTGGGGGCTGGGCGGCCATGTGATCAAGTGCGGACTGGCTCCGCTGCTGGCGGACCTGGCGGAGCGAGGATACGCGACCGCATTCGCTATGAACGGAGCTACCTCGATCCACGATTTCGAGATCGCGCTGGCCGGCTATACGAGCGAGGATGTGGAGGCGGTGCTGCCGGACGGGCGCTTCGGATCGGCCGAAGAGACCGGGCGCGAGATGAATCTGGCCGTGGCCGCGGGGGCGCGCGACGGGATCGGGATCGGCGAGGCGCTGGGGCGGCGGCTGGAGGAGATCGCCGATCCGGCCTACGCGGGCATGAGCCTGCTGCGGCAGGCATACCGGCTCTCGATTCCGGTAACCGTGCACGTGGCCATCGGGACTGACACGCCGCACACGCATCCGGCGGCGGACGCGGCGGCGATCGGCAGCGGATCGCATCACGATTTCCGGCTGCTGTGCTCGCTGGTAACCGGGCTCGACGGCGGGGGAGTTTATCTGAACGTGGGCTCGGCTGTAGTGCTGCCGGAAGTATTTCTGAAGGCCATATCTTCGGTACGCAACCTGGGCTATCCGCTGGCGAATTTTACGACGGTTAATTTCGATTTTCTGCAGCATTACCGGCCAAAGGTGAACGTGGTGGAGCGGCCGCACGCGAAATCGGGCGGGGCGGGCTTTGCCCTCACCGGGCATCACGAACTCATGCTGCCGCTTCTGGCGGCGGCCCTGATCGAGCGGGATGCATGAGCGAACCCGAGGGTCTGCCAATCGATCCTGCACCGCTGGAGCCTGCGCCGCCCGCTCCGGTGGAAGAACGCTATCCCTTCTGGAGCTACACCGATCTGGTGGTATTTTTCGGGGTCGGCATGGCCGTGTTCTTCGTGCTGGCGCTGGGTGTTTCGACGGTCGTGCACGTGCTGCATCTCCAGGTAAAAAACAAGATCCTGGTGCTGCTGCCGGGCCAGTTTCTGATGTATGGGTACGTGTTCGCATTCCTGGCGATGCTGTTCCGGGTGCAGTACGACCGGCCGCTTTGGGAATCGCTGCGCTGGCGCGCGGGATCGGTGAAGAATCTGCAGGCGCTGGCCTGGGGGCTGGTGGCGGCATTTGCAGTGGCATTCCTGGGTGTGGCGCTGAAGACGCCGGACATCAACAACCCCATGAAGGAGCTGCTTTCCGAACCGATGTCGCTGGTGCTGGTGGGGATTCTGGGCGTGACGATCGGACCGGTGACCGAGGAGGTGGTGTTCCGCGGCTTTATGCAGCCGCTTTTTGTGCGCAGCCTGGGGCCGGTGGCCGGGGTGCTGCTGGCGGCAGCATTATTCGGCTTGATGCACTTGCAGGAATACGGCAACTCCTGGCGGCACGGCGTGCTGATTGCGACGGCGGGCGCGGCGTTCGGATGGATGCGCCAGGCGAGCGGATCGACGCGGGCGGCGGCCCTGATGCACGCGGCTTATAACGGCACGCAACTGGTGGCGGTGCTGTTACAGAGGAAGGAATTGTCCCATACATGGTAGAGACCATCGAGTGGACCCCGGACGGGGTCGTGATGATCGATCAGAGGAAGCTACCGCGGGAGGAGACTTACGTTACCTGCCGGACCTATGAAGAGGTTGCCGAAGCGATCCGCAGCATGGTGATCCGCGGCGCTCCAGCGATCGGCGTGGCTGCGGCCATGGGCGTGGCGTTGGGCGTGAAGAACGCCGATGAGGCAGACCTGGACGCGCAGGTGGCGAAGGTCTGTTCGACTCTGGCGGCAACGCGGCCCACGGCGGTGAACCTGTTCTGGGCGATCGACCGGATGAAGAAGCTCTACGAATCCCTGCGCGGCCGGCCGATCGCCGAGATTCGGGAACGGCTGGCAAGCGAAGCAGAGCTGGTGAAGCAGGAGGACATCGCCATCAACGAGGCGATCGGGCGGAATGGGGCGGAACTGGTGCCGGATGGAAAGACCGTCCTGACTCACTGCAACGCCGGCGCGCTGGCCACGGCAGGATACGGAACGGCGCTGGGCGTCGTTCGCGCGGCAGTGGAATGCGGCAAGAAGATCGACGTGTTTGCGGACGAGACGCGGCCGTTCTTGCAGGGAGCGCGGCTGACGGTGTGGGAACTGCAGCAGGACGGAATTCCGACCACGTTGATCACCGACAACATGGCCGGACATTTTCTGAAATCGGGGCGGATCGGCTGCGTGGTGGTCGGCGCGGACCGGATCGCGGCCAATGGCGATGTGGCTAACAAGATCGGCACGTATTCGGTCGCCGTGCTGGCGAAAGAGAATGGCGTGCCGTTTTTTGTGGCGGCGCCGATTTCCACGCTGGATCTGACTCTGGAATCGGGCGAGCAGATCCCGATCGAGCAACGCGCGGCGGCGGAGGTAACACACGTGTTCGGCGCGGCTGTGGCGCCGGAGGGGATCGCCGTGGCGAATCCGGCGTTTGACGTGACGCCCAACCGCTATGTGACGGCGATCATCACCGAGCGCGGCGTGGCTCGCGCTCCGTATACCGAGTCGCTGCGGCGACTAACTTTATAATGAGGGGTAAGCATGCGTAGCGTATTTATTTTTCTTCTTTCCGCGGCGTCGGTATTCGCCGGCGGGCAGCTTTCGGGTCGGCGTGCGCCGGGGTTTGCGCTGCCGGATACCAAGATGCAGTATCACGATCCGCAGGACTATCGCGGCAAGGTGGTGATCGTAGAGTTCATGCAGACCAACTGCCCCCACTGCGCGCGCTTCAGCAGCATCCTGGAAGAGGTGCGCCAGAAGTATGCGGGCCGGGTGGTCGTACTTTCCGTGGTAACACCGCCCGACACCATGGACACGGTGGGGAAGTTCATCGCGGCGAATAAGGTGACCAGCCCGATGCTGTTCGATTGCGGGCAGGTGGCCGCTTCTTACCTCAAAGTGACTCCCCAGAATCCCCGCGTGGCGGTGCCGCACGTGTTTCTGATCGACGGGCAGGGCATGATCCGCAACGACTTCGGCTACAACGAGGCGGAAAAGCAGATTTTCGAAGGCCGGGCTTTGTTCGGCGAGATCGAGAAACTGCTGGCGAAGAAGTAGGGGGTGGGCGTCGACGAGAGCGTCGACGCGGCCCGCTGAAGCGGGCGCTACAGCAGGCCGGCCGGGATGGCGGTTAATCGAGGACCTTCAGGGCGATGACGGCGAAGACTCCGGTTTCGTCGTCTACGCCACCTACCTTGCCGATTA
>CAZMRK010000764.1:0-6156 GCA_964568355.1 uncultured Solibacteraceae bacterium | reverse complement strand
CATTGCACAGAGCGACGAGAACTAACGCGCGATGAAGGTCCGCGGAAACGACCCGGTATTGGTGCGGGTCCCTGAAGAACCGCACGGTCAGCGCAACCGGCCCAGCCACAGGCTGGAGGCCACGATGCATACGCTGGCCTGGCTGGACCGGTACCTCTCCAGCAGATTGCGCAGCGCGCGTTAAATTCGTGCGCGCATTACTTGACTTCTCAGCCTATTGAGAGTATATCAATATGACAATTCGCGGCCGGTCGGAAAGCCCGGCCCCGGAGGGGTATGTGAACTTGACTAAGCTCTGCCTCGCGCTGCTGGCTTTGACCGCATCCGCGCATGCTCAGACCACGGTAGCCCAGCTACTGGGAACGATAACCGACGGTTCCGGAGCCGCCATTTCAGGTGCCGCCGTACAACTGGTCAATGAAGGGACCAACGAAAGCCGAAAGACCCTTTCCGATTCGACGGGGGCTTACCATTTCACACAGCTTCCGGTTGGGTCTTACACGTTGACCGCCGAAAGCCCCGGCTTCCAGAAGTTCACGCTCACCGGCATCACACTGAAGGTGGATGACCGCCGCACTGAGGACGTGGCGCTGAAGGTAGGCGAGGTGACCCAGGAAGTGACCGTCGCCGCGCTGGCGACCACCGTCAATTCCACCAACGCGACGATCGGCGAGGTGATTACGCAGAAGCCCATCGTGGATCTTCCGCTCAACGGCCGCAACTTCCTGCAACTGGCGCAGCTCACACCGGGGACGATTCCGCCGGTGTTACAAAACGGAGAAGACACCACGTCATCCTTCAACGGCAACCGCTCCAATCTCTCGGTGGGCATCTCCGGCACTCGCCAGGTCTCGGGCGCGTACCTGTTCGACGGCGTGCTGGGACGGGAGGAATTCTACGGCGCAGTCGCGATACAACCAGTGCTGGAAGGCATTGCCGAGTTCAAGATCATGCGCGGCTACTTCGCTCCGGAATTCGGATCGCCGGCGATTGTGAGCGTGGTGAGCAAATCGGGCACCAACAACTGGCACGGGGCACTATGGGAGTTTCTGCGCAACGACAAACTGGATGCGCGCAACACGTTCGACCGGGTTACCCAGAAACCTCCATTCCGCCAGAACCAATACGGTGGATCGATTGACGGGCCGATTGTGAAAGACCGGTTGTTCCTGCACTTCGATCATGAGCAGTTGCGCGTGCGGCAGAGCTTCTCGCAGAACCTGCTGGTGCCCACAGCGGCTCAGTTGGGCGGCGATTTTCGCGGATTCAACCCGATCTACGACCCAGCCACAGCGGGCCCGAACAAGGTCAAGCAACCGTTTGCCAACAACGTGGTGCCGGCGGACCGGATCGGCGCATTCGCGAAGAAGTACAACGACTTTCTGCTGACCTCGCCGCTCTCGCCCCTGGATCCGAGTGTGAAGAGTTCGGGGATCAATTATCTGGGGACGCAGCGCGTGATCACCGACGAGATCAAGTTTGGCGGCCGGATCGATTTTGCGCTTTCGGCAAAGGACCGTGTTTTCGGCCGCATCACCTATGATGAGACGGATCAGACCAACCTGAACCCGCAGCGCGGATCCGACCGGATCTTCCCGCTACACTCGCGCAACGCGGTGCTCTCCTGGTCGCGCATTCTCAGTTCCAGCACCGTAAACGACCTGCGGTTCGGGTTCGACCGGGTATTCATTCACGCGGGCGGTCCGGTAGCCGGACTGAACGACAACTGGCCGGCGTTTTTCGGGCTGAGCAACATCGCGACTTCGCCGCGGTGTTCGGGCGTACCCATTGTCGCGTTGCAGGAATATGGCTCGTGGGGCTTTCCGAGCGGAAGTTGCATCAACTCTACCAACCAGAATGTTTTTCTCTTCGACAATGCTTCGTGGGTGAAGGGCAGGCACACGATTACATTCGGCGGCGAGTTGGAGCGCGTCAATCTGCGCCACGAGGTGGCCTTCGGGCCGCAGGGCACTTTCACATTCACGGGCCAGTTCAGCCAGGCATTTGATGGGACGAACCTGGTCACCAACACGGGCAACGCCCTGACCGACTACCTGCTCGGCTTTCCGGCGCAAGCTACGGGACAGGCCCGAGTGAGTCCCACGTATCGCCGCGGCTGGTGGTGGGCCTTGCATGTCAATGACGACGTGAAGGTTTCGAGAACTCTAACGCTGAACCTGGGGCTGCGGTACCAGGTGCAACCACCACTGACCGAGAAGTTCAACAACATATCGGACTTCGATTTCGCGACCGGCAAGCAGCGCTTCGCCGGCCAGGATGGTGTTTCGCGCGGTCTCTACCCCACCGATCGAAATGATTTCGCACCGCGTGTCGGCATCGCCTGGAGGCCCTTCGGCAGCGATGCTACCGCCATCCGGGCGAGCTACGGCATCTTCTACGACCGGTTGCCCGGCAACGACCAGGCGTGGCAGGGGATCTCGCCGCCGCTGAACGTGGGCCAATCCTTTGTCAGTCCCGACCCGGTGGTGCCCAGCATCAACATTACCCAGTTGTTCCCCACACCGGACCTAAACAGCCCCTTGCCCCTGGGACAGTTCCTGTTCAACCTGACCGGACGCCGCGATCCTTACCTTCAGCAATGGACGATGAGTGTACAGCGCAACTTACCCTGGAACCTCTTCTTTGAAGTCGCCTATGTCGGTTCCAAGGGGACACATCTTTCTAAGCGGTATGATCGCAATGTTGCGCCGGGGCTCTTTGCGGCCGACGATCCCCGCACCACCCAACAGCGCAGGCCCTATCCCAACCTGGGCTTCATCCTCAGCGACGAAGGGGCCGGTATGTCCAAGTACCATGCGCTGCAGTCCTCGCTACGCAAGTCATACAGCAACGGGATGACTTTCATGGTGAACCATATGTGGGGCCGGTCCATGGACACCGATTCCTACGACGGCAAAGCGACGCGTTTCTACCGTCCCGGCGACAACGACTATGGGCGCAGCATTCATGACGTGCGCCAGCGGTTTGTCGCAAGTGTGAACTACCAACTGCCTTTCGCCTCCAAAGCCACAGGAGTCGTCAAACAGTTGATCGGGGGCTGGGAACTCAACAGCATTCTGGCCCTGCAGACGGGTCTTCCCTTCCACGTTACCGCGACGGACCGGTCCAACACGGCCAATTCGTTCGGCGGCCGGCCGAACCGCCTCTGCAACGGCAACCTTCCGAGCGATCGGCGCACGGTAGACCGCTGGTTCGACACGTCCTGTTTTGCGGAGCCGGCGCTCAATACCTACGGAAACGGAGGCGTTCATTACCTGGATACGGACGGCAACAAATCGCTGGACCTGGGCGTGTTCAAGAACTTCGAGATCACCGAGCAGAAGCGCCTGCAGTTCCGCTGGGAAGCCTTCAACTCGCTCAACAACACGAACTATAATCGTCCGAACGCCAATGTCAGCGCGCCCAGCACTTTTGGTAAGATCACCGCAGCGCAGCCGGGACGCACCATGCAATTCGGCGCGAAGTTTTACTTTTGAGGGGGAACCTTGCAAGTTTACTATGATCGCGATGCAGACCTATCGGTGCTGGAGACAAAGAAGGTCGGCGTCATCGGATATGGCAATCAAGGCCGTGCTCAGGCCCTGAATCTGCGCGACAGCGGTGTGCATGTAATCGTTGGGAATATTCCCGACGACTACGCCGCCCAGGCGCGAGCTGACGGTTTTTCGCCCGTTTCGATTCCCGAGGCCGTGGAAGCCGCGGACATCGTGATGGTGCTCATCCCGGACGAAGTGCAGCAGATGGTCTACGAACGGGATATCGCTCCACGTCTGCGTCCCCGGCAGACGCTTTCCTTTGCCAGCGGATACAACGTGCATTTCGGCCTGATCGCGGCACCGGAAAACGTGGACGTGATCATGGTGGCGCCGCGCACCATCGGCAGGCAGGTGCGGGTGGCATTTGAGCACGGCGGCGGGGTGAACGCAGACGTGGACGTGCGCCAGGACTATTCCGGCAGCGCCTGGGCTACGGCGCTGGCTCTAGCCAAGGGCATCGGCTGCACGCGTGCCGGCGCGTTTCACACTACTTTTGGAGCGGAAGCGGAGCTGGACCTGTTCTCTGAACAAGCACTGTGGCCGGCGCTGTTCGATTGTCTGCTGAGCGCTTACGAGGTACTGTCCGAGCAGGGATATCCCAAGGAGGCTGCCGCACTTGAAATCTATGCTTCGGGTGAGGCAGCGGACATCTTCGCGGCCATGGCCCGCAAGGGAATCTTCGAGCAGATGCGCTATCACTCTCCGACTTCGCAATACGGCGTGCTCTCGCGGCGCAAGGATTCCACCGGCGACAGCGAGGCATTGCGCAACCGGATGCGCCAGACCCTCGCCAATATCCGGAGCGGCAACTTCGCTACGGAGTGGAAGGCAGAGGAAAAGGCCGGCTATCCGAACTTCCACCGTCTGCGGCAACAGGCGTCGGAGCATCCCATCTCGGAAGCCGACCGAGCCGTGCGGGCACTGCTGGCGCGCAGCGCTACCGCGGCGGAGTAGGCCATGGCGGATGCGCGCACCCTGCCGGCTGAAGCCGGCCTGATCACGAACCAGGGGGCGCCCTCCCGCCGCTGGATCATGGTCGTGCTGCTGTTTGTGGCGGTTCTGATCAATTATGTGGACCGCGGCAATCTCAGCATTGTCGCTGTCCCGCTCATGAAAGACTTCCAACTTTCACCGGCGGCGATGGGGACGCTGCTTTCGTCGTTCTTTTGGACGTATGCTTTTCTGCAGGTTCCGGCAGGGTGGCTGATTGATCGCTTCGGGTTGAAGTGGGCCTATGGCGGCGCGCTGCTGGTGTGGTCGTTGGCGTCCGCCGCGGTTGGGATTACGACGAATTTTCAGCAGGTTCTAGCCGCCCGATTGCTGCTGGGGGTGGGCGAGGCGGCGGCGCAACCCGCCAGTCTGGCCTATATCCGCCGCAGTTTTCCCGAAGATCAGCAAGGGCTGCCCACAGCCATCTATCTTTCCGGCATGATGATCGGCCCCGCGGCCGGAGCGATGCTGGGCGCGGTGCTGCTGGACCACTTGGGGTGGCGTCAGCTTTTCATTCTCACCGGCCTGGGGGCGCTGGTCTGGCTGGCGCCATGGCTTCTGCTGGCACCCAATACTGCCAACCGCAGCAAAGCGCAGCGGGAAGCGGCGCCGCAAGCCGCACCCATCTCCTGGAACGGCATTCTCAGCCGGCCGACCTTGTGGGGTATCGCTATAGGCTCCTTCTTCTATTCCTACTACTGGTATTTCTGCCTGACCTGGCTGCCCTCTTACCTGGTGATGGCACGCGGCTTTTCGTTCCTGAAGATGGGCGCCTACACTGCCTTACCACTGCTGGTGACGGCGGTGGTCTCCATGACGTGCGGGCGCGCGGCCGACCGTGTGATCCGGCGCACCGGCGAGGCGGTCCGGGTACGCAAGTGGTTTGTCTCGGTCGGGTTTCTGCTCGGCTCGGTGATCTTCACGGTGCCCGCCCTCAATTCGTCTCCGGCCATCCTGGGAGTGCTGACGGTGTCCTTGTTTGGCGTCGGCGTGGCCAGCGCGAATTACTGGGCGCTAACACAAGCCGTATCTCCGGCGACCTTGATCGGGCGGGTGATCGGCGTGCAGAACACGATTGCCAATGCCGCCGGAGTGTGCGCGCCGGTGCTTACCGGATTCGTGGTGGGGCGCACCAAAAATTTCGACCTCGCGATGATTTTCGCGGGTGCGGCCATGCTGGTGGCCGCGGCGTGTTTTCTCTTTTTGGTGCGAGAGAAAGACGCCGCGACGTTTCGCTCAATGGCTGCCTGAGGCGGCAGTTCCCGTTCCAGCCACGCGGCGCAACAGGGCCGTGGAGTGATCGACAATGAGCCGGCCGCTGTCTGGGGAGAGCGCCATAGGCACCTGGTAGGTCTGGAAGAGCATGTCCGGAATCGAGTAGGTTTCCCAGGGGGACCAACCGCCGGCCGGATAGCACTCCGCGGTCGGCATGTAGCTGGCGCAGCCGTTGGAATAGCCGAGGAACATCGTCTTGGCAAACGGCGATGCCGCCTTGGTGCGCAGGCCCAACTCTGTAACGGTTTCGCCGGAAACCGCGGCGATACCCAGATCGTTGATGCGGATGGCCTGGAAATTCACGGGGAGGGTTGTCTCCTTCACCCCACGCTCC
>CAZMRK010000763.1:0-16512 GCA_964568355.1 uncultured Solibacteraceae bacterium | reverse complement strand
TGGGCCTCAGCCTTTTTGAAAAAACGCCGATTTCACAGCTCTTCGAGCAACCTTCTCCCGAATCGGAGATCCGCACCCCGGCTAACCAACTCAGTCTATTAGACCTTTAACCGGACAGCCGTGTGCCTGTACCCGGTTTGCAGCGTCGTTTCTACACTAGCGTGTAATTTCACAATCATTGTTACAATCCGCGCCGCTGGCTTTGCAGAGTATGGGGAATTGCCGTAGGCTGAGGTTGAGATTCCTGCTATGAGTGACCAAGCGGATCAAAAAAGCCAGCATCTTACCACTACGGCCGGCGCGCCGATCGCCGATAACCAGAACACCCTCACCGCAGGGCCCAGGGGCCCGGTTCTGCTGGAGGATTACGAGCTGATCGAAAAGCTCGCGCATCAGAATCGCGAGCGTATTCCCGAACGGGTCGTCCACGCCAAGGGCTGGGGAGCGTTCGGGACCCTGACCATCACCCAGGACATCACCCGGTACACGTGCGCGAAGATCTTTAGCAGCGTAGGCAAGAAAACAGATCTGTTGATCCGATTTTCCACGGTAGCGGGCGAGCAAGGTGCGGCCGATGCCGAACGGGACGTGCGCGGGTTCGCCATCAAGTTCTATACCGAAGAGGGCAATTGGGATCTGGTGGGCAACAACACGCCCGTGTTTTTTGTCCGCGACCCGCTCAAATTTCCGGATTTTATTCACACGCAAAAGCGCCACCCGAGAACCAATCTGCGCAGCGCCACGGCCATGTGGGATTTCTGGTCGCTGAGCCCGGAAAGCTTGCACCAGGTGACCATTCTGATGTCCGATCGCGGACTGCCGCCGAGCCCGCGGTTTATGAACGGCTACGGCAGCCACACCTATAGCTTCTGGAACGCGAAGCAGGAGCGCTACTGGGTGAAGTTCCATTTCAAGACGCAGCAGGGGCATCGCTATCTGACCAACGCCGAGGCTGCCGAGGTCATCGGCCGCAGCCGGGAAAGCTATCAGGAGGATTTGTACGGCTCGATCGAGCGCGGCGAGTATCCACGGTGGGCCCTGAAGGTGCAGATCATGCCGGAGGCCGATGCCGAGAAGACATCCTACAATCCCTTCGACTTGACGAAGGTCTGGCCGCATACCGACTATCCGTTAGTCGACGTGGGCGTGGTGGAACTGAACCGCAACCCGGAGAACTACTTTGCCGAGGTCGAGCAGGCGGCTTTCAGCCCTTCGAACAGGGTGCCGGGCATCGGGTTCAGCCCGGACAAGATGCTGCAGGCGCGCCTGTTTTCCTACGCGGACGCGCATCGGTACCGGCTGGGAACGCACTATGAAGCGCTGCCGGTGAACGCGCCCAAGTGCCCGGTCCACCATTATCATAAAGACGGCGCGATGCGGTTTTTCCGCAACGATACCGGGAATCCGGACGCTTACTACGAGCCGAACAGCTTCCAGGGTCCGGTGCAGAATCCGGCAGTGGCGGAGCCTCCGCTGCGGATCTCCGGCGATGCGGCGCGCTATGACCATCGCGAGGGCAACGATGATTTCAGCCAGCCGCGGGCGTTGTTCCGGCTATTCGACGACGGGCAGAAGCAGCGCCTGTTTTCGAACATCGCCGAAGCGATGCAGGGGGTGCCGCAGGAGATTGTCGAGAGACAGCTTGCGCTGTTCACGAAGGTCGATCCAGCCTATGGCGCCGGGGTGCGCGCGGCGCTGGGCGGCAAGAAGGGACCGCTGAAGAAGGCTGCCGACGCCTGAGCCTCCAACGGGCATCCTCATGAATCCCGGATGTCCCGGTTGGGACGCGACCATTCGATGCGCGCCTGGAGCGTATTGCCGCCAAAGGTCTTGAGGATGGTCTCGCAGGTGGTGACGATGGATTGCCGCGGGCTGATGGCGGTGGTGTGAAAGTTGCCCAGAAACGGCACGCTTTCAGCGTGATGCACACCGTCCCCCTCCAGCGGGAAGACGATTTTCTCCGTGGAGCGGATCAGGCACAGCTTCCGTGGGTCCACCTGCGAGACAAAGATCGGGACCCGCCAGCGCGGTACGTTCAGGTTCGTGGGGTCCTTGCGTGTGTAGGTGAGGAAGAGGCCGTCGCTATGGGGTAGCCAGCGCTGCTGGGTGGTGGAGAGAGTGAGCGGCTCTCCATCATCCCAGCACCAGGGCTGCTTCTCCGCCCAGTGCAGGCCGTCGGAGGAGGCGGTCACGTAGCCGCGATCGTCTTCCGCACGGATGGTCATAAAGTAGCGGACGCCGTGGCGGGCGAGCGAAGGCTCGAGAAGGCCGCGCTTCACCGGATTCCGGTGCACGTTTCCGGACTCCACGATTTTCAGATCCACGCCATCGAAGGTGCAGCGCACGGTGCAAACGCCGCGGTCCCTGCGTCCCAGCGGACCGAAGGAGAGCGGCACCAGGATATCGCCGTTTTCGAGCGTGACGCGCTGGGAGCAGTTGCTGGTATACATGGCGCTGGCTTCGGGGTTATCCCAGTGGAGCTTCTTGAGCGCGCCCCAGCGCCCGGCGGAATTGCGCACCACGTAGACAGGCCAGCGCTCGGTGTCGGGCCGCGCCAGCTTGCCGGTCTTGTCGTAGTAGACATTGTGGCCCATTGCCAGCACGCACCTGGTGCGCGCATGATACTCCGGAACGACGTCGCAGGTACCTTCTTCGAGGCCGTCCGGCGTAGGCCGCCGTCCCAGTCCGGGAATCGGACGCGGTTCGCTCCAGGTGGCGGCCAGATCCCTGGACTCGGACCAGTGGACGTGGTGGAACACATCCGAGCCAGTGATCTGCTGGAGCGTCATGAGCAGGGTTGGCCGGGCGCCGGGAATGCGGCAGGCGCGGGGGTGGAACCAGGTCTTGCCGGTTTCGCGCCCGTGCCAAAGGATACTCCTGTCGATACCACGGATCAGCCCGGCCGGAGCCCCGAGCAGGGGGACTGCCGTGCCGGCGAGGGATGCAAGGAAACTGCGTCGTGAGGTCGTCATTAGAAATAGAATTTCAGGCCGAGTTGGATCTGGCGCGGCGCCGCTGCGCTGAAGATTTTACCGAAGGTGGTGCTGGAGATGTTGGCCACCGGCGCTCCGAAGTTGGGCGTGTTGGTGACGTTGAAGAACTCGGCGCGAAACTCGAGCCGCCGATTTTCGCCGATGGTGGTGAATTTGGCGGCCACCAGATCGAAGTTGACCACGCCCGGGGCGGTGAGGACGTTGCGGCCCGAGCTTCCGAAGGTGTAAAGCGCCGGCACGGCAAAAGCGGCCGGGTCGAACCAGTGGTCGGGGGAGCGCTGATCCGAGGGATACATGCCGTTGCCGATCCGGTCGGGCCGGTCCGTGTTGTCCGGGACGTTGTCGCGGTTTCCGGAAACGGCGGGATTTACCGGGAAGCCCGACTGCAGCGTGGCGATGGTGCCGATTCTCCATCCTTCCACCAGCTTGCCGGCGACTCCATGCGCGCTTCCCAGGAACCGCTTGCCGGAACCGAAGGGCAGTTCATAGAGGGCGTTGGCGGTAAAACGGTGGCGCTGGTCCTGCGAAGACAGGCCGTTTTCCGCCGCCAGGTTGTCGATGTCCTGCTGGCAGCAGGCATCCTGAGTCCATCCGAAATCCATGGATTTCGACCAGGTGTAGGCCGCGGTGAGGTTCAGGCCCTGGGAGTAGCGCTTCTCGAAAGAAACCTGGAGCGAGTGGTAGTTCACCCAGCCGTTGCTCTCATAGGAACGCAGCCGCGCAAATTGCGAGAAGTCGCGGCGGGAAGCGGCCGGTCCAGGCCCGGGCGGCTTCTGGTTGCGTACGACGTGCTGATCGATGTGCACGCCCTTATTGCCGACATAGCCGATTTTGAAGACCGAATTGGAGGGTAGCTGCTGCTGGATCTCGCCGGTCCATTGCATGATGTATCCGTTGACGAAATCCCGGTTGGCGTTGAAGGTAAAGATACCGAAGGCCGCGTCCTTCAACAGCGCGGGATCACCCTTTAGGGCCCAGGAGAGATTGGGGGCGCCCGCATTGCCGGTGTCGTCGATGCGCAATTGGAAGGGAGGAGTGTTGCCGGTATTCATCTCCGAATTGAGCTCCGGAGACATGGCGAAGACGCCGAACCCGGCACGGAAGACTGTCTTGCTGCTGCCGAACAGCCGATAGGCCAGCCCCACGCGGGGATCGACGTTCTTCCAGTTGGTGTCGAAGAGCGTGTTGGAGTTCCACTGGCGCACGGGGATATCGGGGCGGTAAACGGTGTAGAAGTTGCCCAGGTTGGCGTTCCGGGGGAAGACGATTTCACCGGTCTGGTAATCAAAGCTGGAAAGTTGGCCGCGAGCATCCGTGGTGGGCGCATTGACCTCATAACGGACGCCCAGGTTCAGAGTGAGATCCGGTGTGATCTTCCAATCATCCTGCAGGTATCCGGCGTAGGCCCAGCGGCGCGGATAGGCCAGCCCGACGTTGACACTGACTGAAGTCGACGACGGCACTCCCAGCAGGAACTCTGCGAATCCATTGCCGGTGTACTGGCCGTTGAAATTGAAACTGCCCTGCGTGGCGGCGGTTTGGAGGATATTGGCCTGTACGTAGCGGATCTCGCCTCCCGCCTTGAGGGTGTGCTTGCCGCGAACGAAGCTCAGAGAGTCCAGGACCTGGTACGTGGTGACCCGCCGGATGCGCACGGCACGCTCGCCGAGACTGAGGAAGCCGGTGCCGGCACTGAAATTAATGCCCTCCGGAAAGCCGATGTCCCGCGGGTTGGTGGAAATCCCGGTGATGCCGGCATCGAGCGCGATGGGGTTGCCCACGTTCTGGCCGCCGCTATCCTGCACAAAGCGGTTGAACCCGAGCGAAAGGCTGTTGAGCGTGGTGGGACTGACGACTCGCAGCCAGTTGATTACGGCGCTGCGGTTGCGGTCATAGTTTTCGATGCCGCCGACGAGCGAGGACGGGCCGGCTTGCAGGAATGTGTTGTCGTTGATGGCGATGCGGCCATAGATGGAATCCTTGTCGGAGAAGCGATGGTCCACGCGCGCCAGACCGATGTCGTGCTGGTTTTGGTCCACGCTGTCGCTAATGTAGTTCCGCACAGTGTCGGGCAGATTGGGAGCAGGCCAGTTCCCGATCAGTTTGCTCGAGACCGGAGAGATGCGGCTGGAGGGGATCATGTTGCCCGGGAACGGCGCGCCGCTGGCCCAGTCGGTGACGGTCTTGAGCGAGGACAGATCACCGGCTCGCTGGGCTGCCGTCGGCACCAGGGCAGTGGAGGTGTTGGTCAGCCGCAGCCGCATGCCGTCATAGTTGACGAAGAAGTGGGTGCGGTTGCGAACGACCGGCCCGCCGAGCGAAGCCCCGAACTGGTTGCGGCGAAGCGGGGGATTGGAGGAACCGGCCGGCACAAAGTAGTTCTTGGCGTCGAAGACGTTGTTGCGCAGGAAGTGGAAGACGGTGCCGTGGAACTGATTTGTGCCGGATTTGGTGACCACGTTGATCACGGCGCCGCCGCCGCGTCCGAATTCCGCGGAGTAAAGGCTGGTCTGCACCTTGAACTCGGCGATGGCGTCTACGGACGGTTCGGAGACGAACTGGTTCTGGAAGCTCTCGTTGTTGTCGGCGCCATCCAGCATGAAATTGTTGTTCTTGGTGTAGAGGCCATTGGCGCTGATGGCGATGCCTTGCTGCGAGGATCGCACGTCCCCGGGTTTGCCGCGATTCACGCCGGCGCCCAGCAGGGCGTATTCCAGGAATTGACGGCCGTTGAGCGGCAGATCGGTGATCTTCTTGTTGTCGATTACGTGGCCCAGGGCTGCATTGGAGGACTCCACCAGCGGAGCCGAGGCATTGACCTCCACGGTTTCCTGGAGCGTTCCAAGGTCGAGCTTCAGATCGATGCGGGCCACCTGCTGTACGGCCAGGGTGATGCCGGTCCGCCGGAGGGGCTTGAAGCCGGAGGCTTGAATGTCCAGCTCGTATCGGCCGGGCGCGAGGTTGGGGAGCGTGTAGTAGCCGGTCTCGTTGGACGTCGTTTCGCGGCGAAGTCCGGTATCGATGGGGATAGCCGTCACCCGGACCCCAGGGACGACGGCGCCGGAACTATCCGTAAGTCTGCCGGTAATTTCCGCAGTCTGGGCAAGCAGGGCGCCGACGCCGGCAATCAGCACCAGAGCGAGCCATCGAAGAAGTGTCATCTTTCCTCCCGAAAAATGCTATTTGGAGTTTCTATCAGAAAGATCGCTAACTGTCAACAGTCACCACGAAACAGTTGACACGGAAATAAAGATTTCTTACACTTGCTGTGATGTCCGGACTGCCCGAGTTCAAGGCCGTAGCGATGCGTGATGCCATTGCCGAAGCACTGCGGTCGGCGCTACTCGACCGCCGCTTCAGTCCAGGCGAGGCGATTGTGGAATCGGCGCTGGCCGCCGAGATGAAGGTGAGCCGCGGTCCGGTGCGCGAGGCCCTGCTGCTGCTGACGCAGGAAGGCCTGGTGACGCACAGCCAGAACCGGGGTTTTGCGGTTTTGAATTTCACGGAGGCGGACCGGCAGGCGACCGACCAGGTGCGCTATCAACTGGAGATCCTGGCCCTGCAACTGGCTCGTGAGACGATCACGGCGAAGGGGTTGGCGACCCTCGCAGAAATCAAGGACCGGATGCTGGAGCACTTCCGCGCCGGAGACCGGCGGGCGCGCCTGAAGGGGGAGATCGATTTTCACGGACGAATCTGGCAGTGGAGCGGAAACTCCTATCTGGTGAACTGCTTACAGCGCGTCACGATTCCCACCATCACCTACGGAACGGCCTACCGGATGAACCGTCCGGACCTCACCGTGGAGTTGTTCGACGAGCAGCACCAGATGTACATCGACTACCTAGCCCGCCGAATCAGCAAGACGGCCGAGGAATGTGTGCGGTACCACCTGGGTTTTCCCACGCCGGCGCATGACTGCGCGCCCGGCAAAGCGACGGTCTCGCTGTGACCCGAATCCATCATGCGTAAAAGCCGCATCCGAGCGAAATTGCGAGAGCGCAAACCTGTGCTCCTGACCAAGATCAACACCCAGGACCCGGTGATTGTGGACATGATCGGCCTGATCGGCTTCGATGGGGTCTGGATCTGCTGCGAGCACGTACCGCTCGACGGCGACCGGCTGGCGCACCTGATCCGGACGGCCGGGTTGAACGACCTGGACAGCGTGGTGCGGGTCCAGAAGGCCGGCTACTCCAGCTATATCCACCCATTGGAACTGGGGGCTTCGGGGATCATGGTGCCGCACTGCCGGGGCGCCCGCGAGGCGGCTGCTTTGGTCGAAGCCACGCGCTTCCATCCGCTGGGCCTGAGAGCGCTCGACAGCGGCAACGCGGATGGGCACTACTGCATGGTTCCTCTGATGGAATACATGCGCCACGCCAACGAGAACACGGTCCTCGTCTTGCAGATCGAGGATCCGGAGGCGGTGGAACAGGCGGAAGAGATGGCGGCACTGAACGGGGTGGACGTGCTGTTTGTCGGCCCCGGAGACTTGTCGCAGGCGCTGGGCATCCCGGGGCAGGTCGGGCACCCGGAGGTGAGGAAGGCCATCGAACGGGTAGCGCTCGCCTGCGAGAAGCACGGCCGGGCGTGGGGGCTGCCGGTCGACTGCGAGAACGTGGAGAGATATCTGGAAATGGGAGCTTTGTTTTGCAGCGCCGGGGCGGATGTTCTGGGGCTGCGCGACTATTACCACAACATCCGGTCACGATTCGAGCGGCTGGGCTTCGCATTCTCTCCGAGGATCTGACTTGCAGTCCGGCGACAAGCGCAAATGGCTGGTGGTGGGGCTGCTGTTTTGCGCGGCAGCGCTGAACTACGGCGACCGTTCCGCGATCACGGCGGTATTTCCGCTGCTGCACCGCGATCTGGGGATGTCGGACGTAGCGCTGGCCGCGGTGAGCAGCTTTTTCCTATGGTCGTACGCGCTGGTTTCGCCGGTGGCGGGTTACCTTGGGGATCGGTTCTCGCGCACAACATTGATTACGAGCAGCCTGTTCGGCTGGAGCCTGGCCACAGCGATCACCTCCATGGCCGCAAGTACCACACAGTTGCTTTCGATGCGTGTGGTGCTGGGAGTGGTGGAAGCGGCCTATATGCCGGCGGCGGTAGCGCTGATCGCCGACTGCCATGCCAAGACCACACGCGCCACGGCGATGGCGATTCACACGGCCGGGTACAGCGCCGGAATGGTGGCGGGAGGCGCGCTGGCCGGATTCCTGGGGGAGCGCTACGGCTGGCGTTGGCCCCTGCTGGTGCTGGGCGTCGCTGGAATTCTACTAGCGATGGGGAGCCGGCGTTTCTTCCGCACTTCCGCCCTGAACGCCGCCCTTCCGGCGGCTACCACCGCCGAACCGCCGCTTGGCGCGGTACGCCACGTCCTGCGCATTCCCACCTGCCGCCTGGTCCTGGTACAAGCCATGCTGGCGGGTACGGCCATGTGGATCCTGCTCACCTGGATGCCGCTCTACTTCCTGGAGACCTTCCGGATGTCGCTGGCGCAGGCAGGCTTCACAGGCACGTTCTACGCGCAGGCGGGCATGATCACCGGAACGCTGGCGGGCGGCCAGCCATCGGACTGGGTGGCCCGGCGCAAGCCGGAGTACCGCATGTTGCTGCATGCCGTGCTGTATCTGGCCGCGGCTCCACTGCTGCTGGTTTTTCTCTGGTCGCGCGATCTGGGGATGGTTGCGGCCGCCAGCGTAGGCTTCTTCCTGCTGCGGTCGCTGGGCATCTGCAACGAGCATCCCGTGCTGGCGGATCTGCTGCCGGCCCGGCTGCGGGCCACCACGATCGGGCTGAGCAACAGCTTGAATTGTGTAGCCGGAGGCGCGGGGGTCCTGCTGGCCGGAGTGGCCAAGCCGGCCTTCGGGCTCGGCGCCATCTTCGCCACGGTTTCCATCCTGTATGTGGTCTGCTCGGCGCTGCTGTTTCTGGGCTACGGGAAATACTTCAGCCGTGACATCCTCCGGGAGGAGTCTGCATGTTTCGTTTCATCTCGCTAGCGGCGCAGGCGGATCAGCGGGTTGGTCCACCTGCCAGCGCGCGCGGTTCAGTGCCTGTTGCCGTACGCGGTGTGGCCCTGGCGCTGATCTTGTTGCCCCGGTATATCGACGCGACTCTTTTCCGGCCGTAAGGCACGCCGGACGAGGGCGGCTACTCGATAACGAGCAGCAGGTCTTTGGCTTCCACGTGCTGGCCCACCTGGACCAGAACCTGGGTGACCTTGCCGCTTACCGGAGCATAGACGGTGCTTTGCATTTTCATGGCTTCCATGACCAGAAGCCGGTCGCCCTTCTTGATGGGCTGAGCCAGCTCGACGGCGATATTCGAAACCACGCCCGGGATGGGCGCTCCGATCTGGCCGGGCTGGTTGGGGTCGGCTTTGGGCTTGGCTTCCACCTTTACTTCGAGCGAGCGATCGCGAACGGTGACTTCGCGGGGCTGGCCGTTCAGCTCGAAAAAGACGGTGCGGGTGCCATCGGGGTGCGGCTCGCTCAAGGTGAGGAATTTGATCAAGAGCACCTTTCCGGCTTCCAGCTCCACGGTGAATTCCTTGCCGCGCTCGGCGCCATAGTAGAACTGCGGAGTGGGCAGCACGTCGACGCTGCCCCAGGCGGCGCGGTTGCGGGAGAACTTCAGGAAGACGTCGGGATAGAGCAGGTAGCTCAGTACTTCGTCGCGGGTAGGCTTGTGCCCGATTTTCTTTTCCAGGGTTGCGGCGGTGGCTTCGAAGTCCGCCGCGGTCAAATGGGCGCCGGGGCGGCCGCGTTTGGGCTTGGCTCCCCGCAGGATGACTTTCTGAATCTGTTTGGGCCAGCCGCCTTCGGGCTCGCCGAGATCGCCGGAAAGCATCTCGACGACCGAAGTGGGAATGGTCAGGTTGTGGTCGGGACCAAGCTGCTCGAACTGGCGCACGGTCATGTTGTGGTTGACCAGGAAGATGGCCATATCGCCGACCGCTTTGCTGGAAGGGGTGACCTTCACGATGTCGCCCAGGGCCATGTTGACGTCCGCATAGGCACGGGCGATCTCGGGCCAGCGCTCGCCCAACCCCATCGATTCGGCCTGAGCCTTGAGGTTGGTGTACTGGCCGCCGGGCATCTCGTGGATATAAACCTCGGCAGTCCCGGAGCGGGGCGCCATATCGAACGGCGCATAGTATTCGCGCACGACTTCCCAATAGTCGGAACAGGCGTTCAGAGCGTCGAGATCCAGGCAGGGGTCACGTTTGGTATTGGCCAGCGCGGCCACGATGGAGTTCAGGTTGGGCTGGCTGGTGGTGCCGCTCATGGAGGCGATGGCGGCGTCGGCGACGTGCACTCCGGCCTCGGCGGCTTTCAGTACGGACGCTTCGTTGATGCCGCTGGTGTCGTGCGTGTGAAAGTGGATGGGGATTCCGATTTCCTGGCGCAGGGCCTTGACCAGCTTTTCGGCGGCATAGGGCTTGCACAGCCCGGCCATGTCTTTGATCGCCAGGATGTGGGCGCCCATGCGCTCCAGCTCCTTGGCCATCCGGATGTAGTAGTCGAGCGAATACTTGGTGCGTTGCGGATCGAGGATGTCCCCGGTGTAGCAGATAGCGGCTTCGCAGATGCGGTTGGTCTTGAGCACCGCTTCCATGGCCACCTTCATATTGGGGAGCCAGTTGAGCGAATCGAAGATGCGGAAGATATCGATGCCCTGGGCGGCGGCTTCGTAGACAAACTCGCGGACCACGTTATCGGGGTAAGCGGTGTAACCCACGGCGTTGGAGGCGCGGAGCAGCATCTGGAAGCAGATGTTGGGGATGGCTTCCCGAAGCTGGCGCAGGCGTACCCAGGGGTCTTCGTAGAGGAAGCGCATGGCGACATCGAACGTCGCGCCGCCCCACATTTCGAGGCTGTAGAGATTGTGCAGCCGATGGGCCACGAACTGCGAGATGCCCAGCATGTCATACGTGCGGACACGCGTGGCCATGAGCGACTGGTGAGCATCGCGGAAGGTGGTGCAGGTGAGCAGCAGGCGCTTTTGCGAGGCGGTCCACTCGGCGAATTTCACAGGTCCCAGGCGGTCGAGCATCTGGCGAGTGCCTTCCGGAGGCGGACCGGGGTCGTGGCTGGGCACGGGGGCTGGCTGAAAACGCTCGGGAGCCTTTTTGCCCTCCACGGTAGGATTGCCGTTGACGATCACCTCGCCCAGATAGCTGAGCAGCTTGGTGGCGCGGTCGCGGCGCGGGGTGAAGCGGAACAACTCGGGCGTCTCGCCGAGCCAGGAGGTGGTGACTTTGCCCTCCTGGAAATCGGGGTGATTGATGACGTTCTCGAGGAAGGGGATGTTGGTCTTGACGCCGCGCACGCGGAACTCGCGCAGGGCGCGGTCCATGCGCTCGCAGGCCTGGGAGAACTTGCGGCCCCAGGCAGTGGTTTTGACCAGCAGGGAATCGTAGTAGGGAGTGATGACGGCGCCGCTATAGGCAGAGCCGCCATCGAGACGAATGCCGAAGCCGGCCGGCGAGCGGTAGGTGTGGATCTTGCCGTAGTCCGGCACAAAGTGATTTTCGGGATCTTCGGTGGTGAGGCGGCATTGCAGCGCGTAGCCGTTCAGCGGAACCTGATCCTGAGAGGGCAGGTCCATCTCCGGGCCGAAGAGGTTGAGGCCCTGAGCCACCTGGATCTGGCAGCGCACGAGATCGATGCCGGTGACCATTTCGGTAACGGTGTGCTCAACCTGAATGCGTGGATTGACCTCGATGAAATACCAGTCGCCCGTATCGATATCAACCAGGAACTCGACGGTGCCGGCATTGTAATAGCCGGCGGCCTTGGCAAGCTGTACGGCCGCGGCAGCGAGGCTCCGGCGGATGGAATCGGGGAGGCCGACCGCGGGCGCGACTTCGACTACCTTCTGGTGGCGGCGCTGGACCGAGCAATCGCGCTCGTAGAGATGGAGCACGTTACCGTGGCGATCGCCGAGGATCTGCACCTCCACGTGGCGGGCACGGCGGACATAGCGTTCGAGAAAGACGGCATCGTTGCCGAAGGCGGCCGCCGCTTCGCGCCGGGCCTCTTCGAGGCGCTCGCTAAACTGAGCCGGTTTTTCGACCACGCGCATCCCGCGGCCGCCTCCGCCGAACGCCGCTTTGATGATCAGCGGGAAGCCAATTTCGCGGGCGATACGTTCGGCCTGCTGCGCCTCGGTGACGGGCTCTTCGGTGCCGGGCACGACCGGAATGCCGGCCTTCTGGGCCAGGCGGCGGGCGGCGGTTTTATCACCCAGCAGGGCCAGCAGTTTGGCGCTGGGGCCGACGAAGGCGATGCCGGCCTTTTCGCAAGCGAGTGGCAGGGCAGGATTCTCGGAGAGGAAGCCATATCCGGGGTGAATGGCGTCCACGCCTTTTTCCCGGGCCAGAGTGACGATGCCTTCCACGTCGAGATAGGCTTCGACGGGGCCTTTGCCTTCTCCGACGAGATAAGCTTCGTCGGCTTTGAATCGATGGAGGCTGAGGCGGTCTTCCTGGGAATAAATGGCTACCGTGCGCACACCCAGTTCATTGGCCGCGCGCAGGATCCGGATCGCAATTTCGCTGCGGTTGAGAGCTAAAACTTTTTTCATTACAGGATGAGGCTGAACGTAACAGATTGATATTTCGAGGATAACATGGGGGCCCGGAGCGCGATCAGAACCTCAGACGGAGCGAGAACTGAATCTGCCGCGGGGCCCTGGCGGAGAAGATTTTGCCGAAGGTAGTGGGCTGGTCGGCATAGGCGTCGGGGAGATCGAAATTGGCGCGGTTGAAGAGGTTGAAGGCCTGCGCATCGAAGGAGAGGGCCATCCCTTCGCGTAGCAGGAAGCTGCGCGAGAGGGCCATATCGAACGAAAAGAGACCGGGACCGGTGAGGATGTTCCGGCCGGCGTTCCCGAAGGTGTACATCGGCGGAATGGCGAAGGCGGAGGTATCGAACCACTGGTCGGGGCCGGGACTCGAGAGCCTGGGATTGCGCAGGAGATTGGGCCGGTCGAGCCCGAAGATGCCGCCGCTGTTGCCGGTGTTGCTGTTGTCGAAGCGCAGCAGCGGAGTGAAGGGCTGGCCGGATTGCACGGTGGTGATGCCGCGCACCTCGAAATTGCGGTTCCACCAGCTTCGTCCGGGAACCTGGTAGACATATGCCGCGCTGAGGCGGTGGGGCATGTGGAAGCTGGAGAGGCTGCGTTCGAGGTTGTAGGCCCGGCTGTTCTGGGGGAAGTTTTTGTCCGGAACGGTGCCGAGAAAGGCCGAGGTGTCGTCGATGGATTTGGAGAAGGTATAGGCAATCAGCAGTGAGACGCGGCGAGCGAGGCGCCGATCGAGGGATGCCTGGAGAGAGTGGTACTCGGAGTTCGCCCCGCTCTCCGAAAAAAAGATACCGCCATAGGCGGGATAGGGACGCCGCTCGGTGAGATCGCCGGGGGCGGGTGGGGGCTGATTCAGGTCGCGCGAGCGGATGAGATGGGTGCCCTTTGACCCGGCATAGGCGACGCTGACAACGGTCGCGGCATCGATCTGGCGCTGGACGTTCAAGTTCCAGTTCTGAATGTAGGCCGTGGTGAGGTCGGGGCTGATGGTATTGGGCGAGGCGGGCGTCAGGATGCCGCTTTGTGTGGGGAACGGATCCGCGAGCGTCAGCAGGCCGTTCTGCGAAGGGAAGAAGGCATAGACGCCGAAATAGGGCGGATTGAAATAGAGCGAAGAGTTGACCACCAGCATCCCGGAGTCGTAGTAGATGCCGTAGCCGCCCCGCACCGCCAGTTTCTCGGCGGGCGACCAGGCGAAGCCGACGCGGGGGGCGAAATTGTTGCGGTCCGGCTGGATGCCGGAGCGGGAGATGCCGTTGGAGCCCACGTTGACGACCGTACCGGTGCGCAGGTCGAAGATGGACATGCGATCGCGCGGGTCAGTGGGCGGATGGTTGTACTCGTAGCGCAGTCCGAGGTTGAGGGTAAGACGCGGCAGGATCTTCCAATCGTCCTGTACATAGCCGTTGTAGGCGGTGGCGCGCAGAGTCTGTGGGTTATCGAACTGGGAATGGATGGCAAAGGAGGGATAGCCCATGAGCAGATCCTGAATGCCGGAGCCGGTAATGGCGCCCGAGAAGGAAAGCGAACCGCGGGAGAAGTAGTCCAGGAAGGCGGTCATGCGCATATTGCGGATTTCGCCGCCGAACCTGATGCCGTGGTTTCCGCGTACCAGGGAAAGACTATCGCTGATCTGGTAGGTGTCGGTATTGCGCTTGAGAGGAGTGGCGGTGCTATCGCCGATATCGGAGTATCCGCTGACACTGATGGAGGGATATCCGAGGTCGCGCGGGTTGACGTTCAGCCAGCCCACGTTCCAGAGTTTGCCGACATCGAGGTTGAAGTTTTGCGGGTTGATGTGGCGGAAGGTCTGGTTAAAGCCCAGGCGCAGCGAGTTGATGGCGCGGGCGCTGAAGATGTGCTGGTAGTGGATCATGGCGTTGTGACCGAGATTGGTCACATAGTCGCCAAAGCCGGGCACTCCGGTGGAAGGCTCGGTGAGATCCTGCGTGCTGTAGCTGTAGCGCACATTGATCAGGTTCCTGGCGGAGAAGTAGTGGTCGAACCTGCCGCTGAACTGCGAGGTGGTCTCGCTGGAGATGGGCTGGGCACGATAGTTGCCGGAGGTGCCGGGGAGGTTGGGCAGTGGAAAAAGATCGAGAATCTTCGCGCCGACCGGAGAAACGAGAGACGGCGGCACGGCCTGCCGCTCTTCGAGTGTGGGAACGGTGGCAAGGCTGGTCCAGGCCTGGCGCTGCCGGATTGCATCGAAGTTGGCGAAGAAGAAGGAATGATCTTTCCAGGCAGGGCCGCCGAGTCCTCCGCCAAACTGGTTGCGGATGTACTCAGGCTTGGTGGCGCCATCGAAGAAGTTGCGGGCATCGAGATCGCGATTGCGCAGATATTCGTAGGCGGTTCCGTGCCACTGGTTGGTGCCGCTGCGAGTGATGATATTCACCTGCCCGGATCCGCTGCGGCCATATTCGGCGCTGTAGCTATTGGTCGCGATCTTGAATTCCTGGATGCTGTCCACTGAGGGCTGAAGGCCGTAGGTGTTCTGATACTGGTCGTTATTGTCCGCGCCGTCGAGGAGATAGTTGTTAAATTCTTCGCGGCCGCCATTGGCATGCATGGCGAAGCCGCCGCGGCCGGAAAGCTGCGAATTCTGGACGGCAGGGAGCACGCCAGGCGTGAGCAGCGAGAGTTGCAGGAAATCGCGACGGTTGAGGGGCAGTTCCTGGATGCGCACCTGGTCGAGCACGGTGCCCAGTTCTCCGGACTCCGTGGCGATGCGCTTCACGGTGGCGGTTACGGCGACGGACTCGCGGCGCGTGCCAAGCTCCAGGACGAAATCGGCGCGGCGGTGCGCGTTCACCTCCAGCGAGAGCCCGCTCTGGGTGGCAGGACGGAAGTTCGGCGCGCTGGTGGTGAGGTTGTAAGCGGCGGGCGGCAACTGGGGCAGGAGATAAAAGCCGGCGCTATCGGTGGTGGCGTGGCGCACGAAGCCGGTGGAGGTACTGGCAGCCTCTACGGTGGCATTGGGGACCGGATTGCGGCTGGGATCGAGCACATAGCCCGAGATGGAGCCGGTGGTAACCTGCGCCCAGACGGGAGCGGCCAGAACCAACAGCAAGAGAATGAACAAGTGACAAACCTCTTCGTGCCTGGTGCGGTAAAGCATTTTTTAATGCGAGATCCCTGGGAAACTGTCGTTTTTGGGCAACAAACGGGGCGTCTCATGCGTCCCTAAAGACGTAGCGGTATCGCAAGACGGGGGTGAGACATCCCTGAGTGCTGATCTCTTCCAGGATATCGCGGGAGGGGACCGGCTGCCAGGAGGGAGTTTTCGTAGTTCTTCCGGATGGCGGGCGGATCGGGAAAATTGTAAACTATCTCTTTAGCTCCCCAGGAGAAACTAAACCTGTATGACCATTCGAGTGTTTGCTTGCGCTGCGACGCTTGCCGTCGCTTCTATGACAATGGCCCAGAACGCCAAAAAAGGCGATGCGGAAAAGGGGAAAGAAGTTTTCCAACAATGCAGCGTCTGCCATAACGCAGACAGCGACGAAAAGAAGATGGGACCGGGGCTGAAGGGACTGTTTTCCAAGGAGAAGATGACCAACGGCAAGAAGCCGACCGAAGAAAACGTTCGCGCCAAAGTGGACGAGGGCGGCAACGGGATGCCGGCCTACAAAGAAATGCTGAGCGATGACGAAAAGAACGACCTCATCGCCTATCTAAAGACTCTGTAGGACAGGACCGGTCTGATCTTTCCCTCCCCGATTGCGGGAATGGCGCACCTATCCCAATCCGTCGAGCATGTTCCGCACTCTCGCATACGGGAGCTGGCGGAGATCGCTATGTCGATGGAGGGTGTGCTGCGCCTGTACTTCGGCGAATCCAACCTCCCCACGCCGGACTACATCAAGCAGGCAGCGGTCCGGGCCATCGCCGACGGTTACACGTTTTACACCGAGAACGC
>CAZMRK010000762.1:0-7656 GCA_964568355.1 uncultured Solibacteraceae bacterium | reverse complement strand
GAAGGCTGAGGCCCGAGGCGCCGCGGCGGGCGCGGGATACCAGGCGCACGGTCTTGCCATCTCGGGCGAGGGCCTGCACGCGTTCGGGAGTGAGCCGGGTGATGCCGCGCGTGGAAACCGACTGCGGAGTGGTGCGGGCATCGAGCAGCACGTTGGCCAGAGCGGCGGTCTTCGCGGCCGAATCCCAGCCCTCCAGGTCGAAGCTGACATCGGCTTCGGCGATGCCCAGCCGGCGCGCCAAGGCGATTCCCTCTTCCATGGTTCCGCCCTGGGCCATGGCTTCGATGACCAGCTTGGAGGTGGAGTTGAGCACTCCGGTGAAGCCCAACACCTGGACTCCCGGCAGGTTGTGGCGCACCAGGTTGAAGACCGGCGTGCCGTCCATGACGGTGGATTCGAAGCGGAACTGAAGATGCCGTTGGGCGGCCTCATCGCGCAGGCCGGCATAGGCATAGGCGAGAGGGCCTTTGTTGGCGGTGACCACGTGCATCCCGCGGGTGAAGGCCTCCCGGATATGGGAGATGGCGGGTTCGCCGCTGGCGGGATTGAGCGTGGTCAACTCGACGGCGATCCGGGCGTGGGAGGCATCGAGGAATGCGGCGGCGGAGGGAGCGGAAGGACCGAAGTCCGGCTCGAGCGGGAGCCCGTCAGCGGAAATCGCCGTGCCGTGACGGGCGGTGTGAATGCCGGTGATGCAAAAAGGAAACTCGGTGCGTTTCTCCGCGAGCAGCCGCGCCAGTGCCCGTCCCACATTGCCATAGCCGATGAGTGCGAGATTCAATCCTCTATTCTGCGACAGACGGGCCGATTGGTGTGCAGTAATCTCGTTGCGCCGGGCATCGACAGGAGTGTCGATGCGGCCCGCTGAAAGCGGGCGCTACGGCGGTTCCGTTCCGCCACTGAACCGCGACCGCGAGGGAGCGGACTCCACTGCCATAGGATTAGAAGGACAGGTTTGCGATCAGTTTGTCGAGTTCCTGGCGCAGGGCGGAGAGCTTGCGGTCCAGTTCCGCGGAGCGGTCGCGCAGGGAGGCCAACTGGGTTTCCTGGGCGGCTAACTGCTTGGCGTAGGTCTGGACCTGCTGCTGCTGGCCGCTGACGGCGTTCAGGCTGCCGATGTTCTTGCGGATGCGGTCCTGGTCGCGAACCAGGTCGCCGATCTGCGATTCGGCGTGCCGCTTGTCCCGCTCGGCGGCGGCTACCTGCTCTTTAGCATTGCGAATCTGCTCCAGTTGGCGGCGCCCGGCCTCGGTGAGCTCTTTGTTGGAGAGATAGGTGTAAATCAGGTCGGGAGTCAGATTGGCTACCGCCACCGAATCTTCATAGACGCGTTCTTCGGTGACCGGGAACTTCTCGGTAGCGCCCGGAGCCAGTTTCACTTCGAAACGATAGGCCTGCGTGGTCTTCTCGGTAGGCTTGCGGTCCAGCAGAGTGTAGCCGGGGCGCGCCGGGTGCTCCACGACGAGGGTTTTGGCCTTGGCATCGACATTGCGAATGGTGTAGGTCCTGGTTTCGACCTGCGCTTTGCGGGTGGTGAGCAGTCCGCGGCTGGCGTGGATCTCACGCACCAGCGCGCCCTTGCTGTCGAACTGGGTGGTGATGCGAGTGCCCAGGTCCACGGCATAGCTGATGAGCCGCTTGTCGCCGGCCTTCAGCGTTTCCATCAGAGCCTCTCCGGCATAACCGCCGTCATAGACGGTAATGGGGCCGCCATCGAGCGTCTTGCCGGTAGTGTTGGTAATCTCCGCCGCATTGGTGGGATGCGCGGAATTCTCGCCGGAATAGATGAGGAGCTTGCGCGTTTCGATTTTCTGCTGGAGGAAGGGCAACATGGCCGATTCGCTCTTGCGCACGGTGACCGGGGCGGCCATGCGGTACTCGAACAGATCGCCGAATTCGCGGCCGGAGGCGGTGGAGGCGATGGTGCTCTGAAACCAGGGAGATCGGGGAGACGGGGGAGCGGCGGAAGGAATGGAGCCCGCGATGCCGCCGATCACTCCGCCGGCCACGCCGGTGGAGACGGCGAATTTTTCAGGAGCCATGAGTCCGGCGCTGGGCCTCATCCGGACCGCGTCGCTTTCCAATTCAACCGCGCCTTCATGCACCACGGGAGCCTGAGCCTGGTCTTCGGGAAGCTCGGCGGTCGGGCGACGGATGTAGCGCGGCTCATAGAGGCGGCTGACAAAGGAGATGGGCTTGCCGGAGACGAGCGAAAGCTGCACGTTGGTCCAATCCTCTCCGGTGGTGTTGTCTACGATGGCCCAGCCCTCCAGGGTGGGCTGACCGGATTCGCCGAATACCAGGCGATAACTCGATTTCCAGATGGCCGTGGGGATCAGGTAGGAGGCCAGCAGCGAGCGCGCCCGGGTGTCGGTGGAATCGATATAAACGCTGCGCTTTTCCTTGGAGCGCGCGCTAGTCAAGGTCGTGAGATAGTCCTTGAACTGAAGCTGCAGTTTGGGATCGGCGAAGCGCAGGCTGGTGGCGGCAGCCAGATCGAAATTGCGCAGGTCGCCGGAATCGAGCAGCAGGGTGATCTGTTCGCGCTCCGGATGTTTGTCGTCGGCCGGCACGATGCGCGCTCCCACGATGGCTCCAGCAACCGTATCGGAAAATTTCAGTTCCACGCGCGCGCCTTTGAGTTGATCGAGCACGGCGCTCAAGGGCTGGCCGTTTCCGATCTGAAACGGGAATTCACCGAGCCGCTGCGAGAGCGGTTCGCTCGAATCGTAGCGCACGCCGGAGACTTTGCCGCCGCCCTGTTCCTCGAGGGTGAGGGATTTCAGGACATCGTTCATCTCGGATGCCTTGAACTCCAGGCGCGCGGATTCACCGGGACTCAACTGGCCGGCGCGCTCGAAATAGCCGACTCCGTGTTTATAGAGCACTACCTGCCGCACCGGCAGATCGGCGGCGAATACCGATGCACTCAAGAGAAGAGAAACGCAGAAGCTTCGCTGCATGGCAATTAGTTAGACGGCGCCAGGGGAACCGAGTTCCCGCGGCGGGCTTTCCTCCAGCCGGGAAATGCCGCGAGGCGAAGTTTCCTTTCAGAGTGGGTGACCGCTCCCTTACGGTCGCGGCTCAGTAACGGCTTTGCGGTGGCGAAATCGTGGTGCGGAACCGCGCGCGGGGGCGCTTTACTCGCCCATTACCTTGATGATGACTCGCTTGCTGCGCTGGCCGTCGAACTCCGCGTAGTAGACTTGCTGCCAGGGACCCAGGTCGAGCTTGCCCTTGGTTACCGGAACGATGACCTCGTGGTGCACGAGCAGGCTCTTCAAGTGGGAATCGCCGTTGGTTTCACCGGTGCGGTGATGGCGGTAGTCGCGCCGGAAGGGTGCCAGTTTCTCCAGCCACTCATCGATATCGGCCAGCAGACCGTCTTCGGCGTCATTCACCCACACGCCCGCGGTGATGTGCATCGCGGAGACCAGGATCATGCCTTCCTGAATGCCGCTCTTGCGGAGGGCGGTCTCGACGTCCTGCGTAATGTTGATGTACTCGCGATGCTTTTCCGTGCGAAACGTGAGGTACTCGGTATGAAAGCGCATCAGGCCAACTCGCGGATGGCTTCCAGGGCGCGATCGATCTCGTCGAAGGAGTTGTAAATCTGCGGCGAGATGCGCAAGCCCTCCGCGTCGCCGGAAGCAGTGATGGCAAGGGCCAGGCGATGGCGCGTCCAGAGCTCGTTGTAGGCTTGCTGCGTGGGCCGGTTGCGATAGCGGAACTTGACGACACCGCCGGAAAGCTCCGGCTCCAGGTTGGTTTTCAGTTGCACCTGGGAAATGCCGGCCAGACCCTGCTTGGCGCGCAGGGAGAGAGCGCGCATACGCGCTTCCACCTTGGTCATACCGATCATCTGGATGAAATCGATGGCGGCTTCAAGCGCCACCACGCGCGGATCGTCGCGTTGTCCGAAGACTTCGAACTTGCGCGCGCCCTTCAGATTCTCGGCCCATCCGGCGGTGACGATGGAAGGCCAGATCTGCGGAATGCGCTCGGCCTTGACATAGAGAATGCCGGCTTCGAGCGGCCCCATCAGCCACTTGTGGGCGCTGGCGGAATAGGAATCGCAGCCGATTTCCTGGAGGTTGACATCCAGCGCGCCGAAGGTCTGCGCGCCGTCCAGGTGCATATAGATGCCACGCCGGCGGGCCAGTTCGGCGATCTCGCGGGCAGGATAGAGGATTCCGGTGGTGCTGGTCAGATGAGTTACCGCGATCACCTTCGTGCGTGGGGTAATGGCCTTTTCAAAAGCGGAGAGCAGCGCGTCCTTGCCGGGCGCGGGGATCTCGACCGGCAGGCTTTTGACTACAAAGCCTTCGCGGCGCGCGCGCACCTTCCAGGAGTCATTGTTGGAGGGGTGATTGTGCGCGGTAATCAGAACCTCGTCGCCGGCCTTGAGGTCTACTCCTTTAACGATGATGTTGCTGCCTTCGCTGGTGTTGCGCGTGACCGCGATCTCGTCTGCCGAGACGCGCAGCATGCCGGCGACTTTGGCGCGCAGGGATTCGCGCATGGGCACGTACTTCTCGCGGTTCTGGAAGGACGGATTGGAGTGGAAGTCGCGCAGGTACTCCAGGTGCCGGTCCAGAACGGGGCGGGAAGCGGGACACACGTTGGCCGCATTGAGATAGATCAGGCTGGGCTGGAGCGGGAACTGACGCTGGACCAGTTGCCAATAGGCTTCGCTGCCGGCGTCAGGCAAAGTGGAGCTCGCGGCGTGGAGAGCGGTGGAAAAAGCAGTCCAACTGGCGGGCAGGGTGGCTGCCGCGCGGAGAAAATCGCGACGACTGGAGCTCATGGGAGTGAATTGTATCGCAAAAGGACAGCGACACGAGTGTTGCTGCTGCCCGCTGAAGCGGGCGCTACAGTGTTAGCCTCGGCCGGGGCGTTCCGTGAGGGTGACCGGTTCGCTCAGGCGGAAATTCAGGTGGGTTTCACTGGGCAGCACGGCCGGCTTGCCGCGCGTGAGCAGCACGCCGCCGGTACCCGCGGCTCCGCCCGCGCCGGCTCCGATCGCGGCGCCCTTACCTCCGCCGGCGATAGCGCCGATAATGGCGCCAACCGCGGCCGCTCCGCCCACTTTGGCAGCATCGCTACCGCGCGACTGCGCGCCCTGGCGGGTAAATGTGTCGGTCTTGATGGCGATGTGCTGGCCGTCGGAAGTATGCAGACGGGTTAGCACCACGCCCAGGGAAGAGGTGCCTTTGACGCGGCCGGCTTTGGCGGAATCCACTACGCGGCCTTCCACGCGAGCGCCGCGTTCGGCGATGACGAAGCCATCCACTACCAGCGGTGTATCGAGCGTAGCGGAGAAGGTGTCGCCCGGCTGGTTGCGATCACTCGAAAGCCCTTCGACCAGACGCACGGACAGAATGGTCCCGGCATTGAGCGTGACCGTGGGTGGCGGCGGAGGTGGAGGGGGTGGCTGGACCGGCTGCGGCGCCGGTTGAGCCTGCTCCGGGGCTGGGGCAGGAGCGGGAGCGGGCGCCTGCTGCGCGGGCTCCGGTTGCGGCGCGGCCGCGGGCTGCGGCTCGGCTGCAGGAGGCTGGTTCTGAGCTATTGTAACCGGCTCGCGTTTCGGAGGCCGGCTGGTTGCCTGGCGTTTGGAGGGTTCGGCTTTCTTCACCGCCTGCTTCTCCGGGAACGGGGAAGGCGCTGCCGCCTCCACCGGCGGTGCGGGTGCAGGTGTGATGGCCGGAGTGGCGGGGACCGGAGCAGGCGCGGTGACTGCTACCGGCTGGGGCCGCTGCGCCACCTTCATATAGATGACTCCAGCTAACGCTCCGGCGAGCACCAGAAGTCCCATTTGCACGGGTTTCATGTCGTTCGCTCTCCTCTGTTAGCATCGGACGAAGGACCGGGGACTTTCGTTTCTCCGATATTTCTTCGTAAAATGAAGAAATATAAAGGCCATGATCCAGTTTCCCCAGAGCTTTTCGATCGGACCGGTGCGGATCGCGCCCGCCACCGTACTGGCGCCCATGGCCGGTGTGACCGATACCGTGTTCCGCCGGTTCATTCGCGGCTTGGGCGGGTGCGGGCTGATCATGACCGAATTTACCAGTTCTCACGGCGTTCGTGCGTCCATGGGAGGGCGGAAACCGTCGCGCACGCTCAAGTACCTGGCTTTCGAGCCGGATGAGCATCCCATCTCCGCACAGCTTTTCGGAGCGGATCCGGAGGTGATGGCGGATGCGGCGCGGGTCTGCCAGGATCTGGGGTTCGACATCCTGGATTTGAATTTCGGCTGCCCGGTCAATAAAGTGGTGAAGTGCAACGGAGGCTCCGGACTGCTGCGCGACCTGCCGCTGGTGGAGCGATTGCTGCGCGCGGTGCGGGCGGCGATCACGATTCCGTTCACCATGAAGTTTCGCGCCGGCTGGAACGATCAGGAACTGGTGGCGGTGCGCCTGGCGCGCCTGGCCGAGGATTGCGGCTTACAGGCGGTGGCGCTGCATCCGCGCACGCGCGAGCAGGGTTACAGCGGCAAGGCCGACTGGACGCGCATCGCCGAAGTGAAGGCGGCCGTGCGCATTCCGGTGATCGGCAACGGCGACATCAATACGCCGGAAGACGCGGTGCGCATGGCGCGGGAAACGAATTGCGACGCGGTCATGATCGGGCGGGCGGCTTCCTCGAATCCGTGGATCTTCCGCCAGATCGAGCAATATCTGGCCACCGGCGCCTACGATCAGCCGGGCGACGGCGACCGCTATGAGATGATGCGCACCTATTACGCCATGCTGCTGGAGCGGCAGGAGCCGGATACAGTCGGCAAAATGAAGCAGTTCGCCACGTACTTCACGCACGGGGTCACGCACGGTGCCAAGCTGCGGGCCGGGATCTATCATGCCACGGAGGGGCGGGAGATCCTGGACCTGGTAGATGCGTTTTTCAACCGGCAGAGAGAGGCTGTTTTCGTTTCATAAGCAGGAGAGGACTGCCTGCTGATGGTGGTGGTTCAATGGCTGAGGGGCGCCGGGAAGTGAAGATACGAATTCTGTGACCGAGAACCAGGCTTTAAAAAACCAGGCTTTGAAGAAAGTCAAATTGATTACCGATGGGTCCTGCAAAGGCAATCCCGGTAAAGGCGGATGGGCCGCCATCCTGCGCTACAAGGAGCGCGAGCGGGAGATCTACGGCTCCGAACCGCACACCACCAACAATCGCATGGAGTTGAAAGCCGCCATTGAAGGGCTGCGGGCGCTCAAAGAAGGCTGCGAGGTGGAGGTGATCACCGATTCCGAGTACTTGAAGAACGGTATCACCACCTGGATCCACAACTGGAAGCGGCGCAACTGGATGACGGCGGAGAAAAAGCCGGTGATCAACCAGGATCTCTGGCAGGAACTCGACCGCCAGGTGGCGCGGCACAAGGTGACCTGGAGCTGGACCAAAGGCCACGCTTCGCACGTGGACAACAACCGCTGCGACGAACTGGCGCAGCGGGCGGCGACGGAGCAGATTTCGAGCCGATAGCCGCCGCGCCGACCCTGGTACAATCAGGGGACGATGCCTAACGAATTGTTCGCCGTATTCGACACCACCGAAGGAAGTTTCAAGATCCGGTTGTACGAGGATCAGGCACCGCGGACGGTGGCGAATTTCGTCGGCCTGGCCGATGGATCCAAGACCGGCCAGCCGTTC
>CAZMRK010000761.1:0-4686 GCA_964568355.1 uncultured Solibacteraceae bacterium | reverse complement strand
TTGCGCCCGCGCACGGCGCCCGAAGCGGAGAGGGGATGCGCGCCCAGCAGCCAGTCGGTGAAATCGATCACGTGCACGTTCTGCTCCACGATGATATCGCCGGAGAGCGTCTTGTCCCAGATCCAGTTGCGCAGCCGCCGTTCGGCCGGAGAAGCCTGCGGCAGCGCCGGGCGCTCGATCGGCCCGGCGTAGTAGTGGACCAGCCCGGTCACGACCTCGCCCAGGGCGCCGCCCTGTACGCGCTTGACCAGTTCCACGTAAGGAGTGGCGTGGCGCAGTTGCAGGCCCACGGTCAGGCTGAGGCGCCCTTTGGCCTTTTCCGCCGCGCGCAACGACCGGCGTACCGCCGGCACATCCACACCCAACGGCTTTTCCACGTACACGTGCTTGCCGGCTGCTACGGCTGCTTCCAGATGCTGCGCGTGGAAGTAGACCGGCGTCGCGATATAGACCGCGTCGATCTCTTTCGAATGGAACAGTTGCTCATAGGCCCGCGGGCCGTGGAATAACTGCGAGTTGGCCACTGCGGGATGGCCGTGCTTGCCCGCGACTTTGTCAAAGTGGGCCTTGCCGCGCTCCAACTGGTCCGAAAACAGATCTCCCAGCGCAGTGATGCGCGCCCCCGCATTTTCGACGAATGAGGTGGCGACGCCGGTGCCCCGGCCGCCGCAGCCCAGCAGTCCCAGCCGGACGGCGGAATTGGCGGGGTATCCTCGAACCAGTTCCGGGCGCAGAATCAGAAGATTCGCGGCCGCCGCGGCGCCCAAAAAGTCCCGCCGGTTGACGGCATGATCGTTGGATTGGCTCATCATCCGAAGTCTACCGCCTTCGGTGCGCTAAAGTGAGCCCATGGAGTCGTTCCGCTTTACGCTCTTCAACGACCTGACCCTGCTGCTGATGGCCTTGACCATCTCGATGGCCGTATTGCGCCTGCGCAGGCGCACCGGTTCGCGCTGGCCGCTGGGCTACTATGCCGTGTTGCTGGGCTATACCTTCGGATTCCAAGGTGGTCTGAACCCGTATGCGGTGGTGGTGACGGCAGCCGCCGGCCTGCTGCCGCAATTTCACCTGGACCACAAGGCGGCGCGGGGAGTGGAACTGGCGGGCTTCGCGTATATCCTGTGGCGCGCGCTGGGCTTGATCCTGCTGTGGCAGCCCTGCTTTCCGTTCTGCGCGTAGAAGTCCGGTCGACTTGTGCCAGACACGCGCCGGGTGTTATCGTCGCGAAACGATCCTATGTCGAACAAAAACGTTCTTCGCAACCTGTCGCTCGATTGGTGGGCGGTGATCACTGCATTGTGCGTGGCGGCGCTCGTCCGGTTCCACATGCTGCCCCGGATTCCCTGGTAAAGCCGTGAAGCTCTGGAGGAAGCTGTGAATCCTGCAAGTCCTGCCGTTCAACGCCCGGAGGTCCGCCAGCCGAACGGGCTGCTGGCCATGCTGCCCGGAGTGGCGCTGCTGGCCGGCATCGGGTACCTGGGCAAGCTGACCGAGCAATCCATCTCGGCTTACGGCAAGGCGCATCACCAGATGCTGCCCAATATCGAATATGTTCTGTGGGCCATCCTGTTCGGCCTGCTGCTCTCCAATACCGTGGGAGTCCCGCGCATCTTCCGGCCGGGGCTGGCCACTTACGAGTTCTGGCTGAAGGCGGGAATTGTGCTGCTGGGCTCGCGGTTTCTGCTGGGCGATGTGCTCAAACTGGGCAGCCTGAGCCTGATCTTCGTCATCATCGAACTGGCGGTCTCCATCGCGCTGATGACGGTCCTGGGCCGATGGATGCGGCTCTCGCCCAAGCTGACCTCGCTGCTGGCGATCGGATCGTCTATCTGCGGCGTCTCCGCCATCATTGCGGCCAAGGGCGCCATCGAGGCCGACGACGAGGACGTCTCCTACGCCATCGCCGCGATTCTCTCGCTCGGCGCATTCAGCCTCTTTGCCTTTCCAGCAATCGGCCACGCACTGGGCATGTCGGACCAGGCTTTCGGCCTGTGGGCCGGGCTGGCTGTGGATAACACCGCCGAAGCTACGGCTGCGGGGGCGCTCTACTCCGATACCGCCGCCAAATTCGCCGTGCTCGCCAAAACCACGCGGAATGCCATGATCGGCTTCGTGGTCCTCGGCTATGCCATCTATTGGGCGCGCAAAGCAGAGCGGGTGGAGGTCGCCAACAAGGCCGGGTTTCTGTGGCAGAAATTTCCGAAGTTCGTGCTGGGCTTTCTGCTCATCTCACTCGCGGCTACCTGGGGCATATTCAGCAAGCCGCAACTCGCGGATCTGGCGAACCTGTCTCGCTGGGCCTTTCTGCTGACCTTCGCCGGCGTGGGTTTAAACACCGACATCCGGCAGTTGCGCAAACAGGGCTTGCGACCGCTGGCGGTCGGCGCTGCCGGCGAGTTCGCCATTGCCGGGCTGACCCTGGCGATGGTGTTGGGCGCGGCGCAGGCCTTCGGCGTCTGAACACCGCGCGCCTATTGATACTGCCGCTCAATCTGCAGTTTCTTCATGCGGGATTGGAGCGTGGTGCGCTTTATTCCCAGGCGGGCGGCTGCTCCGTTGGGTCCGGAAACCACTCCGTTCGTCTCTTTCAAGCAATTCAGAATGCGCTGCCGTTCTGCCGCGGCCGAAAGCGGCGAGCCGCGTGGCGCCGGCGCAGTGGGAACCGCCGCCTCCGGCATCACCAGGTTCAACACTGGACCGCGGCTGAGAATTACCGACCGCTCCACCATGTTCTGTAGTTCGCGGATGTTCCCCGGCCACGCATAGTTGGCCAGTGCATCCATCGCCGCGGCTGGAATTGAATCGATCCGGCGATTCATGCGGTGCGCGTACTTCTGCGTAAAGTAGCGGATCAGCAGGGGGATGTCGTCCTTGCGCTCGCGCAGGGGCGGCACGGCCAGAGGAAACACGTGCAGCCGGTAGTAAAGATCTCTGCGGAACTTTCCTTCCTCCACCATCTCTTTGAGGTTGCGATTGGTGGCTGCTACAAAGCGCGCATCCACATGGATGGTGCGGTTGCCGCCCACGCGTTCGAACTCCTGCTCCTGGATCGCCCGCAGCAGCTTCGATTGCAGCTCCAGCGGGATCTCGGCAATCTCGTCCAGGAACAGCGTCCCCTGGTGCGCCAGTTCGAAGCGCCCCACCTTTTGCGTGAAGGCTCCCGTGAAGGCTCCTTTTTCGTGGCCGAACAGCTCGCTTTCGAGCAGGTTGGCGGGAATGGCGGCGCAGTTCACTTTGACGAAGGAGCGCCGGCTGCGCGGGCTCAGATCATGCAGCGCGCGCGCTACCAGCTCCTTGCCGGTACCCGTCTCGCCCAGAATCAACACCGTGGCATCGGTGGGCGCCACGACCTGAATGCTCTTGAGCACGGTCTGAAAGGCCGGGCTTTCGCCCACCATATTTCCCAGGTTCTGGTCGAAGCGGATCTCGTCTTCGAGGTACAACTTTTCGGTGGCCAGCTTTTCCTTGATCTCCGCGAGCTCGCGATAGGCCAGCGAGTTCTCTACGGCAATCGCCACCTGGCTGGTGACCTGCACCAGCAGATCCACCTCTTCGCGCGTGTAGGGCTGCCCGCTGGTGCGCGCCACGTCCAGCACGCCGCGAGTCCCGTTGGGCGTCACCAAAGGGACAAAGCAGCCAGTGCGAAATCCCATCTCGACAAAGCGCCGGTACAGCGGCGAGGGATAGCGTTCGAAGTCGATCTTGTCGACCACCACCGGCTTGCCCGTGGTCAGGGCCTCTCCCATGGGCAGGCCCTCGGGACGCACCGTGGTGTTTTCCACTTCGAAGCGTACTTCGTTGGGGAAATGCAGCGCGGAAAGCTGCAGCTTGCCGGTCTCGGGGTCGAGCAGCGTCAGCACTGCGAAATCGTGGTTCACGACGCGGGTAAGCTGCTCCGAGATGGCGGCGAACAGGTCATTCATGGACAGCTTCGAGACCAGCGCATTGCTGATTTCGAACAGCACCCGCAGCCGGTCGTGCTGGCGCACCAGTTCCTGCCGTGTTAGAAACGAATCCACGGTGACGGCGAACTCCGAAGCCACGCGCTTCAAAAACGCCAGCTCACAGGCGTCCGGCCGGACCGGATCCAATGCGCCGAAGCCCAGGATGCCCAACTTGCGGTCACCGGTGGTGAGGGGCACCAGCGTCAGGGAGTGGATGCCGTCTTCGAGGAGATGCGGAATCAGGTCCGTCCACCGCTTTTCTTCTTCCACCGGTGCGATGACCACCGGCTCCTGGGTCCGCCAGACCCAGCCCAGCACTGTGTCGTCGTCCACCGGAACCCCCTTCTGCGAGTCCCCGCGCGAGCACTGGGAGCTCAGAACGTGCAGGCGGAGGACATTGTCGCCGGCTTCGTGCAGAAGCAGCCCGAGGTATTCGAAGGTCACCACTCGCCGGAGGGAGTTGGCCAGGCTGGCGCACAGGCTTTCCAGGTCGCTGTGGCCGGCGATGGACTGCGAAAGCTCAAAAAGAGCCTTGTAGAGTTCAGACTCTGCCTGCTGCACATCCTCGATCATAACAACATGCATCGGATAGATGCCGAATCTCGGTACCCTTTTCGGCAATTGCCGAATTAAAATACCGGGAAGTCGTCACTCTTCGAAGCCTCCCGTGGTCCCCTGAAATCCATGCAGCGCCTGCTTCAGTACCCAACGGATCGCCCGGCCGGCGTGATAACAATAGGCC